>CANIFC010000026.1 GCA_947466695.1 Oxalobacteraceae bacterium | reverse complement strand
TCTCAACAAGGGCGAAGGTGCGAACAAGTTTTCCAAGGCCATTTCATTCGGCCACAACAACGAATTCATCCAAAGCGAAAAAGAAGACCAGGAAATCGCCGAGGGCTGCCGTCGCTTGATCAAGAATACGATCGTGTGCTGGAACTATCTTTATCTCTCACGCGAACTTACCGTCGAAAAAAACGAGGAACGCAAGGCGGAACTGATCGAAGCGATTCGCAATGGATCGGCCGCAACCTGGAAGCACTTCAACCTGCACGGGGAATTCGACTTCTCGGATGAACGCATGATCGATTCGATCGGCTTGGCACTTCCCAAAAATCCTGCTGGGGATTGAGGCTAAAATTGGAAGGTTGAAAAGTGGCTCAAAGCCTTGCTGGCCAAGGATTTACAAGAAATCCTGTGAAACAAAAGTGTCGTTTGTTTAAATGTACCCAGATCCAATCGCGCTCCGGCTTTTTTCAATCACTGAAGTGCCGGAGCTTATTGAAAATCGCGGCTTCCTCATTTTGACTCTGGCCTGCTGACAAGCAATGGTAATCATTTAATAAAATCAACACTAGTTACGCACACGTTTCCAGTGAGGAGGTACGACAAACTGCGCTTGCGCCGCTTCCGCAGACATTCCGATCCGGTCAATGAGCGAGCCCAATTGGCTGGCATAGTCATTCCTGAGAACGGATGACAATTCTGCAGGTTGCCCAATCAATGTCGCCAGGCTAGCAATCTCATGTTCAAAAGGCGTATTGCCAAGTCCCACCTGCACCAAATGGTGACGGGCCTGATCGAGTCCGATCAGTACCTGCTCAGGCGGGCCCTTGCGCAGGAGTACATCCGCACTCCACATCAGATCGTGACCTAGCCAGAAAAGATTTCCAGCTAGTCCTGTCTTGAGAGGATAGATAGGTGATGACCATTTTTTTTGAGCTGGACTCTGTACATCAGGACTGTCGAAGCTGGCGTGGCCGAAAGCGAGATTGACAAAATACCCCTCATCCCGAAAGGCCTGAGGTGGATATAACTTGGCGTGGTGCTGACTCACCAGCCAGGCAAAGACAAAAAAAACGAGCACGGGGAAAGACACCAGAAACCAGACAAGCCTGGAGCGATTTTCTTCACCAATATCATTAGCGAGACCAAGCACAAGACTGGCAAAACCGTGAATAAGTACAATAAAGAGCGCGATAATTCCAAGCGGTCCCTGAGAGAGCTTGACAGCTGTGGCTTCGAATTGATGACTCATGGCTGATTTTCCTTTTCGCAGATAAAGGTCGATACCAGGGTAATTCACCCTGTAAGTTGAAAATTATTTCATAAACAATAACGGCAATTTCTGTTCTCCGGCCACCTCCACCGCGTCAAGTGGACGTCCCCAATGATTTTTTCGACGAACTTGATCTGCTAAATTCTCAGGTGATACCAGTGCTCAATACAGTACTGCGCTCCTGCGTTGGTGTTTGTGCTGGAATAAAGAGCGAAACCGGTAACTTCTATTGCTGGCAATTCCAGACCGGCGTTCGCTGCCATATATTTTTCGATAAGGTTTGCCGGAACACTTGCCTCGCATCGCGCTAGCGTAATGTGGGGTCGGTAGCCTCGTAGGTCCGGATGAAATCCTGTTGCGGATAAAGCGGTACCGATAGCATCACGCAGACCCTCAAGCGCAGGATCAGCAGGTACCTTCGCCCAGATGGTCGCCCTGCCATCCTTGCCAGAAAATTTTCCCAGCCCCGCAATATCGAAACAAAAAGCCTGGCTTTTCACGATTTGCAGGGCATCGGCGACATGCGGCAATGATGCCTCACCGATAAAGTGCAGGGTGAGATGCATCTGTTGACTATCTACCAAACGAATTCCTGGCCGGGGCTGTAGTTGTCGCTGTGCAAGCGCGGCACAAATTGCTGGCGGCAGTTCAAGAGCGACAAATAATCTGGTCAACCCATTCTCCTTGGCAAAAATACCTGCATCATTTACTTGCCCCGTACAAATACAGCGCAGATACAAGGATCGGCGAGCCAATGAATCGATTGATTTTGGCGCACCTTTATCGAAATAGACCGTTTTCTTTGACTGTAAACCATTAAACCAGCGCAAAACTAGTCGTGATTGATATATGGCAAAGAAGATAATGTGCAGATTGAAGTCACTTTCAAAGTTGGAACTCCCGGACCGGAAATGCAGGTGCAGGTGCAGTAAATCAATAGTTAATCGATCAACATATTTTTGAGAAAAATGTTCTTGATTGATTACTTGGTAGGCGTTTTACTACGGCGCACGATAAAATGCCAGCTTAGCCAGATCTTCATGGCCACATTTAAAAATGTAGAAAGAATTACAAAAAATGATAGACGCACTTATTGCCGGACGCTTATATGGCCACGCCGAAGAACGCAGCGGGCAAGCCGGCTCGGCGTATGTCACCTGCAAGGTACGCGCTGCTACGGATGACGGTGAATTAATTTTTTGTAACGTCATTGCTTTCAAGGATGACGTACGTGCTGCACTGCTGGCGCTTGCCGACGGTGACAGCATAGCGTTGTCTGGCGCGCTGACGCCGAAGGTCTGGACGGATAAACAGGGTAAGGTCAGACCGGCGCTAGATCTGATCGCCCATGCGGTGATTACCGCGCATCAGGCTACGGCGGGCTAATAGCCTTCGTCTGGTAACATGAACGGGACAAATTATCCTTTGTAACCGATAGCGGCGACTGTGCAAAAAGTGTCAATAAAAATAGTAACTCAGTAAATAAGTTAATAAAAATAGTGGTAAAAATAGTAGTAAAAAATATCTCATACCAGTATGCTGATCATGCAAAGAATAAAAGCTAGAGCGGGATCAAGCTGGCAATTTGAAAAAATGATGATTGTTTTACTATCAAGATAACTTCACTCACTTCAGGCAACAATAGCTCATGGGACTATTTTTCACGCCATTAACGACGTTCCTGAGCCTGACATCCCTCTTGATGGCACTGGTTTTGCTGTCATTAAGCGTCAGGAAAATCCCATGGAAGGAGCTACAGGAGCCAACCGTATTTTCTGCATGGTGCGCAAGTATCATTGTGCTGACGCTGCTCTGGCGCATGCGGATACAAGTGCAACCGGATCTGCATTTGCATTTATTGGGAGTTGCCTTGCTCACCTTGATGTTTGGCCGTCCACTGGCCTTTATTGGTGCTGCAATTGCGGTCTTTGCCTACACAGCTGAGTTTGACGGGGAATGGGGTAATCTCGGAATCAACATCCTGTTACTGGCGGCAATACCGACCTGGCTCAGTGATGTAATCTTGCGCGGCACACAGAAATATTTACCACAGCATATGTTTGTCTATTTATTTGGCAATGGCTTCTTTGGCGCACTGGCGGTTCAGGCCGGAACGGGGTTACTGGAGTTTCTGATGCGCTCTGTGCTGTTTCCGGAAAAAATAATTCCCGCAGATGCAATTGCCTATATGTTGCTGCTGGCGTGGGGGGAAGCGTTTCTGGTTGGTTTTCTGGTGACCGTTTTCGCGGTCTACCGGCCAACCTGGCTATTTACCTTCAATGACCAGATGTACCTGAAGGGAAAGTGAAAGAAATTAACTGAAATTTACCAAGTTATCGACGCGATTTAAAACTGCTTACGTCTTGCCTGAACGCTCGGTAGCGTCAAGACACCCTCATAGCGTGCACCCGGCTGATTGTGTGTCACTATCGCCGCCGCCAATACTGTCATTACGTCACTACCAGCAGCAACCATCCACCCACGCACCCACCCTGCCCTGACCACATGGAGATAAAAGTGGGCTGAATGTGCGCTACAGGACGTTCCCTTCCAGCGCCCTGTTATCTTTTGCCGGAAGTTGATTCTGACTAGGGTTTCCGCCGCCAGAAAATGGTCATCAGGGGCTGGGCGCTGATGCCGTGAACAACGATAGACAGGGTAATGACGATCAGGGTGAGCTGCAGGAACTGCAAAGACAGAGATTCTGGCAAGCCATGCTGAATCGCATACATCAGATAATACAAGGAGCCGATGCCGCGCACACCAAACCAGCCAGTCAGGCAGCGCTTGCGCCACGATGCGCCGCTACCCAGCATTCCTATCATCACGCTGACCGGGCGCGCCACCAGGAACAGGAATAACGCAAATCCTACCGCGCCCCAGCTCCACGAATCCGTAAACAGCATGCCTCCGACGAGCAGCACCAGAATCACTTCAGAGAGTCGTTCAAGATGCTCTTTGAATACCAGTGAACCTTCGCTGACGGTAGGAGGTGGCTCATCCTTGAACTTGTGATTCCCGGTAACGCTTTCCGCTATGGGTGTTGCCAGACCATCTAGCGTGGAAGTGACGAGCTTAACTTGGTTTAGCTTATTTTGCTTTGCTTGTTTATCAAGTTTTCGTTGTTTATCCTGCTTATGTTTACGCTGTTTAAACATGACTTCACTGGCCAGTTTCAGCTCGGTCTGATGCAGGGCGACCGCAGCAAAGAAAACCGCCAGAAATCCCCAGGCGCCAATCATCACACTGAGGCCGTACACCACACCGATCATACCGAGACCAAGAAAGTCTCCCATCAGTTCACGACTCTGGCCGCGAATCTTCCAGATCATCCTGGCCAGTAACACGCCGCAAACAACGCCAAGCCCGATACCCGCCACAGTTGCCCATACCACATCGATCATGACCCAGTTAAGACCGGTTTTACCCACATTGTCGAGTCCCAGCATACCAAGCCCGAGCATCACAAATGGAAACGCACTGCCATCGTTCATGCCCGCTTCGCAAGTGAGGGTAAAGCGTAACTGGTCATGGTCGCCCGGATGACGGATCTGCACGTCCGTTGCCAGCACCGGATCGGTCGGGGCAACGATTGCACCGAGCAAAATGCCGGCACCAAGAGGCATGCCAAATACGTAGTAGCAAAAGGCAGCAACCATCGCAACGCTGATCGTCATCGATACGGTCGCCAGCATTACCGGAATACGCCAGCGCTTGAAGCCCACCGGCGAGGGCATCTTGACCCCGGCGGAAAACAGTGAAATGAGTACAGCAACCTCAGTCAAAATCTCGAGCAGTGCCGATTGTTTGAGCGGATTGAAGTGAAAAAGATTGAGTACAGAAGGGCCCACCAGAGTGCCAACGGCAAGGTAGATAATGGCCGGCGTGACGGGTAATATTTTTATTTTGGAAGAAGTCAGCCCGATGAATAGCAGCAAACCTCCAACCAGCAAGAACCAGTGTGGATTGGAAATCATAGTGTCCGTTCAAACGACGATGAGGGCGAGCAGTCAATACGCAGATCAAAAAGGCATATTGACCAAAAATTCGTCTGATAAAATTCGACCGGCCGATTAAACCACACAATGGGATCAAAGTATGCGCGCTAGCGAACAGAGACGCCGGAGATCATCTCATTAACTCGCTTTAAGTCCGGTTATTTTTCCTTGATCGGATAGGCAAGAAAGTACGATCTGCCATTACGCCTCCATGACCAGCAAACTCCCGTTGGAATTGTCGCAGCAGTGATCTGCCAGAAGTAAGATCAATCTCTCATTATAGGCAACTAAAATTATCACCGTATTATAATGTATAGATTCAATTTCAAAGTTTCGAATCACATTGCCACACCAGGATGCGATGTTTTAAATTAAGGTATTTTCAGGGCCGATGGTTCCACCAACCGCTCCCACTGGATGCGCTTAATTTCTACCTGTGATTTTGCTTACGGTATATATTGCTTACTATGCCACAATAAGATTGTTACTCAATCACCTGCATCGCTGGCGACCATTCACGATTCCGGCGAGATGAGAAAAAAATTTTGAAAAAATAGACAAAAGAGAGACTGATGAATTACTGCATGATTTCCCAACGATGACAATTCGTTTCTTAAGGCGCCTCACTGGCAAAAGACGTACCGAAAAGGCCAATATCCGTCTCGGTATGGCGCTCGCCTTTATCGCTGGCGCGGCTAATGCCGGTGGCTTCCTTGCTGTTACCCAATACACTTCTCACATGACAGGAATATTGTCATCCATGGCGGATGATCTCGCGCTTGGCTACGTGGGGCTGGCGCTCGCAGGGTTGGGCGCGTTAATGTCCTTCGTTGCCGGTGCCGCCTGCTCAGCCATCCTGATTAACTGGGCGCGTAGACAACGCCTGCGCAGCATTTATGCCCTGTCGCTCATGCTGGAAGCGTTCTTGCTCTTGTGTTTTGGACTAGCCGGAGCGAATCTGGCACGGCACATGGGTTTTTACGTATCCCTGACGGTCATGCTGCTGTGCTTTATCATGGGGCTGCAGAACGCCATCATCACCAAAATTTCAAATTCGGTGATTCGTACCACCCACGTCACCGGAATCGTGACAGATTTGGGGATAGAATTAGGAAAATTGTTTTACTGGAATGTTGAAAAAGAACATCCCGCTGAAGAAATGGTCTTGGCCAACCGTTACAAACTACGGCTGATGGGTTCATTTCTCGGGATGTTTTTTGTTGGCGCCCTCGCTGGTGCGCTTGGCTTTAAGTACGTGGGATTCAGCTCAACGATCCCGCTTGCCTTCCTGCTCCTGATTCTGGCGATTGTCCCGATACTCGACGACGTTATCATTCGATCAAAGAGAATGAAACGGCACTGAAACCGGTTTATCACCTCACTCCGGCCCCATCGGGATTGGCATGGATACCACGCCAATCCCGATGGATGCGCTACGCACTGGTTATTTCTTCGCCGCGCCAATTTTGCTTTTTGTGCTGTATTCAATGCCATGACGTTCCATATATTCACGCATCAATTGCCGGATTACCTGAGATGGGGTGAGATCCTGACCGGAACAGAGTTCTTCAAATGCTTTTTTCTTTATTGGATCAACTAATACCGTTAATCTGGCTGTCTTGTTTTCCATCGCCACTACCTCTAATCTAAGTTAATGCGAATTATAATTTAATTACAATATTCAGCATATATTTTTTTGCTTTAATTATGTTTATCCGCTATTTAATTTACTCTTATTTGCAGAAAATTCAATGTCGGTAAGCGTTATTGCGTGTTATTGAGTAATGCCCGGGCGGTGGCACCTGTCGCAGAAGGTAACGAGACTGCCGACAGGATTCCCCTTAATATCTCTAGTGGTGGCGGCGGACACCCTGGCACCGTTACGTCAACCGGAATGACGTTCGACACACGTCCGCGGCTTGCATAACTCTCGCCAAACAGACCACCGTTGCCGGCACATTCACCGATGGCAACGACCAGTTTCGGGTCAGGTATCGCGTCATAGGCAAGTTGCAGCGCCGTTGACATATTGCTCGTGACCACGCCGGTGACAAGCAGCATGTCGGCATGGCGCGGGCTGGCGACAAACTTGATCCCGAGACCTTCGATGTTGTAATAGGGATTACTCAAGGCATTTAATTCAATTTCACAGGCGTTACAAGAGCCTGCATCGACGGCGCGGATACACAGCGCGCGACCGAGTATGCGAAGAATGTCAGCCTGAATTTTCTGGCATTCGGTGCGCCAGGCATCCTCGGGCTCCGGCGCCACTTCGGTCGGAATGCCTGTGCGCACCACTTGTTTGAGAATTTTCCACATCAGAGGTCATGTCCTGCGTAACTGAGATTGAACGATTTATTGATCAGGGGGAAATCAGGAAGAATATTGCCCATGATGGCGTGCTGCAAGACTGGCCAGTTCTGCCACGAGGGATCATGAAAATGGCAGCGCAGGATACTTCCGTCCGGCGCTGTTTCAAGTGCCACAAAAATGGCACCGCGCCAGCCTTCGAGCCAACCTATGCCAGCACTTGCTATATGTTCTGTATTTTCTGTATTTTCTATTTTTGTCACGTATGTTGCCGGCAAATGAACGGCAACCGGGCCAGCGGGTAACTGGCGCATGACCTCGCGCAGCAAGCGCAAGGATTCAAAAACTTCATCAAAGCGCACCGTCATGCGCGCCGCAACGTCACCATTGAGGTGATTCGCCATCCTGACCTTGAGCAATGCATACGGACCGCTGGCCTGATCGATGCGCGCATCCCATGCCTGTCCGCTGGCACGACCCAACAGGCCGCACAGTCCGAGCTGGGCTGCCAACTTGGGCGATACTCTTCCTGCACCAATAAAGCGGTCTTGCAAACCGGCGTGTCCATCGTAGATGAGACGTAAGGCCTGCACTTCTTTTTCAATCTCGTCACACTGCCTGAAGAGCACTTTCAGGCCCACGGGATCAAGGTCAACTGTCACGCCGCCCGGAATAATCCGGTCCATCAGGAAACGGTGACCAAAAAGATGGTGGTTCAGCCGGACCCAGTCTTCCTTGAGACGGCTAAATTGCGCCGGACCAAAAGCGAAACCGGCATCGTTTGCCATTGCCCCCAGATCGGTCAGGTGATTGGCGATTCTTTCCCTTTCGAGCAAGAGTACCCGCAGCCATCGGGCCCGTTGTGGAATCTCGATAGCGCAGGCGTTCTCGGCCGCCATCGAATAGGCCCAGGCAAAAGCGACAGTGGAATCACCCGAGACACGTCCTGCAATCCGGCCCCCTTCGATCAGACTTTTACCGATCATCAACTGATCAATACCGCGATGGACGTAACCAAAGCGCTGCTCCAGACGTAACACCTTTTCGCCGACAATGGAAAAGTGAAAGTGTCCGGGTTCAATGATCCCTGCATGCACCGGTCCTACCGCCATTTCGTGGACACCCTCGCCTTCTACCGATACAAACGGGTACTCAGCTGGGACACTACTGCCAGGTTCCGGGGGGATGCTGTCATGGCGTAAGGGAAAGTAATCATCTGGCCACTCGCCATGATTGAGCCAGGGACGCTTATCGAGCGCCCCGTTGGCGCCAACACCGAGCAGATCAAACAGGCTGCGTTGCATTCTCAGGGCAGCGGGAAAGATCGTCGAGAGATCGGGATAGCCTTCCTCTTCGCGCACTTCAAGGCGTAGCCAGAACAGGCCTTCGGCGGCGCAATAGGCGGCCGAGATGGAAAAATGTTCACCGGATGCCTGCCTGTCGCTGCCCCATAACGAGATGAAGCGCCCGCCTCCGGCCTTGAGTTTTTGCGCAATGGCGCTCCATTGCAAGGCATCAACCGTAGCGATACAGGCCGCAGGGCTTGTAGACAATAGCGTAAAACGCGCATCGTAGCGGGTACTAAAAATATCAGCTAACAAGTCAGTGTGCATGTTTTACCCCACGATGATGTGAACCGCTTGCCGGAGCCACTGGTCCAGGTAAGGCGGAATATACAGGCCCAGTAACAGGGCAAGACCGAGGTGGAGAAACACCGGCAGCAATGCCGGCGAATGGGCCAGCGGTTTGGCCGTAGTTTCGCCAAAGACCATTTCCTGTACGCGGCTAAAGATGGAGGCGAAGGCTACCGCGAGCGAAATTAACAGGATGGGTGTCGCCCAGGGTAATTCGCGCATGGCAGTGGTCAGAATCAGAAATTCGCTGGAAAAAACACCAAATGGTGGCATGCCTAAAATCGCCAGCGAACCGATCAGCATGCCCCAGCCTACCGCAGGGCTGACCTTGACCAGTCCGCGGATATCGGCCATCACCTGCGTTCCGGCCTTCTGGCAAGCGTGTCCGACGGTAAAAAAGATCGCCGATTTGACCAGCGAGTGTACCGTCATATGCAGCAGGCCTGCGTAGGTCGCAATGGGCCCGCCAATGCCGAAGGCAAAGGTCATCAGGCCGACATGTTCAATGGACGAATAGGAAAACATACGCTTCACATCTTTTTGCCGCGACAGCGAAAAAGTGGCAACGACCACGGACAACAAACCAAAACCCACCAGCAACTGACCGGGCAAACCATTTTGCAAGGCGCCGTCCGCCAGCACCTTGAAGCGCAACACGGCATACAGGGCAACGTTGAGTAACAGACCCGACAATACGGCAGAAATGGGGGTCGGACCTTCTGCATGCGCGTCCGGCAGCCAGTTATGCAGCGGCACCAATCCCATTTTGGTACCGTAACCGACCAGCAGGAACACCAAAGCGAGCGACATGATGCGCGGTTCAAGATGCGCCTTGATGTCGTTTAAATTGGTCCAGAGCAGCGCATCGGAATCCTCACCAAGCTGGCGGTTTGCCGCAAGATACAAAAGAATGGTGCCAAACAGGGCCAGGGCAATACCGACGCCGCAGATAATAAAATATTTCCAGGCCGCCTCGAGACTGGTTGCCGTGCGGTAGACACTGACCAGCAAGACCGTGGCCAGAGTTGCCAATTCCAGTGCGACCCAAAGGATGCCCATATTGTTGGTCATCAGCGCCAGAAACATGGCGAACATGAAGAACTGATACATGCTGTGATACAAGCGCAGGCGCATCGGCGTCATTTTGCCTTTGTCTCGCTCCACGCGCATGTAGGGACGGGAAAACAAGGAAGTGGTCAGCCCGACGAAGGCCGTGAGGGCCACCAGGAAGACATTGAGCGAATCGACGAAGAACAACTTGCCAAAGGAAAACGCCGGGCCGCTATCAATAATTTGGACCGTGAGCAAGGAGGCGGCAATGAAGGTACCCATACTCAGGCCAACATTGACTTCAGGCGCAATGTCACGATGACCAACCAAGGCCAGGATCACACTGCCCATCAGCGGCATGAGGATAATGAGTAACAAGGGAGTCATATCAGTCCTCTTTCAGGGTTTCCAGATTACGGATATCCATGTTTTCGAACTGTTCACGAATCTGGAACAAAAACACGCCGAGGATCAAGATGCCGCCCAACACAGACAAGGCCACACCGAGTTCAACGATCATCGGCATGCCGCTGGTGGCTGCGGTCGCGGCAAAGAACAAGCCATTTTCCATTGACAGAAAACCAATCACTTGCGGCACTGCCTTGGAACGCGTGATCATCATCATGAACGACAGAAGAATGCAGGCGAGCGCGATGCCCAGCGTACCGTGGGCGATGGCGTCAGAAAGGCGCGCCACCGGCAAGGCCAGGTTAAAGGCGATGATGACCAGGACGATGCCGATCAGCATCGTCGCAGGGACATTGATGAGCGGCTCGACATCCCACCTGACATCGAGCCGGATGATTAACTTATGCAAAATCCAGGGAATCATCACAACCTTGAGGACAAAGGTGAGTGCCGCCGACATATACACGTGTTTATCGTTGGTCACATAGGCCACGACCAGCGCGGTGGCAACCAGCACTACGCCATGCAAGGTGAACAGGTGGATCAGGGAAATGATGCGGCGCTGGCTGAGCATGGCAAACGTAATCAACAGCAGCAAGGCTGCCAGTAAATTCAAAATTTGCAGGGGTAAGCTAATCATTTCAGGCGCCTAACAAAAAGTGAACGAGCATGCCGATGACAGCCAGCAGAAATGCGGTCATCAAAAATTCAGGCACACGGAAAATACGCATCTTGGCACTGGTCATTTCGATGAGCGCAAGCACGGCACCGCCAATGGCCAGCTTGAGGATTAAAATAGGCAAGGCAGAGATTAACGCCATCGGATGACTCGCTTCGGCGATTCCCCAGGGAATGAACAGGGCGATACCGATGCATGAATAGGCAAACAGTTTCAGGCTGGCAGCCCACTCCATCAAGGCCAGATGGCGGCCGGAATACTCCAGTAGCAGCGCTTCATGGATCATCGTGACCTCAAGATGGGTCGCCGGATTATCCACCGGAACGCGGGCGTTTTCCGCCAGCGACACCATCGTAAAGGCCACTCCGGCAAACGCGAGGCTGGGATAGATCGCCAGATCCTGATGGATCAGATGAGCGACGATACTGGTCAGCAGCGTGGACTGCGTTAACAGCGAGGCGGCAAACATTACCATCAAGAGCGCCGGCTCAGCCAAAAAACCCACCAGCATTTCGCGCCGCGCGCCCATGGTGCCAAATGCGGTACCCACATCCATGGCCGCGAGAGAGATAAAAACACGCGCCAGTGACAGCAGGCCAACCAGCGCAATGGCGTCCGCCGCCGCGGACAAGGGCAAGTCCGTTGACAGCGTGGGCACAATACTGCAGGCCAGTGCCATGCAGCCAAAGACAATATAAGGCGCGGTACGAAAAAGAGACGACGCATGCTGTGCCAGCACCACGTCCTTATAAAATAATTTATGCAAGACGCGGTAAGGCTGCAACAGGCTGGGGGCAGATTTATTCTGCAGCCAGGCCCTGCACTGATTGACCCAGCCAGTCAGGAGCGGCGCCGCCGCGAGCGCCAGTAAAATCTCGAGTATTTGCGAGATGGAACCAAATAAGCTAATCATAGTGTCACCACCAGCAATAACAACAGTAACAAAGTCAGAAAGCTATAGAGCAGATACACGGCAATGCGCCCCTGCTGCAATCTGCCGACAAGGTGGCCGATACGTTCGGTCAGCGCCGCAATGGGACGATAGAGCAATCCCCAGAACGGATCTTCGATCGTCACCTTGTAGCGTGGCACGAGATCAAAGGCGCTCGGGAGTTCGCGCGTCATGCGAAAGAAAGAACTGAAAATTTCACGGATGGGCTGGCCAAACCCTTCAGCCGTGTCTTGCATACGGGCGGTTTGAAACGGATAACCGCAACCCCAGGGCGCTGCACGCCTGAAACGACCATGATAAAGGCGGCGCACCAGTAAAAATACCAAGCCGAAGCAGGCGATGAGTGCCATCACGAAGATCACTGGCGAGTAACTCGAACGCGCCAGGGTCACGGGTGCCAGCAACAACCAGCCATTGGTGGCAACCGTTGCACCGATGCCCTGCCCTATCAGGGTCATTGTGACGCGGTCTATCGTTTGTATTATCTGGACTGGAAACAGACCAAGCAAGATGCAGGCGACGACGAGCCATAGGAATCCCAGACGCTCCCAGTTGTTGGCATCATGTGCCTGAGTGAGTTTTTGCTCTCGCGGCTGACCAAGGAAAATAATGGCGAAAAACTTGACCATGACATACCCCGCCAATGCGCCCACCAAAGCGATGACGGCAGCGACAACCGGAATGAGCATATTGAGAAAAGAATTGGGTAATTCAGGGGTAAAAAGGAAACTTTGAATCAATAGCCATTCCGAGATAAATCCACCAAAGGGCGGCAAGCCTGCGGCAGCAAGGACACCGACCAGTGCCGGCCAGGCAACCCAGGGCATGTAGCGCATCAAACCGCCAAGATGACCGAGATTGCGCTCTCCCGTGGCATGCAGGACCGTACCGGTTCCAAGGAACAGCAGGCTCTTGAACGCAGCATGGCTCGCCACATGATAAAGCGTCGCGGTGAGTGATAATGCTGCGAAGGTAGTCATGTCATAGGCCCGGAACAGGATCGTCAGGCCGATACCGACGAACATCAGGCCGATATTTTCGATCGAGGAATACGCCAGCAAGCGTTTCATGTCGGTTTGTGCTGCAGAAAACACCACGCCAAACAAAGCCGTTGCCAATCCCAATGCCAGGGTCAGCGCGCCCCACCACCAGATTTGCATATGAAGTAAATCAAAAGTGACGCGTAAGACGCCGTAGATGCCGGTTTTCAGGACAAAGCCGCTCATTAATGCCGAAATGGGAGAAGGTGCGGCGGGATGCGCCTCAGGCAGCCACACATGCAGCGGCAAAATTCCGGCCTTGGCGCCGAAGCCGAACAACGCCAGGAAAAAGGCGATGGATCCCCAGAAGATATCGAGATGCTGGGAGCGCATGTTGGCAAACGTATAGTCGCCCGTATCGGCCTGCAACAAGCCAAAAACCAATAGCAGTGCAAGCGCCCCGACATGCGAAATAAGAAAGTACAGAAATCCGGCGCGTCGAACTTCCGCCAGGCGATGGTTGGCCATGACCAGTAAAGTGGCGGTCAGGGACATCGACTCCCAGGCGATCATGAAGGAGTAGGCATCGTTGGCGATCAGCAGCAACACCATGCTCACCAGACAGGCATGATACTGGAGGCACAGGAGGCCAGACGGTGTGCCCTCCTCCTTGCGAAAATATCCGGCTGAAAAAATGGAAACGCCGGCACTGAGCACGCCCAGCACAAAGAGGAAAAAGGAAGAGAGGCTATCGAGCCGAAAATGAAAAGGCAAGCCCGGCAAACCCAGGGGCAGGACAACCGTTTGCGTTGCCGCAGTACATCCCAGCAGCCCGACGATTCCCAGCGCTACTGCGCCTATTGCACCAAGCGGAAATAAGATATGGGCGACGGCCAGAGTGCGCCTGAGCATCAGGAGCCCAGTGAGACCAATAAGTAGCCAGGCGGCCACGATCAGCAACACATAGTCGATCAAGATCAGGTTTGCCATGAAAAATCCTTCAATCTTTACATCATGTCGAATTACCATTCAACAAACCAAGCTAAAGATACACAAAAACGCATGGCGGTCACCGGCACAGAGACGTTTTAAGGCATTAAGCTAGCGCGCAACCGGTCTGGATTATCTTGGTAAAGTATAGTTTTTTTTATAATTTTATTACAATTAAATGCTAATGTCCGTATTGTCACCTAGATTGAGCTGACGTCACCGCTACCTTTGTTAAATAAGTTTCATTGCAGACAAAAAACATACTTATTTTGCGATTTAGCAACAATATGCACAATGAATAAACTTATCCTGTATTTTTGTGCTTTCAGGATTTGTTCCGCTCGACCCATTGTTCTTTTGGGTCAATCGGCTAGGACGACATCTCAATCACACTTGGCAAACGCTTCGGCGCGGTAATGCGTAATTGCTTATTGACATTCATGCGGCCAAAAACAACTTCAATATCGGACGTCGCAACACCAAACTGACCCGCTAAAAAACGCACCATATGGTCCGTTGCCTTACCAGAAACCGGTGCAGCGGTGACGCTCACCTTCAACTGAGTTCCCTTGACCTTGCCGATGGCATCGAGCTTGGCGCTTGGCTTGCCAAGAATATTGAGGACAAGGACATTTTTATCCCATGAGTAAAACGTCTCCTTGCTATTGACTGCGCCAGTCAGGGCGCCGGACACTGATGCGACTGCCATCTTTTTTAAAAAATCTTTCTGCTTCTTCATTAATGATTACCTCGATCCTAAATTCTCTATTCCTGAATTTTAATATTCCGATTTTTGATATTCAATTTAGCACCTGAACATAACGCAGGGAACCCGATTGCCCTGCCCTCGGCCAGCGCAATCGTCAGCTCGCTATTCACGCTATAGAGCACGCTAAAGAAAAGCTCCTGCCGACATTTATATCTTGCCAAAAATCAGGGTGCCATTGGTTCCGCCGAAACCAAATGAGTTTTTCATCGCAATGTTGATTGGCATTTGGCGTGCTGTATTGGCACAATAGTCAAGGTCACAGGCCGGATCCTGGTTCACCAGATTGATCGTCGGTGGCGAGACCTGCTTGTGCACCGCCAGCACCGTAAAGACCGACTCCAGTCCGCCGGCGCCACCCAGCAGATGACCTGTCATGGATTTTGTCGAATTAACGGCGATTTTTTTTGCGTGATCTGCAAAGGCGTGCTTGATGCCCATCGTCTCGCTCAAGTCACCCATGGGTGTCGAGGTGCCGTGGGCATTGATGTAGTCGACCTGATCCGGATTGATATGGGCATTATTCATCGCGGCAAGCATGCAGCGACTGGCACCGCTGCCGTCCGATAACGGCGTCGTAATATGATAGGCGTCAGCGCTCATGCCAAAACCGAGCAATTCGGCGTAGATCGTGGCACCACGTTTTTTAGCGTGCTCGTATTCTTCGAGCACCATCACGCCCGCACCTTCGCCAAGAACAAAACCATCCCGGTCACGGTCCCACGGACGCGATGCAGTCGCGGGATCGTCGTTTCTGGTCGATAAGGCGCGGGCCGAGGCAAATCCACCCAGCCCGAGCGGACTGATCGTTGCTTCGGCGCCGCCGGCAATCATCACGTCGGCATCGCCATATTCGATCATCCGGCCAGCCACACCAATGTTATGCAGGCCGGTGCTGCAGGCTGTCGCAATCGCAAGATTCGGACCCTTCAAGCCATATTTGATGGATAAATTTCCCGAGATCATGTTGATGATTGACGCTGGTACAAAAAAAGGAGAAATACGCCTTGGACCGCGCGCCATGAGTTCGGTTTTTGTTTCCTCTATCAATGGCAAACCGCCAATTCCCGACCCGATCATGACACCGATACGTCCGGCATTTTCATCCGTCACGACCAGCGCACTATCCTGCATTGCCTCAATGCCGGCTGCCATACCAAAGTGAATGAAGGTGTCCATGTGCCGCGCTTCTTTTGCCGCAATATAGTCTTCAAGCTGGAAGTTTTTCACTTCTCCGGCAAATCTGGTTGAGAAATTGCTGCTGTCAAACTTGGTAATGGCGGCAATTCCGGACTTGCCGCTGGTGATGGCGCCCCATGTTTCGGCAACTGTATTTCCCACGGGCGACACGCAACCTAATCCGGTGATGACGACACGGCGATGATGTGATGATGAACGCAATTGATTCTCCTAAATAGGGTGATTAAGGTGATGCTGCATTGGCTAAAAGTCACTGCGTTTTATTGCAAGTAAGCCGCCCTTGCGGCTAAATCTGTTCGTAAAACGATTCATTGAGGCTGTCAATGAGGCCCGTGATGTTTCTAATAACATCTCTGAGTGCAGGGCGAAAAAAGTATTCTTGCGCTCACGCCTGTCTTAAGAGATTTCTCGCTGCGTACTCTTTTGCGCATTGGGTAGAAATTTACGTATTCTCCGTTGCAGCAAGATGTCATGCGCCGTCATTGAAAGGCCGGCATCATGATCAAGCTTAAGCGCCCTTAGCCGGCTATTGATGACATGATCAGGCAGATACAAGCCTGATCCCTTGAACGCAAAGACGATTTTGTTGAGCGAGTCCTGGGCGTCGACAATCACCACTTCTCCGTCAAAACTCTCGCTGATGCGTTCAATTCTTTGTACATTCCTGACATCTGGCTCAAGAAAATTCACCACGAGTATTCCCTCGGGTGTCAGCATCTCAAAGCAGTCGTCATAAAACGCTTGCGTACATAGCTGGCCTGGCTGACCATGCGCCTCGAAGCCATCGAGAATAAGCACATCAAACTGGCCCGATTTTCCTTTGACATAATCGGCGCCGTCCGCGCAGACAACCTCAAAACGTGCGCTATCGGGAGGTATGCAAAAATGATCTCGCAGCGCAATCACCTCGGGATTATTCTCGATCACGACGATGGAGGATTGAGGCAGGTGGGTAAAGCAATATTTGGGCAAGGATCCGCCACCCAGACCTATCATCCCTATTTTTTTAGGCTCAGCATTAAATAACAAAAATCCCATCATCGACTTGGTATAGCCAAGCACCAGTTCTATGGGTGAGTCAGGCCACATTTCGCTCTGCACTGCAGCGATGCTGAACTGCAGGGAGGTCGAATCTTTGGATTGATAAATAAACGGTTTTTTTGTATTCAGTATTTTTAGTAAATCGTCAAAATTTTTAACAATCATTGAAAGACCTTGCTGTTAATTTAACACGAAAAAAGTAATACTCGCAGAGCGAAAATAATGGTGTTAATCAAAGATTAAAGATCAAAGATTAAATATTTTCCTGATACTGCCTGTTTTCCATCCATTCAAGGCGGGTTCGTGCCAAAAGTTCATCTTGAACCAGTTGAATCCTGATTTGTTTCGAAATTGTCTCCAGAGACACATACCGTATCAGGCTCTCCTCCTGAACCGAGGCTGTTTGGTCAACCTGTATCGTTTGCAAGCGTCCGACCAGTTTTTCCATCTCCAGGCGATATTGCAGATCAAGGCGCAGCGCCTGTTCTTTTAAATCCTGCCTGAAGGCACTATCGCCGGATTGAAAGGCGAATGACACCAGGTTGAAACTGTCAATTGATCGGCACCACCAGACTTCGCGGTCAAAATCGAGGTACATGCGGCCCAGTAATGCGGCGATCTCTTCCGACTGACCCCACATATTGGTAACCAGAACACCTTCCTGGCTTAACATATTCTTGCAAGAGGAAAAAAATTCGTCGGTGATCAGTTCGGCTGCCAAACCGTCAGAATCGAAACCATCGAGCAAAATCACATCGACCTTATGCTCCGCCTGCGTGACATATTGCACGGCATCTGCATGAATAATCTGGAGGCGATGGTCATCGGCAGGTATCGAAAATTTATCCCGCAAGGCAATCACGTCGGCATCAATTTCAAGAACTGTAATGCGTGTTTGCGGTAAATATTTATAGCAATACTTAACCAGTGAACCGCCACCCAGGCCTACCATCAAAATATGTTTTGGCTGATTATTTAACAATAAAAAGCCCATCATGCAACGTGTGTATCCAAACGCCAGCTCATCCGGCGCCTCAACCCACATGGCACTTTGCATGGTGCGCTTATCGAAATGCAGCGAGCGCATATTGCCATCATCAAACATGAAAGGCTTGCCCTTGCTGAGCCGGCAGGTTTTTTCAAAATTAGTGACCGGATAATCATGGTCATTCTTTTCCGATAATTCCCAACTAAAATCCTCGATCCAGTTACTGCATTTTTTACGTAGATTACGCAGATATTTATTGCTTAACAAAGGTGGCGCCTGTGGACTGAGCGAAATAGCCGGAGAGGTGGCTGATTGATTGATCTGCGAAGTGAGCAAATGAGCTTTACAAGAAGACATGTTCGGCCTTCCAGTAGACACCGCCGACAAATTGGTCAGTATCGACGCAATCCTGGTGTAACTGGTTGGTGACAACGTGCGCTATGGTGCCATTTTCCTTGATCATCCGGAACAACTTTACCTGGTGGTCTTTCGGGAAGCTTTTCAGATTTACCAGTTTTCCGTGCATCAGTTCCAGGTCGCTGAACTTAAGGTCCTTGACTCCGGTATAGCGCTTGCCCTCGCTCGCTTCGCTGGCGAGACGGTTGCCTCGCAATGGACACCAGTAAGCCTTGCCCAACTTCGCTACCAGCAACATGACGCTTTCTATGGCGTACCAATTTTTGAGCAACACCGTTGAAAATGGGGTGGTCAGGTCGTCGGCAAGTTCAAGCAGTATCTTTTGAATGTGATCAACTTTGACTGCGGCAGTTTCGTCCTGATTGATTTCCCTGTAATCATAGATCCAGCAGGTTTCGGCAATGGGGTTCACATACACACAATTGATTGACCGTTTGCCAGAAGTGGTAATTTTTTCGCTCTCGGAAACGAGTGAAATCATGTCTTGGTACGAGTAACGCTTGTTGTCGAGCGCCTCATCAAAGGAAATAACGCCATAAGTGTGCGTTTGCATCTTTGCAATTGGGTTTTTCCATGCCAGGGGTTCGGCATCAAATGCACGGCTAAAGGCCGCGTGACTAGAGGTAATCGCCATTATTTTCTCCTTCAAGCTATGCCGGATCCACAATGGATATATCGCGCTGCACCTAGATTTTTGCGATGTGCGTAATGTACGTGATGTAATTAACGCATTTCGGTTGTAGTGAAGAGCGCACTCTCCGGATACCTATCGCCCAGGATGCCTGTACCGGCTAAATAATAAGCCTATTGTATCAGCTTTTAATGGCATTTTAATGATAATTACATTATCATATTTTAATGACATTGAATAGAGGGCTGATCAGCACTGCCTAGCGTCAGAACCCACTACAAACCCGGCGCGTACATCTGGTTGGAAAGACGCAATCTGACATTGCTGACGCTGCTGACATGAGAATTCGCAATGCCATAGATAAATTGTCAATGAGAATGGTGAGGATGATCAACGTGAGATGATGAGCAATCCAGATGATGTCCTACCAATTCAAAGGCCAGTTAAACGGCTTGGTCTGTGCTGACTGCCCAGAACCCCTGTCTGATGTCTTTGTCAGGCTATACCGCCATCAACTGCTGCAAGATGTCAGCTTGCTGGTCGTTGCCCAGCCTAAGGACACCTTCGCAATTCTGAGTGATCATGAGATCAGGTCAAAAGCGTCGAGCCTGATTGCCGAGAGCAAAACCGATGCTTATGGAAATTTTGTATTCAATCTGGGACCGCTTCAAAACTATCGCGGCGAAGCGTTTGAGATTGACGTTTACTGTGCCACTCTGCCGCATCGAAAACCCGGCCATCAATTGCCACCGCCAGTCCAGTTTTCACTCACCAGCTTGCGACCTTTGTGGCGTGAAAATATCAGCGGCCAGTGCGCCATCTGGAATCATTGTCTTTCCAGCCGTTACTGGTGCCTGTTGCGGGCGAAATTCGGGGCCTGGTCCATTTGTGGCCGCGTCACAACCGGTAGTGAGACAAAAATTCCCCTACCGGCACTCAAAGTCATGGCCTACGACGTCGACTGGACCGAACACGACGAATTAGGTTCGGCCTGGACCGATCACAACGGTAAATTCCGGATTGATTATCTGGCGGAGCATTTTCAAAAGACCCCATTTTCGCCGGTAATTAACCTGGAGCTCTTTGGCGGGCCTGATATTTATTTTAAAATAACCACGGCCGGCGGTGTGAACGTTCTCAATGAAAGTCCGGCCCGTGGCAGGCAGGGCGACCGTGAAAATCAGGGCAATTGTTTTTGTGTCGAACTTGACGTGCCGGATATGCCGCCTTCGGTTGATGCGCCAATCGCCTTTACCCATGCTGGTCGCTACAATATTACGACACAGATCAATGCAGCATCGG
>CANIFC010000025.1 GCA_947466695.1 Oxalobacteraceae bacterium | reverse complement strand
TAACCTCTGATCTGGCCTGGCTGGTAGGGGCCGGTTTCGCACCGCTGGTGGCGCTCTACCTGTCCGCGCATTTCGGCCTGGTCTATGTGGGCATCTATCTGTTCTCGGGAGCGGCATGTTCGCTGGCGGCGCTGAGCATCAATCGTGCGCTGGAACTGCACGACTGAAATGATGAGCGTCATGACTAACTGACGGCGCATGACTCAAGGCAATTGACCGATGTTGTAAACTGTCCGGTATCTAGCCTTGGCTCAATACCGAAAGCATTTTTATGATCTGGGATTATCCTCAACCGTTCACCCTGCCACTGACCCCGCTGGCTGACGACATCGACGGCTTGCATCACACCAACAATGCGGTCTACGTGCGCTGGTGCGAAACGGTAGGCTGGGCGCATTCTGCAACCCTTGGTCTTACCATGGCAGACTATCAACGGCTAGACCGTGCCATGGCGATACGGCGTGGCACATACGACTATCTGTTGCCGACAGTCCTTGATGAGCAACTCACGCTGGCAACCTGGCTGACCGCAAGTGACGGAAAACTGACCATGGAACGACGCTTTCAGTTAATCCGGGACCGTGACCAGGCCACCATACTGCGCGGTTGCTGGGATCTGGTCTGCATAGAGATCAGCAGCGGAAAGGCAAGACGGATGCCAGCTGAATTTTGCCAGGCGTATCTGCCGGCCCTCAGTGGCCCCTTGCCTTTGCAGGAGTAAACCAGACAAAAAAATACCCTGGCACACCAGCCACGCGTTGTTGAGTTCCGTCCGATCATAAATTGCGGCAAGAAACTGGTTCAGGAAGAACGGATTGCCATGGTTTTTTTCGTGACACGATCCGCTCAGCGATGCGCAGCCGGTGACCGGCATACGCAAGGTATCGGCAGTCAATTGCGCCACATGCAATGGACTCAGCGCCGTCAGGGCTAAGGTGGTCAGGCGCACGCCGGACCTTTGCAACTGCGCACAGAGCGTCATCAGGGGGATGCGTATCATTAACTTCATTATCGAGAGAAGCGCCAATGACCAGCAGATAACGGTGCTCAAGAGCGCGCATGAAAAGCCCGGCCATCAAGAAACATCACCAGCGGCTGGTCGGCAGAGGAAAATACCTGAATAAATTTCTGGAGCACCCGGTGCAAGCAGTTTTCCGGCTCTAACGGCGCCAGCGCAACCACCGGCGCGGTTGTGCCGACGATCAGTTCGAGCCCGGGAATGAGTCCGACGATGACGCCAAGATGGAGACCGAACGCATCATGCCGCTGACTCAACGAACGAGCGCCGATGTCTTCGGCAATAAGCGTCCAGCGCCCTGCTTCCTGGCGCAGGTCAAGCGGGCGGCCTAGCATGTTCACAACGGCGCGCTATCGCATATTCACGCTTGAACTGGGCAATTTCGTGAAAGGAAGGAAAATCCTTATTGAGGACTTTAATGATGAGCGCGGTGCCGTCTTGCCTGGCAGTCGCCCGCAAGACCAGCGATCTCGCGCTGCTGCAGAGCATTTCGACAATATCATAGTCATAAGAGAGGCGCACTTTTTTCCTGTTCGCTAAAGGCAACTGATGACGCTATGAATGCATTTATACGTTAATGCCCAGAGAAATTATATAGCCCATCAGGTCCGCCAAGTCACCTGACGACATTGCTTGAAACATCCATGAGCGTCGCCTTATTTTCGTCAACCACCTCACTCGCCCAGCAAATCGAGTGTCGCCTCCCAGTTATCGCGCCACTCACGTAGAAAAGCGTGGCTATTAAAGGCGCGCTTCAAATACGGCATGGGCACTTTATAGGCGTCGTTCAATCCCAGCGCCAGGGTCACCGGATTCCAGACGATCTTGCTTTTGGCTTTTTTGGTACTGCTTTTGACCCTCGCCCCTTCATCGCCGAATAATCCGGTCGCAGCCGTCAGTGCCTTGTCCAGATCAATTTTTACCAGCGCGGCGAACGCGCTGATGACCTGTTCTTTACTAATGCCAAGCTGAGATTCTTTTGGCGCATCGTCTTGTACCGGAGTGGCGTCCGCTTCTACGATAACCGGTTTGTTGAGCTGCTTGAGCAACTTTTCAACATCCCAGCGAAAGAAACGTAAGGTATACAGCGGCCGGCAAATACCGGGCGGCTTGAGCGCAAGCGCAATCTTGTCGGCATCCTTGGTGAAACTGATGACAACATCGTCGCTTCCGGCGATCAGTCTTTGCGTGTCCCCGGCGAATATGACGGGCGCATAAAAGCCGGCTTCGCCACCGGCAAACAACTCCGGATAGTCGGGTGAATAGTCTAGCCAGACCGAGGGAATCAGGCCACTTTCTAGTAATCTCACCAAACTCCAGGGCGTTCCGGTCTGCTCATCGAGCCACTGGCAAGTTTCTTGGGTTGTGGCCCGGTACGGTAATTCTCTCTGCGTCATTCGCGCTCCTTCAAGCTGCATGATGAAACCAGCTTGTTATTCTGGCCGGTGAAATGTTTCTGTATTTTATTGCCTTATTAATACTTCCATATTGTTATTGCTCTATTTTTATAACGCTGTTGCCGCGATCTGAAATTAGCAATTGGCAATTGGGTATTAATAGACGCAGTATCTCATTGAATTTCGGCAAATCCGCTTGTTTATGATGCCTTTCCTTCATTTCTTATCTTGTCTCCTGTTTTATTGTCACTTTGCAGCATTAAGCCGCAAACGCTAAATCAGCCTGAAGATATCTCGCTCAAATAGCGATACCGTCAGCATGACAAGCGAGCGTACGAATCGCTGCGCTCCAGTTATTCCGCGCTGTCCCAGCCTGCGAGATGTTCTGCGTGATATAAATTGCTATTTGCTTATCTGATTAATTCTTCATAGACAAGTAAAAGTGAAAGTGGCAGATAATGCTGTATAAGGTTTCAAATAACCATCACAAATTGTTTTCCGGTACTTTTTTACTTGTTAAAAAGTTATTTTTAACAACACTATACGTGGCCTCATCATTTATCTTCATTCTTTTTTTGCAATATTGTTCATCCCTTGGTAGCATTACCGCTTGTACGCTGCCAATTCTTTGATCAAGAATGAAAATTGCGTAAAAGACATCTTACATTCTCTCTTCTTATCGCCTTTTTATGCAAAACAGCCTGACACGCAAACCCATAGAAATTAAAATAGCTACTGTCGTAGCAGTTGCCGTTATTCTTCACCAGGCGCCAATTGCGGTACTTGAGGCTGCATTAAAAGAAATGACAGCTGGAACACCTGACTTTTTTGATAATGAATTCGCCATTGTTGATGTTGCCGCGATTTCAGGTGAACCACTTCACTGGAATGTACTCATACCCCTTTTTAAATCTTTTGGCCTGAACTTGGTTGCCGTACGCAATGCATTGGAAAAAGACCATCCGGCAATTCGTTCCCATGGTCTCAATATTGATACTGTCAGCAAGACGCGTACTGACGCCAAAGCTACGGCAGGCACGGGAGCAGTTGAGCCGGCTACGGTCGCCATTGAGGTAGAACGACGCATTGCCCCGGCTATCCCGACGATGGTCATCGATACGCCGGTGCGGGCCGGCCAGAGAATTTATGCCCGCGGTACAGACCTGATCATTACCGCCTCGGTCAATAATGGCGCTGAAGTCATTGCCGATGGCAGCATCCATATTTATGCACCCTTGCGTGGCAGAGCGCTCGCTGGTGCAAGCGGCAATATCAAGGCGCGGATTTACGCACTCTCACTGCAAGCCGAACTGGTGTCCATTGCCGGAATCTACCGCACCTTTGAGAACGGCTTTCCGGCATTGCCGGCGCACCACCCGGTACAAATCAAGCTCATTGGCGACAGTATTGAAGTAACATCCATGAAATCTGTCGCTTAAGCACATTAACATTTAATTTATTGGCATTTTTTGCCTAGTTCAAGGAGTTTTTTGTGGCAAAAATCATCGTAGTAACGTCGGGCAAGGGCGGAGTGGGAAAAACCACTTCCAGCGCCAGTTTTTCATCTGGTCTGGCGATGCGCGGACACAAGACCGCCGTCCTTGATTTTGACGTCGGTCTGCGTAATCTTGACCTGATCATGGGCTGCGAACGCCGGGTGGTCTACGACCTGATCAATGTGATCAGTGGCGAAGCGACGCTGAACCAGGCGCTCATCAAGGACAAGCATTGCGACAACCTGTTTATCCTGCCCGCTTCGCAGACCCGCGACAAGGATGCCCTGACTGAAGACGGCGTGGAACGCGTTCTCAATGACCTGATCAACATAGGATTTGAATACATCGTCTGTGATTCACCCGCGGGAATTGAGCGCGGTGCGGTCATGGCACTGACCTTTGCCGATGAAGCCATTGTGGTGACCAATCCTGAAGTCTCTTCCGTCCGCGACTCCGACCGTATCCTGGGAATTATCCAGGCCAAGTCGAAACGCGCCCGGGCCGGCGGTGAACCGGTCAAAGAACATCTTCTCATTACGCGCTACTCGCCAAAACGCGTGGAAGCCGGCGAAATGCTGTCGTACACCGACGTACAGGAAATCCTGCGCATTCCACTCATTGGCGTCATCCCTGAATCGGAAGCGGTATTACACGCCTCCAATCATGGCAATCCGGCGATCCACATGAAAGGTACCGACGTGTCCGATGCCTATGAAGACCTGGTTTCACGCTTCCTTGGTGAAGATATGCCGCTACGTTTTGTCGCCTATGAAAAGCCAGGGTTGCTGCAACGTATTTTTGGAGGTAAGTGAGATGGCTTTACTTTCTTTTTTATTCAATGCAAAACCCAAGAGCGCCAGTGCAGCCAAGGAAAGGCTGCAGATCATCATCGCGCGTGAACGTTCCGGTCGTGACGGTTATGACTTTTTACCCGCCTTGCGTGAAGAACTCATCGCGGTCATCGCAAAATACACCAAAGTGAGTCCGGAAGACATCAAGGTTTCGCTCGACCGGCAAGGCGATCTGGAAGTGCTCGATGTCAATGTTATCTTGCCTGACGTTGAACTGCGCAGCTGATTTTTCTGTCACGCGCCTACCTGACTCTGCGTACCAGAGCTCGGGCTTATCTGCAATGCCGGCAAGGCAGTGAGTGAGTAAGTAAGTAAGTAAGTAAGTGATTCATCAGGTCATAAAAGCACACGTTGTCAGCACAGGGTGTGACCACAGGCAGTAAAATTGCGTATTATCAACGTCATTGGCCGGCAAGTGTCTGATACCGGTAAATGAGCCTGATATCATGCACTTTTGTGTTCCATGCCGGCACCGGCCCGCTTCCGCAACCAGCTCTTCCACCTGACCAACTCCATGAGAATTGCCGTACTTGATGACGATGTGTCCTTACTTCAGCTTGCCAATGAGACCTTGACTGCAGCCGGCCATATTTGCCACACATTTTCAAACGATAAAGAAATGCTGCAGCAATTCCGCCGCGAAAGCTACGAATTGCTCATTCTTAGCTGGCAAATTCCTAGCCTGAACGCTGCTGACGTCGTCTTCGCAGCCAGAGAAAAATGCCCTCCCGGCTTGCCAGTCATGTTTCTGGCCAGCCTGTCCGGTGAAGACGAGATCCTTGATGGCCTGGCAGCGGGCGCCGATGATTACATGGTGAAGCCGGTGCGTCGCAGTGAACTCGTCACGCGTGTTCAAGCCTTGTTGCGCCGCAAGTATCCCTCGCAAAATGCGACGGATATGCGCCAGTTTGGCCCTTACAAATTTGAGACGCGTGCCGGCGCTGCCAGCGTGAACGACATCCCGGTTGACATGACACATAAAGAATTTAGCCTTGCCCTGTTACTTTTCAATAATCTGGGACGCCCGCTGTCACGCGCCTACATTCTTGAATCAGTATGGTCACGCGATGTCGAGATCCCGACCCGTACCATCGACACCCACATTTCCAGGGTGCGCAGCAAACTCGCGCTCATTCCCGCCAATGGCTATCGCCTGGCCCCGGTGTACAGCTACGGCTACCGGCTGGAACAGATCAGCGTGTAAAAAGTGCAGGTGTTTCAACGACAGCCATGACGATAAAACGGGGGATTTCTACTCTCCTTCCCGATACGGAAAAATAACTGCATTTATGATAATTATCAGGGCAATTTACGGTGATTCCTGCTTGATCTGGCGCAAGTCCCGCTTGCACCCCGAAAGTAATCTGTCCTGAAGCGTTATAATAAGCGGTAAATTTAAAATATTCGTCTATGCAATTACTCGCCGTTGGACTCAATCACACGACCGCGCCGCTCTCCTTGCGCGAAAAAGTCGCCTTTGCCCCTGATCAGATTGGTCAGGCCGTTGTCGCTGCGCGCTCGTGGTTTGCCAGGGATAATTCCGGCAATGCCGGAACGTCCGGCTCGGAAGCGGCGATTTTATCAACCTGCAACCGGACCGAACTCTATGCCGTCAGCGGTGCGGCCAATTCCATCGATGGAATGGCGCACTTTCTGGCGGAATATCATAAGCTCCCTTACGCTGATCTCAGGCATCACCTCTATACTTTGCCGCAAGATAATGCAGTGCGTCACGCTTTTCGCGTCGCCTCCGGGCTCGATTCGATGGTATTGGGTGAGCCGCAGATTTTAGGTCAGATGAAAGAAGCGGTACGCCAGGCCGATGCCGCCGGTGGACTCGGCACGTATCTGCACCAGATGTTTCAACGCACCTTTGCCGTCGCCAAGGAAGTGCGCAGCAATACTGAAATCGGCGCCCACAGTGTCTCAATGGCAGCTGCCGCAGTCCGCCTGTCACAACGTATTTTCGATAAAATTTCGGATCAGCACGTGTTGTTCATCGGTGCCGGCGAAATGATTGAGCTCTGCGCCACGCATTTTGCGGCGCAAAATCCCAAAAGCCTGACCGTCGCCAATCGCACCATGGAGCGCGGGGAAGCGTTGGCGGACCGTTTCAACGGCCGTGCCATCCGCCTGGCCGAGTTGCCGCAGTGCCTGCATCAGTTTGATATTATCGTCTCCTGTACTGCATCATCCCTGCCGATCATCGGACTTGGCCTGGTTGAACGTGCCGTCAAAGCACGCCGTCACCGCCCTATTTTCATGGTTGACCTGGCCGTACCGCGCGATATCGAACCTGAAGTGGCGCAACTTGACGATGTCTTCCTCTACACCGTGGATGACCTGGGCAATGTGGTACAGACCGGCCTGGAAAGTCGCCAGGCGGCAGTCGCCCAGGCAGAAGCCATCATCGAAACCCGCGTGCAGTCCTTCATGCACTGGATTGATGACCGGGTCGTGGTTCCTACCATACAAGACCTGCATGAAAACAGCGAAATCATGCGCTTGATTGAACTTGAGCGGGCTCGCAAGATGCTTGCCCGTGGTGAAGATATCGAGGTCGTGCTTGAAGCGCTGTCCAAAGGCATCACCGCCAAATTCCTGCACGGGCCGCAACATGCCTTGCACCAGGCCAGCGGTGAAGAACGCACTCGCCTCACCACCTTGCTACCGCAACTGTTTCGCGCCAGGCGTTAGCGCCCCTCCCCTGTATTGCACAAAACGTCGTAAAAACCGGCTCGGCTCACGCTCGCAGCCTCTTTTCCGGGAATTTTTTATTGCCGGCATGATTTTCCAGAATAGTCATTCCATACAGGTCACCGCATGAAACCATCGATGCTTTCCAAACTCGATCAACTGGCCGAGCGCCTGGTTGAAGTCAGCCAACTCCTGATGCAAGAGGGTGTCACCCGGGATATGGACAATTATCGCAAGCTCACGCGCGAGAACGCCGAACTTGAACCGCTGGTTGCACTCTACCAAAACTACCGCCAGGCACAGGAAGACATCAGCTCGGCGCAAGAGATGCTGGGCGACCCGGAAATGAAAGAATTTGCGCAGGAAGAAATTACTACCGCCAAAGAGCGCATGGAACAATTGCAGGACGACCTGCAAAAAATGCTGCTACCCAAAGACCCGAACGACGAACGCAATATCCTGCTCGAAATCCGTGCCGGTACCGGTGGCGACGAAGCGGCCCTGTTTGCCGGCGACCTGCTGCGCATGTACAGCCGCTTTGCCGAACGCAACCGCTGGCAGATCGAGATGATGTCCGAGTCGCCCTCCGAACTGGGCGGGTATAAAGAAGTGATTGTGCGTGTTGCCGGCGCTGGTGCCTATTCAAAACTGAAATTTGAGTCCGGTGGCCACCGGGTACAACGCGTGCCGACAACCGAAACCCAAGGCCGCATCCATACTTCCGCCTGTACCGTTGCAGTGATGCCGGAAGCCGATGAACTCGCTGACGTTGTCATCAACAATTCCGATTTGCGTATTGATACTTTCCGCGCTTCCGGTGCCGGTGGCCAGCATATCAACAAGACCGATTCTGCCGTCCGCCTGACCCATCTCCCGACTGGAATTGTCGTCGAATGCCAGGATGGCCGCAGCCAGCATCAAAACAAGGCGCAAGCCATGCGGGTTCTGGCCACGCGCATCATGGATGGCCAGATGCGCGAGAAACAATCGAAAGAAGCGGCAACCCGCAAGAGCCTGATTGGCTCGGGTGACCGCAGCGAGCGTATCCGCACCTATAATTTCCCGCAAGGTCGCATGACCGACCACCGCATCAACCTGACCTTGTATAAACTCGACTTCATCATGGATGGCGAGTTGAGCGACCTGACCAATGCGCTGGTCGCCGAGCATCAGGCCGAATTGCTGGCGGCACTGGCTGACGAGACAAATTGATGTTGCGCAGGGAACAGTGGGTGTCCCCTGCTCCATCGCTCAGGCTATACCAGGGACTTAACACCTTGGATTTACGCTGGCATGCCGGTGATATTTCGGGTAAGTTCAGGCTTGTGGAAAGCTAAATCTGAAAATTATGCAGATGAGAAATATTTTTCAAGTATCATGTTCGATCATAACAAATACTTAAGTACCGAACTGAAATTCATCCTCTAGAAGTGGCACAAACAAGTGTCACACGTAGTCGCTAGTAGTCGCCGCGAAGCCACAGTATGCGGCGCAACATGCCTTATTTTTACTGAAACGACATGAACCGACCAAAAATTGCCCTGATTTCCACCATCCTGATCTGTCTGGCCTTGCTGGCAGTGGCCCTGTATCTGCAGCTCGTTGAAAAGATGTTACCTTGCCCGCTGTGCGTCATGCAGCGCTATGCCTTTCTGGCCATCGCCCTGTCCTGCCTGATTACCCTGTCCTTACCCAAGGGAGTGCAGCGGGCAGGTTTTGCGCTGGGATTTCTTTCTGCCATGACTGGCGTCGGCGTGGCCGGCTATCACCTGTGGGTACTGGCTAATCCGGCTGTGTCATGCGGCATTGACCCTCTGGAAACCGGACTCAACAAAATTTTCCTGGCAAATATATTCCCGACCTTGTTCAAGGCCGATGGCCTGTGCGATACCCCGTACCCACCGATTTTTGGCTTGTCGATTCCGGCCTGGGCGATGATCTGGTTTGTTTTCTTTGCGCTCGTGATGGGTACGTTTTTATGCGCTAAAAAAAGAGCCCGCGAACTGTTTGGCAAAAGCTGATCATGCCGGTATGGCTAGCGCCAGGCAGCACCATTGCCAACTGTCAATCAAGCATACCTCTGGAGGCGCTGGAAAGTCGCATGCTGCTCATGCACGCGCTGGAACTGAGCCGGGTGCAACTCATTACCCGCTCCGAAAACGTGCTCACCGCCATGCAGGCGCAACAACTTAATGCACTGATAGAGCGACGTGTACAGGGTGAGCCGATGGCGTATATCCTCGGCGAGCGCGAATTTTTCGGGCTGTCTTTTTATGTCACGCCAGACGTCCTCATTCCCCGCCCTGATACGGAATTACTGGTTGAACTGGCCTTGCGCCTTGCACCCAAGGCCAGCCGCCTGCTGGACCTTGGTACCGGTTCAGGCGCCATCGCCATTGCCATTGCGCAGCAACGGCCGGACCTGGAAGTAATGGCCATCGACGTCAGCGCAGCAGCACTAGCCGTAGCGGCAAAAAATGCCGCTCGTCACTTGCTACCCGGTACGCTGCACCTGTTGCAGAGCGACTGGTACAGCGCCATTCCGGCTGATCCGCTCCTGCCCTTTGACACGATCGTCAGCAATCCCCCTTATATCGTCAAGGGCGACCACCATCTGAGTGAAGGCGATTTACGCTTTGAACCGGTCGATGCCCTGACCGACCATGCTGACGGCCTGTCGGCTTATCGCAGCATTATCAACGGCACTGCCAGCTGGCTGAGTAACGATGGCTGGCTGCTGATGGAACACGGTTACGACCAGTCAGAGGCCGTACACAAGCTGCTGGCCCAAGCGGACTTCAGCGACATCCAAAGCTGGCCGGATCTGGCTGGCATCTTGCGCGTCACTGGCGGCCGAAAATAAACACTGCCTGACTACGCTGGTAACGGCGTCACATCAGCGTCACACCGTTTGATCTGCCAACCGCTTGCCTCTACATAATCACCCGTACCGCTCACGCCCGTATCTCCTCCTGCTGACCTTTTTTTTGCTTTTGCTTAAAGTGGGCAAAGTACGTAAAAATTTCTCGCAACGCCAACGTGTCTCATCAGAACGATCTTCCCTGCGCGCATTTGACGAATATCAATAGTGCTCTTGCTCTCAGGCGCTATTTTGAGCAACTGGGCAGCATGATCAGAAAATCCAACCTCAAACCGGTCGTCTTGGCCGCTCATGAAAACTGCTGAAGCCAGCCATCTTTATTGAGAGATTTAAAAGAGAAATCATGTCTGGCACAAGCAACCGTCCTGACTGGGATGCCATCGAGCAACAATTTCGCGAGTATATTGCCGATTATCGCGGCGGCAATGTCAAACCGGATTGTCGCGATACCCTGTTTACCGCCATTTATCAGGCGGTGGAATATCTGTCGATTGTACGTTACCGGCATTACGCGGGCCGTGGCACAAGACAAACCGATTTAGCGCTCGATGGCATCCAAAATCGATTCTGGAAAATTGACGCCGACGATACGGCTCTTGAAAATCCGGATTCATCTGGCCTGCATACGCACCGGCAGGTAAAAAAGCAGCGCACATTTACCACGCTGGTGACACAGGAATACCGCGAGGAAGCGCCCCTTGGCAACTTTCTGTCAACCGTTGTTGGTAACGCACTGAGAGACTGGTTTCGCGAACAAAACCGGCACAATCAATTAAATCTGCAGCTCCATGACGACTTGTTCAAGCAACTCTTCGAGATTGGCATCTCGGAGGTTCCGGCCAGCTCTTTGCATCTGGCATGGGGTGTCGGTGCGCAGCCACAAAATGCAGACGAGCTAATCGAGATGCAAGAGTTGAAAAAAGGGATGGCCACGCTCAGTCTCCGAGACCGCTTACTGCTCGATCTATATTATTTCCAAGACCTGTCCTACGCCGAAATTTCACAACAGACGGGCGTCTGCGAGAGCACTTTACGCAGCAGGATAAGCCGGGCTATTGAAACCATGCGTAACGTCTTGGCGGAGCAGCAAATACGGTAAACATAGAAAATAAACAGTCATTAAGACGCCACTAAAATAGCAACAGCAGCGGGAGCCTCAGCATGTCGATGTTGTCAGAATCCTTGTCGGGGCAGGCACGCTATGCCGAACTGGTGAAAATGTTACGGCCAGACTATCCCTTTACCCAACTGGGCTATCACTTTGGCCCTGCCGCAGGTCCGACGTCACGCACGATGCGCGTGCTGCGCAATGGAAAATACCTGATCAAAAAAGAGTATCTCGGGCAACTCAGTGGAAAAACCGAAAACGAGATCGGCTTGCTGATGGCAGTGGCCTGGAAAGGATTGAAACACACCGCCTCATTCAAGAGCGTACATGCCATGACGAGTCAGGCCAGTGACGACAGCGCGCCGACGCTGGAACTGCTCATGAAAAATTATGGCCTTGACCTGGAAGACTGGCTGTTTCTCATGCGTAAGGCCAAAGTGTTTTTTATTGATTCACCGTATTTTTATCTGGCGCTGTGGCATTACGTCCTGAGCGCCATGAAAGAGATGCATCAGGCCAACTTTGTGCAAGTGGATGTGAAACCGGACAATATCTGCGTGGCGCTTCCGGCACTTGATGCAAATGCTTTCTCAGACAAGAACCATCAGATCGCCCTGACATGTAATCTGCGCGAACTGACCCTGATTGACCTGGGCGAAGCGCTGCATCCGGACCCCAACAAGCGCGTGCTGCTGTTTCATCGCAACGGCATGGCGCTGGGACCGGGCAATGCCTATATTTCGCGCCACTACAAAAAACAAAAATTGCTCGTCAGCGTCAACGACATGAAACCGCTGCGCAGCCTGGACTGGCGGGTTGATTTTTATGCCTTCGGATGCATGGTGGAAGAATGGAACAGGGAAACCCCGTTTACCCCATTGCCACCAGCGTATCTCAGCCCGCGGGAAAAAAACACCTATACCGAAGCCATCAGCCTGTTGCACCACTTGCCGCTTTGGCTGATCGCCCTGGACACCGATCCCTGCACCGAGGCGACGCACTTGCCGCATGATAGTCTGCTCAAAAAAATTGCCTTGCTGGTCGATCTTGAAAAATGGAGTACGCTTGAGTTCAGCTTACCGATCACCCTCGCCACCAGAGATACAAGCGCCACAACACACTTGAACAGCGCGCCAAATACAGAAATTGACTCTGGCTCCTTGCCTCCTTACCAGACCCTGGCTGTTGCGACTTCGCAGACCTCGCAACAAGCGCCAGCACCGAAGCGACAAGCCGTACACCCTGCTGTCAACGCAAGCGTCAATGAGCTCATCGTGCTTGGCAAAGCAGATAATGAACTGCTGCCGGAGTCGATTAACCGCAGAAAAATACACAGACGTGCATTGCAACATCTGTTTCAGGCTATGCCAGAAAAAAGTGTTAATGCGATGTATTGGTATCGCAAGACTGCGCAGCAAAGCGCCATGCCGATCCGCGACATTGATTTATTGTGCTAAAAACAGCGACGCATTTTTTTCGCAATTCATGAGACACAAATGCAAGTCCGAACGTCTCTCCCCATATCGGCGTAGAAAGCGCAAAAAGGGGGATTCTGATGTCCGGCTTTGCAAGCAGCAACACAACAGCACCGGTTACTGCACGCCTGATAAAACTCCGGCTCAGGACATGGGTGTGGGAACTCATTCTGACCTGCTGTGTACTGCTATTGTTGCTGGCAGTGGCGGCACCTCTGGCGAAAAATGACAGGCCGTACGGTCTGGACCAGCGCTATGCGCCCGCAGCTGAAACGTCCTTGCCTGATGCCGCTAACAAGCAAAATTTTCTGCCAGCGCTGCTTGCCACCTTGAGCTTTGCCCCTTTTGAACACAGTAAAGCCTTACGCGCACAATGGCTGAACCGTCATGCCGGTGCCGTGCTGGCGATACTGGCGAGCTGCGGCTGGCTGGCATTGCAGCTCGGACGCAGCAGCGCTACTCCAAGGATAAAACTAAGCCTGAGCGCTGCCTTGTGGGCGCTCGCGGCACACTGGCTGGCCAGCCTGAGCGCGCGCTGGCCGCTCGCAGCGCAGACAAAATTACTGGCCTCCTTACCCGACCTGTTCAGCCTGTGGCTTTGCGCTGCGGCGCTATTCATCCTGATCGCGCTGATGGTACTGATATTGTCATTGAGAGCGACAGTGCGGACGCGACACCACCGGACGCCGTTGCATTGGCAATTTAAGCATACCGCAGCCTCGCCGTGGGTCTACCCGGGTCTGGTTCTTTTTTCCGGCCTGGGCTGGCTCTGGTTACTCGACTGGGCCGCCCGCGGTCACCTCGATCAACAGTTTTCCGGTATTTACCAGATTGATGCGCTATGGCTGGCATTCACCATTTTTAGCCTGGTGGCGGCATGTCAGGGCCCCTTACTGGCTGCACTGAGCCGCATAATTTCCGCCCTTGAGCGGCATGGCAAGCGCTGGCTCAATATGCCCGACGTATTGATGCTGGCGCTCTTGCTGGCGTGGCTGGCGACCGTAGTGGCGCTGGGGCATTTCAACGCCACTACGGTCGCAGGCATCCAGCAGGAGCATGCGGCAAACGTCCCTGGACAGCTGAAAAACTATCAGCGCCACGCCGCGCTGCTGGCCCAGTTCATGCAGGTGCCGGTCTGGCTGGCCTCGGGCTGGGTGGTATACCGATGGATAGAAAACGGCCAGCGTACCCGGCAGGGAGTCGTGATGCTGGGCATTCTGCTGGGCGCCTTGCTGCTGGGCTTAAAAAGTAACCATGATGGCGGCGCGGTGCTGGCCCAGTCTATTGCCGCCATTTGGATTGGCTGCGGTCTGATGCAACGTGCGTTGGCCCGGCGTCTTGGCTGGTTGATGAGCATAGCCTGTTCATCGCTGGCAGCGCTGCTGGCAAGCGCCGGTGCGCTATGGCTGGGATTTATCCATGCCCCCATGAACCGGATCAGGGCAATGGCAATCGATTATCAGGGCCCGCTGGATTTTCTCAGCGTGATTCACTGGCTGCTTGATGCAAGCCCGTTCTCCGGCTTTGGCATCGGCAATACACCCTGGTGCGGCTATGCCCACGTCGCCGGTTTACTCACGCAATGCCGGCGTGCCGGCGTACCCGGTCAGATGCAAAGTGATTACGTCAGCTTTGCCCTGCTTGCCCTGTGGGGCTGGCCAGCGACATTACTGATACTCACCGCCTTATTATTTTGGCTCTGGGAACTGATGCGAACCGGTCCTGCCATCGAGTCAGGAGCGCTCGATTTTGCGCTCATGCGCCAATGGCTGGTGACCGGATTTGCCGTCACCAGCGGCGTCCATATCATGATCAGCACCGCCGGCACACTGGGTATGATGCCGCTGACCGGCATTGCGCTGCCGATGCTCTCGCTTGGTGCTGCCGGCCTCGTCAGCACTGCCATCTTTGCCGGGCTATCGGTTAACCGTATTGAGTTCAACGCGCCCATTGAGCGCAACGACAAAAACAAGGAGACAGCGTGAGCGACGCCAGAATAAACTCCAGCTGGCACAACCGCCGCCCTGCCGACACGATCATCAGGAAACGCAGACACCTTACGACGGGCGGGCGCAGTGTGGCGACCATCGTTGCGCTGGCAACCCTGCTGTGCATTCCCCTGATCCTGTGGATGTTTATTGATGCCAGCCGCGCTGGTATCACCAGGCGCATCCATCTGTATCAGCGCGATAACGGCACGCTGATGCGTGTGAGCGACCCCTGGCGGCCCTTGCCTGGCTGCCTGTTTGTGCAAGCCAAGGCCGGGCCAACGGGCCATGCTCCGCTCCTGTGGCCGCTGGATGGAACCTATCGCTACAACACCGGCATGCGCAAGCTCTGCGGTGGCCCGGACACCGCGCTGCTGGCCGATGGTATCGTCTCGCCAGCCTTGTACCCGCTGCTGCTGGCGGCCAGTAACCGCTGGCGCACGCCGCTGGAAGCGAGTGAGGCCCAGCCGATGAATGCCCTCATTCAAGACGGTACCGGCATGGCGCAAGGGGCACATCTGCAGCTGACACTCGATGCCCGCAGTCAGGCCAATGCGCAGGGCATGGCAGAGTGCATGACCGGTCACACTGCCGCCTGTGGCGCGCTGCACATAGCGCCACAACTGTGGGCACAAAATATCGAGGGCGCAGCGGCGCGTATGGCTGGCGTAGTCGTGCTCGATGTCAGGAGCGGGGCAATCGAGGCTTTTGCCTCTGCACATTCGGCCTGTTATCAGGCTGAACAATCGAATGCCCTCTTGCCTGCGCATTGCCCGCTACCGGCGCTGGCGCGGCAACGGGCGCTGCCCGGCAAGCTAGACCATCATGCCCTCGCGCTGGTCAGCCCGGGCTCGCTGGTCAAACCGATCCTGGCTGTGGCCTTCATGCGCGACCCGCTGCTGGGTCCCGGCCTCAGGCAGAAAGGCAGTGCGGCACGCAAGCGCATGCTCGATGACATCGCGCGATCGGATACGGCAAAATTTCTTGACCGCGCGTATTGCCGTGACCTGGGTTTTACCGGCTGCGAACGTTTGCCAGAAATCGCTGTGGCAGCGAACGATCTGGGATGGAACAAGAGCGCCAGCCACGGCGCCGGCCTGATGGCGCTGGTGGCGACTCCGGCAGGCAACTCTGATCGCACTTCGATGACCTCGCGCTTCATGCAGACAAAGAATCCGCATGGCCAATGGCATGCCATGCCGTGGCACTATCAAGTCAGCCAGGCGCGCCATTGCGCTCTTCTGCTACGCTGGGAAAAATGTCAGGGCGACGTGGCAAACAGCGCCTCAGAGCTGATGGGACAGGGCAATGCACTGGCGTCACCACTGAGCATCGCGCAGATGTTTGCCACCATTGCCAATGCCGCCAATGGCAACCGGCTGCAGCCGCCAACCCATTTGCTGCAATCGGTATCGGGCCAGTTGCACGGCCGCCCCACGGTGCTACAACATGACAGCAAGCCGCTGCCAATCGCGATCAGCCGGCCGGAAGCGGAGCTGATCCTGGAAGGTATGACGCTGACCCACCGTGGCGGCACCGCCAGCAGCGCCTGCCTGAAAGCCTACCGCAGCGCACGCTCAGCACGTGTCGCTTGTCATGCGCTGGGCGGGGTTGCCGGTAAAACCGGTACGCCGGGATTTTCTGATGAGGTCTACACCTGGCAACAGCGCGCCGGCGCTTGCCGCGACATCCAACAGCTGCTGGCCGGTAGCAGAATAACGGACGAACAACGGCACCGCGCCAGTCGCGCCAGAACCCGCTGCGTACAAAGCCCCATCAAATGGTATGCAGCAGTACTGCGCGGGCAAGCCGGCAACTCTGCAGGCCCCTGGAGCAAGGTAATGGTGGTGCTGGCGGAACGCAATTACCACAACGACGGCTGGATCGATTCCAAAGGCGATACCGGCACACCCAATGTGGCGGCAGAACTGGGATTTCGCCTCATTAAATACGGACAGGAGACACCATGAATCAGATGTCCTCCAGTGTGTACGTCGAACTCAGTGCGCAGGACTGGCCAGACCTGAACCGGCAAGTGATGAGGGCAATCAAGGACTATTGGCATGCGCATGCCGGGCACTGGCAACCAGAAACAATCTGCCTGCAGGTATCCACCAGACTGCTGCCTGACACACTGTATGCAGCGCAACGGATACGCTGTCTGCCGGTGCTGGTTGACTGGCTCAGGGATCAAGGACGATCGATTACCGTCGTCGCCGATCCGGCGCTGGCAAAGCACCGGCTTGTCCTCAATGCACCAGCCAAGTCGAGATGATGAGTACGTATGTAATTTATCTCACCGACTGATAAAGACTGACAACGCGTGAGACAAATCGACAGCGCCAAACGTCTGACTGCATAAGCATCAGGCCGATGCAAAGAGCGATCCCTTGGCGGAGCGCATGACTAACCTGGAGAAGTGAAATGAAACAACTTTTTGGCAATGCCCTACGCAGCATGAAAGACTTCTTTACCGAACCAGCGGGTGACTTTCGCTTTGACTCATTAGGTCAGAACGAGAGCGCAGCCGATCCCCTGTTTGACCTGGCCGCACTGGAACCTGGCGCGCTGCAAAGTCCGGTCAGCCATCAGGCCGCCATATTAAATGCCCTGGCACGTGCCACCGAAAATTATTTTCTGACGAATATCGCACCCTTGCTGCGTAACGTAGAAAACCTGCGCTGGCAAATCAAGCAGATACGCCTCCATGAAAGCAGCGCCAACAGGCATTTTCTGACCGAAATAAATACGTTGTCTCCGGCCATACTTTACACCGTGTCCAAGGCCATCCTGCTCAAGCTGCCCTGCTCCCACGCTATGGATATGACACACTATTATGGCCTTGGTATTGTTGCCGATAGCGATCTGCCGGGCCGCAACATTGTGACCTGGGCCAGCATCGGGCAGGACAAAGTGGCGCTCCATTTTTCTTTCGATGATGAAATCATTGAGTGTCCACCAGCCATGCCACTACCGGTTGATATAGCCATTGCACAGGCAGCAAACGCAATCGATCCGGCATCAGGAGTTGAGTCGAAATTGACGCCAGAGTTGACATCAGAATTTGCGTCCGGTTTTCATCTCAGGCTGACCGACGCTGAAGGCACCCATGATATCAGCATCAGAAAATTTCCTGCCATTGCCGGCAACTCGCCGGAGGCCGACATCGTAGTCAACGGACCGGCAGTCTCGGCCCGCCATCTGGTTTTACAGTGGGATAATTTATTACAATGCGTGTACCTCACGGACCGCTCCAGACACGGCACCTTTTTAAACAATGGTCGCAAGCTCAGTGATGGTGAACGCTGCAATTTACTCGGTGACGGCAGTTTTCAACTTACGAATCACACTGGCGCACCGCGCTTTGACTACTGGTACGGCGCAGCACCGCACCGGAGTACGGCATTGTTGCCACCGGACGTCTGTGACGCGCTGCGTCACTTTGCCGCCCACCGCAGCGATAACAACAGTAGCAACAACAATCGCAATCGCAGCAAACCTGCGATGCCAGATGATCCGGAAAACCTGCCGCCGGCGCCCTTAGCTTTATCGGCCGCCGTAGCGGTCACGTCGCCAGCGGCCGCGTTCTCCAACAGGCCCCTGCGCGCAGCCAGAGTGGAGCGCGGCAGCCGTTCTGGTGCCACAACCTGTCTGGTCAGCACCGCGCAGCATACACTCCTGAGCGACAACCAGAAGCCAGGGCCACTGGCCTGGCTGCAAGTGCGCAATGCGCAAAAGAAAACTGAAACGATCGCGATCACTGCCCTGCCGTTTCACATCGGGCGGGAATTTGACGGTGAAGGTTTTCCGGTAGATGCGTCCTATACCAAGGTTTCGCGGATTCACCTGCGTCTGCTGGAGCAGCGCGGCAACGCCTTTGGCGTCAATAATGACAGTAGCCAAAGGCCAGGCCGGAGCAATCTGACCTTCAGTGAAAAGGGTGCTGAAAGCCGGCAATTTGTCTGGATGCCGCAGCCGCGCAACAGCGACCGGGGCTGGCGGGTACTCGGGGCCAGCCGGATTGATGGCGAATCCATCGAGGTGCGCCTGCTCAGCGCTGACGGGAGCTAAAGGGATCGGAGAGTCTGATAATCTGAGGTTCTGCTGAGCACAATAACGTCTCCGGACAATATCGACAGCGCCATCATCCGCCTTGTCTTGCAGGACAAACAGATGACAGCAGCCTGCGCCGTCATCTGTTTGACACCACACCAGCCATCTGACGTAAAAAAACAGCTCACCAAAAGAAACGGTGAACTGCTTTTTTTACCTCGGCAATGCGGCCCCTGCGTCACACCGTCAACAGCCTGGATGACGCAGGTTTGTTCCGGTTTATTCTATGCGAATCAATTTCTTGTTCACGAATTCCTGAATACCGGCGCTGGATAATTCACGTCCATAACCTGAATTTTTGATCCCGCCAAACGGTAATTCTGGCGAGGTGGAGTTCGGTTTATTGATAAACATCATCCCGGTGTCGATCTGGCGTGCCACCCGCTTGGCACGTTCAATATCTTTTGAGAACACGGAGCCGCCCAAGCCAAACGGTGAATCATTGGCCAGCGCAATAGCCGCTTTTTCATCAGGTACCCGGAAGAATAACGCTACCGGACCAAAAAATTCCTCGTAGTAGGCAGGATTACTTTTCTCGATATTGGTCAGGATAGTGGGCTCCATGAAGGCACCCGGCAAGTCAAGACGGTTACCACCGACATCGGCCTTGGCACCAGCGGCAAGGGCGCGTTTTATTTGATCCAGCAATTTATCAAGCGCTTCCTGCGATGACAGCGGACCCAACGTGGTTTTTGAGTCCATCGGGTTGCCTGGCTTGAAACCCACCAGTGCAGCCTTGAATTTTGCCAGAAACTGGTCGGCCAGCGATTCGACGACGATGAAGCGTTTCGATGCAGTACAGGCCTGGCCCATGTTGCCCATGCGACCGATCACACCCTGCTTGACGGCCTCGTCCAGATCGGCATCTTCCAGCACAATGAAGGCGTCACTGCCACCGAGTTCCATGGTGGTTTTTTTCAGGTTTAGTCCGGCACGCGCGGCGACAATCGCGCCGGCAGCTTCGCTACCTGTCAGGGCCACGCCCTTGATACGCGGATCGTCAATAACCTGGGCCACCTGCTCTTTCGAGATGTACAGATTGGTGTAGGCGCCAGCGGGTGCACCGGCTTCTTCCATCAGCTTCTCAAAGGCACGCGCGCACTGTGGCACGTTCGAGGCATGCTTGACCATCACCACGTTACCAGCCATTAAGTTTGGTGCGGCGAAACGCACGATCTGGTAATACGGGTAATTCCATGGCTCAACGCCAAACAGCACGCCAACCGGATGACTTTCTACAATTGCCTCACCCTTGTTGACATCCAGTTTTTGCGGCGCCAGAAACTCTTCGGCATTATCGGCATAGTAATCAAGGATGGCGGCGCTAATAGCGACTTCGCCGCGGCTCTGGTCGATCAGCTTACCCATTTCCAGGGTAATGAGAGTAGCAAATTCATCGCTACGCTCGCGCATGATGGCGGCGGCACGCTTTAACACGGTACGGCGTTCGGTAAAGCTGGTGGTGCGCCATGCGCTGTAGCACGCAGCGGCACGGGCAAGTTTTGTTTCAAGTTCGGCGGCGGTAGATTCGGTAAATTTTTCCAGAACTTTTCCATCGTATGGATTGGTGGTTTGGTAAGCCATAGGTCCTCTTTAATTGAATGTAAACACCAACACATCATGCGCTCTTTGAAGTAGTCCTTCCGTGCGCTTGCGCACGTAAAAACCATTTTCATGAAAATACTGCCAGGGTCACCTGAAAAGAAACTGGCGACATGCTCAAGCTCTGGCGTTAATTAAAAAATAATTAAAAAAATTGTATAAAATTAAGACCCTGATTTCGTCCCACAGGCCAATCCACGCCCTGACAGACTCGCCTCTCTTTACACATACGCACTGCCAGCAGAATCAATCAGCCACTCACGATTCACTTCGGTTTCACCCGGCTTGCCCAAGTGCGTCACCGGTACCATGCTCAAGGGAGTGAAAAGGTACAGGAGCGCTCAATGGAAGAGGCTCCCGCCGCACTCCTCATGAAACATAGCTCCATCTCCATCATCCAGGGACAATAGGGGACAGACCACGATATGACTCTTCTAAGTTCTCTAACCTTCAAAATAGTTAAACGTGGTCTGTCCCGAATGGCACTTACTTAAGGTCTAAGTGCATGAATTAGCTAGAAAAAACAGGCTGGCATGATGGTAAGCTGCAGTCGCCAAACCATTGCCACCATCGTAAAGCCAGCCCTCATGCATAATACCCGCTCTGTGTTATCTCAACACAGTCG
>CANIFC010000024.1 GCA_947466695.1 Oxalobacteraceae bacterium | reverse complement strand
TTGCCGGCGGCCAAGACTTCCATGTCATGCCGGTTTAATTGGGCGCGACGTGCCAGATCGGTGACGTCGGAAAAGGCGCATATTCTGCGCGCGTCCTGTATCCGCCTGCCGGCGTCAAAAGAGAGTCCGCGCAGCAAGGACAGGCCCAGTCTGACTGCGGCTTGAGCTGAGGTATTGGCGATGGGTTCGCCGGTAGGGATTTCCAGACTGGAGTCCCAGTCACTATGTTGCACTGTGATCGGCCTGACCTCAACGTGATGGCGGCGTGCGTCCTGCACCAATTGCGACGGGGAATAAAATCCCATGGGCTGGGAATTTAACAATGAACATAAAAAGACCGCAGGTTCATGGCATTTGATCCAGCTACTCGCGTAGGTCAGGATGGCAAAGCTGGCAGCATGGCTTTCGGGAAACCCATACTCACCGAAACCGAGCATCTGATTGAAAATATTACTGGCAAACTCTTCTTCATAACCGTTTTTCAGCATGCTGCCGATGATGCGATCCTTGTAGTGTGCCAAGCCACCTTTGCGCTTCCATGCCGCCATGGCGCGTCGCAGTTCATCGGCTTCGCCCGGGCTGAAATCGGCCGCGACGATGGCAATGCGCATGACCTGTTCCTGAAAAATCGGGACTCCCAAGGTACGCGACAAGACCTTTTCAATTTCAGGCTTGGGGTAACTGACCACTTCCTTGCCTTGCCTCCGGCGTAAATAGGGATGCACCATGCCGCCCTGTATCGGACCCGGCCTGACGATGGCCACTTGCACCACCAGATCGTAAAAAGTGTTCGGGCGCAAGCGCGGCAACATGCTCATTTGCGCCCGCGATTCAATCTGAAAGACGCCGACGGTATCGGCCTGGCAAATCATCTGATAGGTGGCCGCATCTTCGCGCGGGATGTCCTGCATTCTTGAAGGACGGCCTGGTAGCGTCGCCATCAGGTCAAAGGCCCGCTTGAGTGCTGAAAGCATACCCAGTGCCAGCACATCCACCTTGAGCAAACCCAGTGACTCAAGATCGTCCTTATCCCATTGAATGACGCTACGATCCTTCATGGCGGCATTTTCTATCGGAACCAGACGCGATAACTTGCCCTTGGTAATCACAAAGCCACCGCTGTGTTGCGACAGGTGACGTGGAAAACCAAGTAGCCGGGTCGCCAGGTCGGCCCATTGCTGCGCCAGCGCAGAGTCAGGATCGAGACCACATTCACTGAATCGCCCAAGCAACTCCTGTTTGCTGTCAAACCAGTGATGTGATCTGGCGACAGCATCTGCCAGCGCCAGATCAACCCCTAGTGCCTTGCCCACTTCGCGCAAGGCACCTTTTGGCCTGTACGTGTGTACCGCTGCCGCCAGTGCTGTTCTATCCCTGCCGTATTTCCGGTACAGATACTGAATCACTTCTTCACGCCGCTGGTGCTCAAAATCGACATCAATATCTGGCGGCTCACCGCGTTCCTTTGACAGGAAACGTTCAAACAGCAAGGTGTCGTTTTCCGGACTGACCTCGGTAATATGCAGGCAGTAACAGACGACTGAATTGGCCGCCGATCCACGTCCCTGGCATAAAATTCCTTTTGACCTGGCAAACCGGACAATATCATGCACGGTTAAAAAGTAAGGCTCGTAGGCCAGATCATTGATCAAGGCCAGTTCATACTCGATCTTTTGTATCAGCTTGGCGGACAAGCCGTTTGGGTAGCGTTGGCTGGCACCCAGATAGACTTCCCGTTTTAAGTAGCTCGCTGGTGTCTGACCTGCCGGCACCAGCTCATCGGGATATTCATAACGCAATTCATCCAGTGAAAAGTGACACATGCCTGCAATCCGGACTGTTTCGGCCATAGCCTGTGGCGAATAGAGGTTCGCCAGTCTTAAGCGAGCACGCAGATGCTGCTCTGCGTTCGACGCCAGACTATAGCCACACTCAGCAATACTTTTACCGAGCCGGATCGCGGTCAGCGTGTCCTGTAATGGCTTGCGTGACCGCACATGCATGCAGACATGTCCAATGGCGACTACAGGCATGCCCTGATTCAAGGCAATATCCCTGATCCTGCTGTGGTGCAGTTCGTCCATGGCGCGGGTTAGTAAATTAAGGCCGATCCAGCTGCGCTGTACAAAAGTCGCGTTCATCCATGCCGCTTGCCGGATGATAGTTGCTGCGTTCGCGGGATAGTCCGGCACCAGAATCAGCAGACAGTCCGGCAGCCCCTGTAAATGGGCATACGCTGGCGCTGGCGCAGAAAAATCGTCCAGAGTCAGCAAGTAACTGCCTTTGAGCGTTCTGGTCCGGGCGAGCGTAATGAGTTCGGACAGGTTGCCGTAGCCCTCGCGATTTTGCGCCAGCGCGATCAAGGTCGTATCTGCATGACCTTGAGGATCAGTTACTCTGAAATGTGTGCCTATGAGCAGGGTTATGTCGTGCTTTTTGGCTTCTTCATGCGCCCGTACCACTCCCGCTAAAGAGCACTCATCCGTAATCGCCAGTGCGCGGTATCCCAGCTTTGCTGCACGGGCAACGAGTTCTTCTGCATGCGAGGCCCCGTGCAGGAATGTAAAATTGGACAGGCAAAATAATTCAGCGTAGTCAGGAAGGCAAGCACCTTGCTGCATGATCAGGTGGTTGTTCTGCATACTCAGGCTTGCCTTGGTTGCCTTGGTTACCTTAGTTGCCTTACTCGTCTTATCGCTATTGGGATCCATCGTATTGCCGTGTTGATCAAGATGCTGAAGTGAACTTTATTGAACTTTACTTACGATGTTGATGATTGCCGTAGCCTGTTTTGGTCGTATAAAAAAGTGAGGGCAGGGGGTGATTAATGCGTCTCTTGTAAAGTTATTGCTGTAATTGCTGTTATTGCTGTTATTGCTGTTATTGCTGTAATTGCGATTATTACACTTGGTAAATAGAAAAAAGCAGGGGCGTCTGGCCAACTGGTTTTTCCTTGAAAATAATGGTGTGTGTTATCAGCCAAACCAGCCATGCAGGAACCAGCGCCCGTCGGCATCTGAATCGGCAGCGCTGCCATTCATGACGGTTGGTCCGGAAGCGCTTAAACGTTCGCGATAAATCCAGCAGCGCACATGTTCGGCATTTTCTGCAATGAAATAATCGCGCGTCACTAATGGATCACTCCACCAGCCGGACTCTATCCTTTCTGGTGGGGAAAGAATTTTTAATACGCTTCCGTAGAAGGGCCGGTGATGCCGGAGTTTCAGGGCGATTGCTTGCGGTAATAACCAGGCTGGACGGTTCATCATCCCCGGTGGCGGTTGCATGGCCGGCAAGTCGCCGGAGCGCCCAGAGTGTTTATCCGGATGCATGACGGAAACCCAGCGATTGGCAACTTCTGGCCGATAGTCCGCCTGGGGTGCCGCCTGTAAAACATTTTCTGGCCCTAATCGGGCAACTAACAATTCAAGAAGCTTGTGTTGTTCCGGACCCGCTCCGCCAGGCTCAGGAAACAAGCTGGAGTTCGGTGCCTGCATGGGCTCGGTCTCGGCGGCGTGCAGGCTCAGGGTAATGACTGGTGCTTCAAGCGTAATTTGTGCCAGACGCTCTTTCAACAGGCGAGTCAGGTGTTCTTCCTGCCAGGTCGGCTCTGCCAGTGAGATATCGATTCGGGTCGGGGCGATCGCGAACCGTCCCCGCTCATGCTCGAGTAATAGTTGTATCTTGCTCACGGCCAGATGCTGGTGGTGTAGCCAGCCCGAAAGCTGCAACAATAAGCCGCGGGCAAAATGGAGTAAGGCATCCGCCTGTTCTATCCGGTCGGGTAACTCGCTACGTGCCGTAAATTGTTGTGGTATTTCCAGCCATTGATAGAGTTCAGTCGCGTCGCCGTAGGCACAATCAAGATTTGACAGTAATGCCTTGCCACATCGTCGTTGGATACCGGCACGCGGCAATGCGCGTAAATGTCCTGCAGTATGACAACCGATGCCCTCCAGCCATTCTCGCCAGGGCAGTGCGGCCGGCAGCAAGGAGACAGGCAATGCATCAAGATGGCGGGATAATTTATCTGGACTGAGGCAGTATTTTCCGTTTCGTTGTGTGGCTTGTACGCTGTGTGCGAACAACCAGGCCGCACGCGCGGTAGGGGCATATCCGAGCTTGACAGTAATGCCCAGCGTGGCCATGCTCGCCAGTACATGGCGGCGTAATCGCCTCACTCCGCCAAACAGGCGCACACTGGCCCCGATGTTGATCAGCAGACTTGCTTGTTCCGCGCTGGCTACCTGAGGTGAGTAGTGCAGTAAGCTCATGGCCACCTTTTGCAAAGCGGCGCTTTCTTTTTCGGCGTCATACTGTTTTAGCTCGCTCTCAGGCAAGAGCATGTGCACGCTGCTGCTGCGCATCCCTTGTTGAACACCAGCCGCGATAGCCGCTGGCGAGACGGCAACGACCAGATTTTGATCAATGACAACCGTTCCCTGGTCGACTGACCAGTTCGGTCGAAGTGCCTCAGTGCCCAGCTGTGGCATGTATACCGCCAGCCACAGTTTCGCTGGCAATTGTCTGGTTGCGCTTGAATTGGTTGCCGACCGGTATCCGGTCGTTATGTTGTCCTGCATGAGTCGTGGATTCCAGGTTGTTGCCATACATGGAGGGCAAGCGCTGTAGTGAAATAATCAACGGTGCCTGCCCTGTCATTCCGCGTCGCTTGATGATCTCTACTTGCAGCCCGTCCGGGATACTCTTGAGTTTCAGTCTCAAGGGGGCCGGCGACGGACTAAGGGCATATTCTTGTGGCCGTATCATGGAGAAAAATGTGCGTCCGCCTTGTGCTGCCAGATGCAGTCGGCGCAGATTTTCTGTCCTTACCTGACCCTGCCAAAACACCAGGGCGGCACAACTGCCACTGCGTAAAATTTGTTCGGCCGCCCATAAGGCATTGGTATGCTTGCTACAGCGTATCCACAAAAGCTGGGAAGCAGAGATACCTAATTCCGAGAAAGCGATGGACTGTGGTTCGAAAGGAGCTTGCAATAAAATAATTTTCCCCTGATGTAAGCTCGCCAGCGCCGGTTGGAGTAAGCGCAATTCTGCTGTTCCGGATTGCGCAATTAAAATTTCTGATAGTGCTCCTACTGGCCAGCCAGCGCCCGGTAGCTCAGCGGATAAATTGGTATAGCCACTGGCGACATACTCGCCTGTTCCACACGCGAGTTGCGACGCACGCCATAGCGATGGGTGTATGGATTCTGGTAGCGGTGACGATTTTAGATTCATGAGTAAGGGAAAAATATACTGTATATACGTACAGTATATGATCTTATTGAGTCAATTTCAAAGTTTGTTGTGAAATACACGCCAAATACGTAAATAGAATAAATACTGATTGCATGTACAGTAGTTTATGCTAAAGTGTAAATCATACAACCGCAGCGCAAACCAATGATTTTCTCAATTCACAAATAGGGAGACTTAAATGACAAACCTTGAACAATCTTTTGATAAGCGATTTAGCTTGCAATGTTCCCCAAGCTCTTTTTTGATGCGCTTTGGCAGCCGGGAGATTTTTGTTTGCCGCGATTTCAGGCAACGTCACTATCGAACTAATTTGATGATGGAATGTTCAACGGGGGTACAGGCGGGACATCTTGAAATTTTGGTATTACGTAAGTGGCTGGTTATTTTGTCTAAAGCAAGATGGTGATCATTGCTCTGACAGAAATGTAGTACCGATATTTCAGCCATAACAGGGTAGTGAGTGCTATGTGGTTTTAGTACTATATCTTTGTTGATAATTACCGGATACTGATAAAGCTGATAAAGCTGATAAAGTTGCATTAGGGCAAATTGATTATGCATTTGAAATGCATTTTTATTCTGTAGTTTTCTTTTTTAAACGGAAGCTTGCTGTCGATAGCCCCGGGTCGCAATCATGCCTGCGTAACCTGAAGCTAAGTTGAGTTCCTGAATGTAGCAAGCTGCAGCAGCATGCGAATGCTCACGCTGTGATGACCATTCACTCAGGGGGTGCCCCAGGCATTTTAATTGCGCTTCCAGAGTCGCCCATTGCCTGGCAAAGCAAGATGCCTGCAATGGCTGCGGAATTTTGGCGATCTCGAGAGTGCGTTGCTTTCCAAGATACAGTTCTGCAACCGTTTGCCACTCAAGCTCCGGATCGACCAATAAGAGATCAACCCCAACCCACAATCCGTCGCCGATAGCGGCCACTGACAAGCCTTGTTCATGACTTAATGAGATGGTGATTTGATGCCCAGGGATTGAGAGACTTAGTCCTGGTCGTTTACCTGGCTCACGTAGCAGCGTGATTTTCTCTGGCGTACACGCATAAGCACGACAGAGAAAATCGCTCAGCATGGCGCGGGTATCGTTTCTGACGATCTCCCGCGAAACCCCTTTGGGAGTCTCAAGGCTGATTACCGTAACTCCTTGGGTAGCCAGTTCATGCATCGCCAGATCTTTACTTTCCGGCCAGGAATATACGGCTAACCGGGTCATCTTCAGTCTTGTGCAATTGCTGCAGGACAGCCACGCCAGCTGGAATTTGCTGGGATGAATTCACCTTTCATGACCAGGGTAAGGGCTCCAAGTTTGGCATCATTTCCCACCACGGCGCTGTAAAGGACGGAGCTTCGCGGTCCCATATAGACACGTTCCCCAATGATAACGCGGTCAATTTTCATGACACGGTCTTCAAATAAATGGGTTTGTGGACAAGCCAGGGCATTGATTTCGCTATAAGAACCGATATGGACACAGTCAAATTCGGTAATGTCTGTTGTGTCGAGATACACACCTTTGCCAATGTTAGCGCCCAATAAATTAAATGCCACTGGCAGCCATGGTGTTCCACGCAGATAGCGCATGAAATTGGGAACCGCGATCCCTTCGTAGAGATTAGTCACCGCTTCTGATAACCAGACAAATTGCGTCCACATTGGCTTGCTGCTTTTTTGGTAGCGAAAAATGATCAGCCACTTTAATGCCAGGACAAAAGCAAAGCAGCCGATGCCATACGCCAAGCCGACTATGGCAAGATAAGCTGCCACCTCAAGCCAGCGGTCTTCGGCGGCAAGAGGCATCAAATCAAGTACGATGGTGTAACCCACTGAAATAACCATGGCATGGGGCGTAATAATTCGGCAGGTTTCCACCAGGGTTCGACCCAGACGGCGCAAAAAGGACGGGCGAAAGGTCAGTTCTTCCGGGAATCCCTTGACTTCCTCGCGTGCCGGTAAATGGATTGCCGGTGAACCCAGCCAGGTATCGCCCGGACGCATCTGCTGGTTACTTGGTGCGCTGCTATGTACCCCGATCAACACATTTTCAGGCAAGACCGTTCCATCTGGAATATACGCGCCGTTTCCTACAAAACTGCGGCGGGATATGACTGTCGGTTTCATGCTCATCCAGCCGCCGTCGATCTGCTCGTCACCGAGTAACACGGCATCTGCGATGAACGTGTCGTCACCCAGGGTCAGCATGTCGGGCACGACACCAAGTGCGGTTGAAATTTCGGCACCTTTGCCCACTTTTGCACCTAATAACCGATACCAGAAAGGTGCATATACCGTTGCATAGACACCGTGCAGTACATTCAGGCTCGATTCCTGGATTTGATTGACCAGCCACTTTGCGCAGTAGGTATTGCCATGTACCGGATAACTTCCTTCTTTTAATTTCGGCAGGACACTCCAGCGGATACCTGCCGAAAGAAGCGCTGTGCAGACGATCAGAACGGCCGTTGCAGGGAACGCCAGCAAAAAATATTTTACCAGCTGAAAGGAAACGGAATTGCCTTGTAACCATGGAAATGCTTCGATGTTATCGATGAGGTCAATCGTGATGAAACTGGGAAATACCGGTAAGAAAAACAAGGAGGTGATGAGCAGACTACCGCAGATAAAAAATATGGCCTCCGAGTACAAGCGCAACTTGGAGACGATAGGGCGCGGGCTCAGGGATAACGGGTCAAATGCCCCAATGTCGCGCGCTGGCGAACCGCGCCAGATACGTTTTTCTGGAATTGACTGACCTTCACTCAAGGCCGACTGACCTTCCAGATGGCCAAATTGTGCAATGGAGACATTTCCTTCCAGCACTGCATACGATCCGACGCAGACTTCGTTGGCTAATTGAATGGTTCCCAGTCTTAATTCACCGTGTTCGACCCGGGCATTTTCAAAATTACTGGCGTTACCAATACTTACCTGGTCCCCGATGACCAACAGGTCCGGAGCACGCAGGGTGATAGATCCGATATTGACGTCCTTGCCAACTTTTGCTCCCAAAGCCCTGAGCCACCAGACATAGAGCGAGGAACCGCTCAGCATATACACCGGTGCCGCTTCAATCAAGCGGTCAGACAGCCACCAGCGATAATAAGTGAGTCCCCACAATGGATATCGACCTGCCTTAAGACGGCCGGCAATAAGCCATTTACCGGCAATTGCGACGGCAAACTCGCTGATCGTCAGTAATAAAAATACCCCTATCGATAGAAAAATGGCGCTCAATAGTGAGTCTTCCGGATCGCCGGTAAAAAAGTGATAAGCAAAAAAAGGCGCCAGCCATTGCATCATGCGCATCGCCACCAGCCAGGGAATCGCAAATGCTTGTGCCGCTCCGCATACCCATCTTTTTACGCTCGATGGGGCTTGCCACGGCTCGGCTTCGGTAAGAGGAGTGCTTTGGGCTTGTGCCAGCACGATTCCAATCTGACCGATGTGACGATGCTGATAGATATCGCTGATCTTGAAATAGGCAAATCGCGCGTCTGCGCGTAGTGCGGAGACCAGGCGCGCTGCCAGCAAGGAGTGACCGCCAAGATCGGAAAAGAAATCGAGTTCACGACGTACCGGTTGCCCGGGAAATAATTTGTGGAGCGCGGCAAACAAAACTTCTTCGGCTGCGTTGACCGGCTCGTTGGACCCCGATAAATCCGTCAGTACGGTCAAGGGCGTATTTTTAAGCTCTTTGCGGTCAATTTTTCCGGAGGTCAGCCTTGGCATTTTTTCAAGGCTTTCAAATCTGCCCGGTACCATGTATGGCGGAAGCACTGCAGCAAGTGCTGTCCGCAGCGTCGAGGCCGATAAACTTGCGCCAGCCTCAGGGACGATGAAGGCAATAAGCTGATCAATGCCTTCTTCCTGACGCAAGATAACGGCAACCGTGCCAACTTCCGGCTGTTTCGCCAGCACTGCCTCGATTTCGCCCAGTTCCACCCTGAATCCGCGTATTTTGACCTGATCGTCCGATCGGCCCAGACATTGGACGCTACCGTCTTCTGCGATACGGGCCAGGTCACCGGTGCGGTAAAGCCGTTGATCGATGGCGCTGACAGACCAGGGATTAGCAATAAATTTTTCCGCAGTCAACTCTGGCCGACCCAGATAGCCAGTCGCTACACCCGGTCCGGTGATGCAGAGCTCACCCACTTCTCCACGAGGTAATAAAATCAGCCCATTTTCGGACGATGGATCAATGACCAGTAAGCCATAATTAGGTAAGGGGCGACCGATGGTGACAGGCTCATTTAATTTCAGTTCAGCCAGGCTGGCGGAAACGGTCGCCTCAGTCGGACCATAGGTATTAAATAATTGCCTGCCGGGAGTCAGCCAGCGCGCCACCAGAGACTCCGGACACATTTCCCCGCCCAGGTTAATGATGCGCAGCGAGGGTACAGGGATCGAAAACAAGGCCAGCAGCGTTGGCACCGCATGCAATACCGTGACGTTATTTTGCTCCAGCGCCTGCGGTAACGCATCCGGATCAAGAGCGATCTCGCGCGGTGCGATCCACAGGCAGGCACCGACCAGATAGCTGATCCAGATCTCTTCAAACGACATGTCAAAGGCAACTGAAAATCCCTGGTAGACGCGGTCGGTACTACGCACCCCCAGTACGCTGTTTTCACTGCGCAAAAAATGACAAATACTGCCCTGGCTGATCGCTATGCCCTTGGGTTTTCCGGTTGAACCGGAAGTGTAGATAACATACGCCGGATCGGTAGGCTGGACGCCTTCACGACGCCGCAAAGGCCCTGTACCGGTGGCTGCCGTCAGTAAATCTTCAGCAGTCCAGATGCAACAATGAAGAGCCGATAATTGAGGCGCTAGCGAGTTACAACTCACTAGCCCGAATGCACTCGCGTCTTCCAGACAAACAGCAATACGTTCAACTGGGGTATCGGCATCAAATGGCAGCCACGCTGCGCCCGTTTTGGCGATCGCTGCCTGCATGAGGAGCAGATCAATCCCTCTGGGTAGCCATAAGCCGACGATATGACCCGGCCGCACTCCCGCCTCCATCAAGTGAGAGGCGGCACAATCAGACCAGGTATTGAGCTGGCCATAGCTGACTATGCGCTCGGCCAGAATCAAGGCCGGCTGATCTGGTTGGCGAATTGACGTCGCCTCAAGCAGATCGGCCAAGACCTCATGACGGAGTAAATCGTCGCGTTGAGGTCCGTACAGGATGTCATGAAAGGGGGATGAAATGGTATTGCCGGAGAGTGCAGGGTTGCTTGAGTGAGGCATAGAGAAGCAAAAAATAGATATGAGAAAGTATTATTTAATGAAAACGATGGAATCCGACGATATTGTAATTGAAATGACAGGTCCATTTAAGGCAAGCAAATATTATCATCTGATTTGATCATAACAAGCATGTACAAACAGATATATTGGTTCTTTTTATTTATATTTGATTAATATTGCAGCTTTTATTCTTATCTGGAGCCGGCGTAAATGAAAGGGACGAAATTTTACTTTGATACGTTTTTTTGATAAAAATATGCAGCTACAGGGCGGAGAAGTAAAGTTACTGATGCATCCAATAATTAGTGGCAATGGGTGTGGCAATGGGTGGGAGATTAATGTATTTGCCAACGGATATTTTCGTCATGAAAATAATCATGATTAAGGCATTTCAATGTTCAAGCTGCTTGATTTTTGCGCCATTGTCTCAGTACTTGTTTCTGAAAAAATCATTTGTTTGCCAAAATTAAACAGGCATAAAAAAAGTATAAAAAGACAAAAAAAAGCTCCCGGTAAAGTGGGAGCAATTTTGCCTTACTTACATGCGTGTCGTTGAAAAAAAGGATCTCTTCCAACTCTTAACCCCTTACACGCCCAATAATTCAACTTCAAAAATAAGCGTTGCGTTCGGTGGAATGACGCCGCCGGCGCCACGCGGTCCGTAGCCCAGACTTGACGGGATAGTCAACAGGCGGACGCCACCAATTTTCATTCCCTGTACGCCTTCATCCCAGCCTTTAATGACTTGGCCGGCACCGAGTGCAAACGAAAACGGATCGCCGCGATCCTTGCTGGAATCAAATTTTTTGCCGGCGCTGCCATCTGGATTTTGCAGCCATCCTGTGTAATGGACGTCAACGTTATTGCCCGCCTGCGCTTCTGTTCCCGTACCTTCAATTTTGTCTTCGTATTGCAAACCTGATACGGTAGTGATGGTCGACATGGTATTCCTTCTCTCTGATTAAATTTCTTGCGCAATTGTAGTCTACATTAACGACGGTACTGGATTTGAAAGCATGTTTTTCAAATAGAACAACGTAAATAACAATTGGTTCTTGAGAATTTTTCTAGGTGGTGGCTATTTTGTCCAGGATTGCCATACCCAAATGTAAGGCGTCTATCTGGTCTTCGTGCCGGAACGATGACACTGATGATTATTAGTTTTATTAGTTTTATTAGTTTGATTAGTTTGTATTATTGTGTTTTTGAAATTATTTTATTGGTGCTGGTCATGATATGCATGATAGTTGCCCACCGGCGGGTATAATTTTTGTTCTGCCCGGAATAGGCGCTTAACTATCCGCTGCTGTCAGCTTCTTCTGCGATTTTAGCTGCAGTTTTTCGGACGCAACAAAGTTTGGTATCAACCGTCTTATTAGTGAGGATATAAGGAAATGTATCGATGAATTTTTCAGCAATCATCCGCTCCTGGGGCAGGGCTGTCGTCGCACAATGTCACTACCGGATTTTTTTATTAAGTCTGCTGCCATTTTTTTTGTCGGTGCTGCTATGGGGACTTGTCATGTGGTGGGGCTTGCAGGACCTGATTGATTTTATTCAGGCCTTTTTTGTCGAAAACGACGGCTTCAAGACAGCCGGTAGCATACTAAGCATGACGGGGATGCTGGCATTGAAGACTGTTCTGGTACCCTTGATTGCGATGTGGTTACTCTTGCCCCTGATGGTCGTGACCTCGTTGCTGGCAACCGGATTGATGGCGATGCCTGTCATCAGCCGCTACGTCGGCAGCCGTGACTATCCTCAGCTCGAAAAACGTAACGGCGGTTCTTTTGCCGGTAGCCTGTGGCATTCATCGTCTTCGTTCCTGATTTTCTTGTTTTTGTGTTTGCTCAGTTTGCCACTGGTGTTGTTGCCGCCGGTGCATTTTGTTCTGCAGCCTTTGTTGTGGGGCTGGCTTACCTACCGCGTCATGGCCTATGATGCGCTGGCCGATTATGCGGATGCAGATGAGCGAAAAATCCTGATGCGCTCGCATCGGACCTCTTTGCTCCTCATCGGTACCATTGCCGGTGCCCTCGGGGCGGCACCGATGCTGTTGTGGCTTGGTGGTGTGATGTCTGTCGTATTCTTCCCTTTTTTCGCGGGACTGGCGATCTGGCTGTATGTGCTGGTCTTTATTTTTACCGGCCTGTGGTTTCAATACTATTCTCTGGCAGCCTTGCACCATCACCGCGCCAAAGTGGCACTGCAAGCGGAGCTCTGAGCCGCAGATTGCAGTCTCTGCTCATTTATAGCTGCATCGGACACGCCAGATGCATGCAATCTTGCGCATCAAGGACTGCTGCAAATGGGGCATTATTTTATGTAGGCAATTCACAACAGCTGTCATCGTTTGTGGTGAAAAGCGATTGCATCTGCTTGACTGACATCGCTTGTCCTATACAGGGACGAGCCAAACACAGTAATATTTTAAAACTACCTATTTTACAAAATACCGGAGACGTCAATGAAACCACTTGTGCTCGCTGTTACCCTTTCCTGTTTGCTCGCGACGGTCGCGTCGGCATCAGACCGACTTCCAACAATTACGCCGGAAAACTATACGGTCGAACAAAAAAAAGCTGCTGAAGAGTTTTTGGCAACCCGAAAGGTGCCCGTGTTTGGCCCGTTTGAGCCGCTGATGCACAGTCCGCAAGTCATGAGTCAGGCCCGTGCGATGGGTGACTACCTGCGCTACAACTCGGCACTTGGCAATACGCTCAGTGAACTTGCTATTTTGATCACCGCACGTGAGTGGAGTCAGGATTACGAATGGTTTGTGCATCATCCTATCGCTCTCAAGGCAGGCATCAAGGCCGAGATTGCCGATGCCATTGCAGATGGCCGCCGGCCAACCGGCATGAGCGAAGAGGAAGAAATTGTCTACGACTTTTCAACCGAGTTGCACAAGAATAAGCGGGTATCTGACCGTACCTTCGAGCGCGCCGAAAAACGTTTCGGCAAAAAGGCGATCGTCGACCTGACCGGTATCAATGCGTATTACACCTTGCTGGCAATGCAGATGAATGTGGCGCAATACCCGTTGCCAAAGGGTGCAAAAAAACTGGTACGCTTGCCAGAATAAATATCCATGCTTGATGGCGCTTACCTCAATAGTGGTAAGCGCCATCGCACCATCAGATTCGCCGCTAATCACTTCAGGTATTGACTCATTACCTGCCACGACCGGCTTATTTTTCTGCTTATCCTGGCTAACTACCTGCCCATCATCATCATCTGGCCAATACGCTTGTTCGTTCATCGTTGAGCGGATCAGGATAGAATCGAGTTCTTACTTGCATATCATCCTGATAGTACATCGAGTACATCGTTTTTCCATTATCACAGGCTTATCCAGCCACCTTCCACCAAAGAAAGAGTCCTATGGCCAGCGCAGAATTTGGAACCGTTTTTTTTGACGAAATAACCTTAGCAAGCTTTGATGGCGAAAAATGGTCTGATACCAGCTTTGCCCCTGGCGACCGTTTGCCTCTACATCCGGCGTCCCATGTCCTGCATTACGCCAGTACCTGTTTTGAAGGGATGAAAGCGTTTCGCGCCCACGATGGTTCAGTGTGTGTCTTTCGTATTGACGACCATATCAAGCGCATGCAAAACAGTGCCGCCTCGTTATATCTGCCGATCCCTGATGCGGCTCAGTTAAAGCGGATGATTCTTGATTTATTAAAAAAATATAAAGCCCAGGTTCCTGCCTTCCCTGGTTCTGCCTATATTCGTCCGACATTGATAGGAACCGATGCCTCGATCGGGCGGGCAGCGGCACCGACTACCACGGCATTGCTATACGTGCTGGTGTCACCGGTGGGGGATTATTTTTCAGCGGATGCTACCATGCGCGTCTTGCTGGATACGGAGAATCAGCGTTGCGCTCCGCACTTCGGTAACGTCAAGTCCGGTGGTAATTACGCCAGCGCTTTAGGTGTTATCCAGAAAGCGAAAGAAAAATATAACACTGCCCAGGTCATCTTTGCCCCGCATGGCGACGTGCAGGAAACCGGCGCTGCGAACTGCATTTTGATCAGCGATACAGAAGTCCTGACCAAGCCCTTGAACAGCGAATTTTTACCTGGCATCACGCGCGATTCCTTGCTCAAGGTCGCCGCCAAGTTAGGCTATAAAGTCACTGAGCGCAACATCTCGGCAACCGAGTTGATCGACTGGATCAAGACCAGTGAGGTCGCGTTGTCCGGCACCGCAGCGGTGCTGGCGCCTGTCGGTGAAATCGTCTATCAGGACCAGACGCATGTCGTCAATCAAGGTAAAGAACCGGTTAATTCCAAGCGCTTGCGCAAATATCTCAACGATATTCAGCAAGGGATAGAGGAAGACAGCTTCCACTGGATCACCAGAATCTGATATCCCGATACCCCGCTGATGGGCATTCCTGCATTCCCCGTATGTCTGTCCTGACACACGTACGGGGTGCGTGCTGCCGGAACATTCTTAATGTGTTAAGTGTGTTAAAAGGGATGACAGATTTTTTATATTTTTACGGAGTTATTATGTCCATTGGTCTCATTATCATCGGCGATGAAATTTTGTCCGGCAAGCGCAGCGATAAACACTTACCCAAAGTGATTGAGTTGCTGGCAGCGCGTGGCTTGCAGCTCGATTGGGCGGAGTATATCGGCGACGACCGCGCCCGCATCACGTCGACCCTGGAACGGAGTTTTTCTGGTGGCGACATCGTATTTTGTACCGGTGGTATTGGCGCGACGCCGGATGACCATACCCGCCAGTGTGCCGGCATGGCACTCAATCTGCCACTGGCCTTGCATCCGACGGCAAAAACCATGATACAGCAGCGCATTGCGTCAAATCCTACCCCTACCGGTGAACCCGTCAATCTGGAAAGTGCAGAAAATTTGCACCGCCTCAAGATGGGTGAATTTCCCCGGGGGGCAGAAATCATTCCTAATCCCTACAATCAAATTCCTGGTTTTTCCATCAGTGAGCATTATTTTGTCCCCGGTTTTCCGGTCATGGCGTGGCCGATGCTTGAATGGGTACTTGATACGTACTATGCACACCTGTTTCACCAGAAGCCGCAGGCTGAAAAAGCGGTGCTGGTATTTGACTCAATGGAGTCAACCCTCACACCGATGATGGAAGCGCTGGAGGCGCAGTATCCCCTGGTGAAAGTGTTCAGCCTGCCCAGCGTCGGTGATGCGCAAACACGGCGCCATATTGAACTCGGTGTCAAAGGCGATCCGGAGCAGGTAGATGCGGCATTTACCGACATGCTGGCAGGACTCGATGGCTTTAAAGCGGAATATATCTCTACCTGAATTTATCCGTATTTTTCAATACTCTGAGATTTCCTGAGTTCTCCTGAATTTCCCCTAACGATATTGAACTGTCTTTTCTTTTTTTGCTGATGTCGAAAATTAAATTCACGCTGTTTTCCTTGCGCGATCTGCTGATCGCGTTCGGCCCCATGACATTGATGATCCTGATCGTCTGTGGCGTCGCCTATAAACTGGTCGATCCGGCGCCGCCGGGTACGATTGATTTTTCTACCGGGCAGGAAAATAGCGCGTATCAGGATTACGCAAAACGCTATGCCGGTGAACTGCTCAAGAGTGGAATCACGCTCAAGCTGGAACCGTCGCAAGGCTCACAGGAAAATCTGGAAAAAATTATCGACCCCGGTTCGTCGGTGGAATTGGGCTTTGTCCAGAGCGGTTCGACCGACGAGACCGAGGCGCAGAGCAAAGGCCTGATTTCGCTCGGCAGTCTTTTTTACGAGCCGATCTGGATTTTTTACCGCGACAAGAAAGAGCTCGACAGCATCACCCAGTTCAAGGGTAAGCGCATGAATATCGGTACCGAGGGGATGGGGGGCGCCAAGCTGTTCAAGCAAATTTTATCGGTCAACGGCATGGAAGAATCGGATATGCGCTTGACGCGACTCGCCAGTACACCAGCGACGGTGGCGCTGCTTGAAGGTAAAATTGATGCACTGATGATGAGTTCTGCCTCTGACTCTTTATTGCTGCAGATGCTGCTGCAAACGCCCGGTATCAAGCTGTTTGACTTCGTTCAGGCAGAAGCTTACAGCCGGCGTTTTCCGTTTTTGTCGCATGTCGTCCTGCCGCGCGGTATCGTCGATTTTGGCAAGGATATTCCGGCGCGCGATTATCATCTGATCTCGCCCACGGCCACGCTGGTCGCCCATGAAAGCCTGCATCCGGCGCTGATAGGACAGCTGCTGGAGGCAGCGCAAAAAATTCATGGCGGGGCAGGGTGGTTCAGTAAACAAGGCGAATTTCCGTCCGATAAATATACCGAAATACCGGTGGCGCCACAGGCGGAAAAATTTTATAAAAATGGTCCGCCATTCTTTCAACGCTACCTGAGTTTTTGGCTGGCTAACTTTGTCGAACGCATGTGGGTGGTTTTTCTTGCGCTCGGTGCCTTGTTCCTGCCGCTATCAAAAATTATCCCGCCGCTCTATGTCTGGCGCATCCGTTCGCGGATTTATCAATGGTATGGCAAGCTGCGTCTGGTCGAGCAGGCGATCGAGGATGTGGCGCCGGAGCAGCGTCAGGAGGTGGGTCAATTGCAGCTCAGGATGCTCGATGATATCGAAGGCAAGGTCAATCGCATCTCGATTCCGCTGTCATATGCAGAGCAGTTGTATGGCTTGCGCAGCCATATCAATTTTGTCCGTAAGCGTGTGCAGAACATGATGCCTGCGGCGGCAAAAAAAGCAGAGTAAAGTCCACGTTAAAATCAGCTGCAAAGAGATAAAACTGGCCAAAAATAATCTGGATGGATGACGCTCCGGCGCATGAAGAAGCTTCCTGCTACCTTGATTTCCTGACCGGTGTTGCGCGCAAGGGCACCAGTAACGCCGACAAATTATTATGGTCGATCTCGTACATCAATGCCAGCAAGCGGCCAATTTCGCCCTTGGGAAATCCTTCACGGGCGAACCAGCCCAGGTAATGGGCGGGCAGGTCGGCAATCAAGCGACCCTGGTATTTACCGTAAGGCATTTCGCGGCTGACCAATAACTGTAGATCTTCAGGCTGCATGGAGGCTCCGTAATGAAGTGAAAAGTGGATGGCATACTGCGCCGTGGCGCTGGATAAAAAATTTGCAATGCTACAATCAATACTACGATTTTCTCTGATCTTTACAAAAATAAAGGAAGTGCCGTCATGACCGTCAAGTTACATCCTCTCGCCAGCGCCTATCCGACGCCTTACGAGCTGGGTAATCAAAACCAGACCACAAGCTGGGCGCAGTGTATCCCCTTTTATAGCGCATTAGCCACCGCCTTTCCGCAGATACTGCAATTTGTTCAAATCGGTGTTTCCGATAACGGCATACCCATGCACGCCGGCATGGTCAGCAGCGATGGCGTCTTTGACCGGGCCAGTATCAAGCGCGCCGGGCGTCCGGTATTTTTCAATAACAACGGCATTCATCCGGGCGAGCCTGAAGGCATTGATGCCTGCATGGCGCTGGTCAGGGATTTTTGCGTAGAGCCGGAACGTCTGGCCAGACTGGGACAGACCTTATTTTTATTCATCCCGGTGTATAACGTGGATGGCTGCCTGAACCGGCAAAATACCTCGCGTGTCAATCAGGAGGGGCCGGAGCAATTTGGCTTTCGCGCCAATGGCCGTAATCTCGACATGAACCGCGACTTCATCAAATGCGACAGTCTTGCTGCACAGGTGTTCAACCAGTTTTTCAGTGACTGGGATCCGGATGTCATGGTCGACACCCATACTTCAAACGGTGCCGATTACAGCTACACCATGACCTTGATCCAGACGCAGGCAGACAAACTTGGCGACGGTCTCGGTCCATTTTTGCGCGATACCATGCTGCCGGAAATTTTTCGACAGATGGCGCAGCGTGGCTGGCCAACCTGTCCGTACGTTAATCCCGTCGAGCTTACGCCAGACGACGGCATCGAGGATTTTTTGGAAGTTCCGCGTTTTTCCACGGGCTACGCAGCCTTGCATCACACCATCGGATTCATGCCGGAAACGCATATGCTTAAACCCTACGCTGACCGCTATGCCTCAATGCGCACCCTGGTGGAAGTGGTACTCGATTTTACCGTCAGCAATGCGCTACAGATCCTGGGCTTGCGGGCCGCGGCAAAACAGGCGGCGATACACAAGACCCACTGGCCGGTGCAATGGAAAGCAGATCATAGCCAGCCCTCGCATTTTCGTTTCAAGGGTTACAAGGCGGTGTACAGTCCGAGTAAGCTCGGCAATTACACGCGTCTGTCGTATGACCGCAGCGAGCCGTGGGAAAAAGATATTGCCTATTACGATCACTTTGTCGAAGACGTCGTCATCCAAACCCCCAAAGCCTATCTGATACCGCAGGCCTGGCGTGAAGTCATCGCCCGTCTGCAATGGAATCAGGTCGCGTTGCAAACGCTGGCTGAAGATCAGCTCATGCAAGTGCAGAGCTATCGTTTTACCGCTGTCGGTTCGCGTGACCATGCCTACGAAGGCCACATGTTTCACGATACGCTGGACATAGTGCGTCAGACTGAAACCATCCAGGCGCGCGCTGGCGATGTACTGGTTTATCTCAATCAGGAGAATGCGCGCTATGCGGTAGAGACACTCGAGCCCCAGGGACATGACAGCTTTTTCAGATGGGGATTTTTTAATAGCGTACTGGAGAAAAAAGAGGCGTATTCCGACTACGTCTTTGAAGACAGCGCACTGGAAATGCTGAACGAGGAGCCGGGCCTGATGGAAAAATTCGAACTCTGGAAACAGCAGCATCCCGAGCTTCTGGGTAACCAGGATGCGGTACTGGGATTTATCTTCGCCAACGGCAAACGCCACCATGAACCGGAATGGATGCGCTATCCGGTGTTTTCCGTTTTGACCTTGCCCTAAGCTGATCCGAAAAGAGACCGCGTCATGATCACCCTTTATGAATACATGCAGCAACCGCGCTTCTGGATCGTGCGTGATGAAGACGGCTATTGGCTGGTGCCGGCGCGTGACCAGGGCTGGGAGGAACGCAGTCCCTTCGTCGGGCGGGTCGGCTATCTGACTGAGCTGACCGATCTGGACGGAATCGATCTTGGCTTGCCGGATGAGGACAGTGTCAACGATGCACAGTAAGTGAGAGCTGTGTGTTGTTGCGCGAGGCACTGTGCCGGATGCTCAATTGAGTTCGCCGGTTTGCTTGATGAAGTGACGGCGTGTCGAAACGGAGCGCAATGAAGCGTGACAGCAGGCATATAAAAGTTATTTAATAATTAGTTCTTTGAATTTTATAAAATTGCATTTAAAATAAGTCGAGGTAAGCACATAGTTTGTCAATCAGAGGAGCGTGTCGATGAAAACAACGGTAATGGGATTAGTCCTGATGAGTGTGCTCTCGATGGGGCAGGCGCAATCACCAAAGGCAGCGGTAGACACCTCACTCGACGGCATTTTTATTGCACTGACCTCCAGCACCGATCTGCAGGCAACGGTAGACATGCTGATCGCGCAGGGTGCCAACCAGCGCACCGTCATCGCTATTGCGGCAGCAGCAGGTATCGCTGAAAGTAAAGTCCAGAATTTGCAAGTATGTGTCAATACCGTCTCTGCTGACGTCAAGGTATTGGGTGTAACTTGCCTGCTTCCGCGCAGCGTCATGACTGCCTATGCCGCAGGCATGTCAGATCCGCTCAACTTTTTGCCTGCCACAGCAGCGGGAAAGCGTCTCGATACAAAGGCTGATTAAGCCAATATTCAAGCCGATATTAAAGTAGATATTAAGGCAGATATTAAGGCAGATATATTAGCGGGTATCGAGCGGGTGATCGTGCCGGGCGTCGTGTTTGTCATCGTGCCGGGCGTCGTCAAACAGGTGGTGACGTCAACGAAAAAAAACAGCCAGAGCTTAATAGCCGTGGCTGTTTTTTTATGCGTAAAGCAGGCTTATTCCAATTTTGCCGGGACCGGCGCCGGTGGCAAGGATTTTTGTACCTCGTCACTTTCGGCATTTTCGTCGATGACGTTATTGGTGACAGACGAATCGAGATAACGCTCGGTCAGTTCAAAGAAACGCTTGTAAAACTTACCGGTAGAAATGGTCTCGCTCGCCACCTTGACCAGCGAATCGTCGGTTGCACCGAACGGTAGCGACACCGAGCCCAGACCGCCCACATCGATACTGGCGGAGTTACTGCTTTTTTTCAACGAGTACCGGTCCAGTACCGCATTGGCGAAAACGGTGGTGCTGTTGCTACCCTTCGAATCAGAAGCGCAGACTACCGAAAACTCAATTTCCACATGAACATCGGTACCGCGCTGAAATTTTCTACGGCCCTTGATATACGCAGGCTTGGCTTCGCTGATAACGTAACCCTGACTCATCAGTGAGCGTCTGGCTGCTTCACATGACGCCAGTTCAGTGCCGGCAAGGGTGTGGGCAAAGACACTGGTCGTTCCAAATTCTTCTGGTGTGTCGTCAGAGGATTTCCAGCTGGCGCAACCCGAGATAATGACAATGCATACAACTGCCAGTGTTACGGATCTGGCATGGAATGATTTCAACATACGTAAATTTTTCTGCCATAAGCTTGCTTTACTATAATGACGAATTGTACGTCATTAATACCGTAGCTTATGCGTGCTTTGAATAGTTCATTAGTATTTTGTTATTCAGCCCTGCGTGAGGTATTGGCGGCGACTACTTCTGGTGACAACAGCACGTAAGGTCGCCGCACCACGCATCATCGCCAATGAGAGCGCAGGGACATCGCGAAATTTGTTACTATCGACCATGTTCTCTTTTCCTTTCTATAACAGATTAAAGAATTTCACTATGAGCGAACAACGCGAACGCCTCAAGGTTCTTGGCGCCGGAATCTTTAGCCTGATATTGGTACTCGGTGTTGCCCGGTTTTCCTATACGCCCTTACTGCCGCTGATGCAGCGACAAGCCGGACTGGGTATTGCCGAAGCGGGCTGGCTGGCGGCCATCAATTACGCCGGTTATCTTAGCGGAGCAATCATTGCCTCGCAAATCAGTGATCTGGTATTGAAAGACCGTCTTTACCGCATCGGTATGGTACTGGCCATTTTGAGCACGGCCCTGATGGGGCTGACCACCGATCTTAGCGTATGGATCCTGTCGCGCTACGTTGCCGGCCTGAGTAGTGCGGCCGGAATGCTGCTTGGTACCGGCCTGATCCTGAACTGGCTGATCCGGCACAATCACAAGAGCGAGTTAGGCATTCACTTTGCCGGGATCGGCCTGGGCATTGCAGGCTGCGCCGCTGCGGTCACGCTATTTAGTCCGTGGCTGGACTGGCGTGAGCAATGGTTCGCTTTCACCTTGCTGGGGTGCCTGCTTCTCGTTCCTGCCTTGCGCTGGCTGCCGCCGCCCGATCAGAGTGGCCTGACCACCAGCGGTCTGCAAATGCAGGACAAGCCTCCGGGCGCGCTGTATCTGCGCATCTTCATGGCGGCCTATTTTTGCGCCGGCATTGGTTATGTTGTCAGTGCGACCTTCATTGTGGCAATCGTCAACCAGCTACCGGGGCTGCAAGGGCAGGGTAACCTGGTGTTTCTGGCGATCGGGATCGGCGCGGCACCGGGCTGTATCGGCTGGGATCTGGTGGCGCGTCGCACGGGAGACCTTAATGCCCTTATCCTGGCCGCGATTTTGCAAATTATCGGCATCCTGTTACCAGTCATCGCCGGTGGTCTGTTCGCGGCACTCTGCGGCGCCTTGCT
>CANIFC010000023.1 GCA_947466695.1 Oxalobacteraceae bacterium | reverse complement strand
CGTGACCCAGCGCCGTACTGCACTTTCACTCAGCTTCATATCCTGACATACCTGCGTGACGCTGATGCCTTGCTCCAAAATCATGCGCGTCACTTGCAGCTTAAAGCCTGCATCAAATGTTCTGCGTTTCTTTATCATGTGGTTTTCCTTAATAGATGAATTATCCACCTATCTCGGTGTCCGTTTTTATTAGACCACTACACACGCAAGGCAGGTCTTTAGGCAATACCCGCCTCTCGCAGTGCCTTAATCACTGCGCAAATTCAAGCTGGGAAAACGTCTGAACTGTTTTTTGATTGGTCTCTACGCTGTCATGCATATCGCGGGCATACGCACGCCCCTCACGCAACGTTTCTTGAGGCTGGTTGCATAGGCTTTTAATCTCTCGACCTGGCCGATGACCGTGCCACGCGTCATCGCCTGCGCTTGCATGTGTTTGTGAAATTCTGCAGCACCAAAGCCCAAGCGTTGCAAGATGGGCGGTGTATGGCTTGGAATTGCGCCCTTTTTATCTGCGCGGATAATGCGGGCAGTCCAATCGACCAACTCAACATAATCGAGCAAGGTGTAAGGCATGCCCTTGGCCGGATCGGCATTGAGGTGATTGGCAAACGGGTGAAGTGACGGCACTACTTTCTGCGCAAGTACTGGCTTGGAGTCAGCACTTGCGCGCTGCGCCGCGAAGGTTTGCAGGCGCTGTTGTATTGCTGTGAAGTCAGACGCTTCCGGTGTCGCAGCGATACCAGCGCGCACCGGATTTAAATCCACATACACACAGCAGGCCAACAAACCAGCCTCGTCTAAAATCGGCTGGCTTTTAAAACGCCCTTCCCAGAATCGGCCGGTGCATCGATCTTCTTGATTCGCACGCCGGGCAATTGTTTCATTTAAACAGCGCATATACCAGGACAGATCGCAGAGCCGACGCCGGAGCCCGACCAAAATTTCAAGCGCGACACCGGTGTCGGCCTTGGTTTTGAGGTTCCCTTTGAGGTGTTCCGTCACCAGCAGGGGTAGCGCAAACAGCATTCCCCAACGACGTGCCACTTCGGTATCCGGCCACGCACGGGCGCGGCCTGCATCAATTTGCAGCACCAGATGGTAATGGTTGGACATCACGGCATAGGCACAGATATTGATCGCAAAGGCCTGCGACAACTCCGCCAGACGCTGCGTTACCCAGACTTTACGATGCGAGAAATCTTGCCCCGTGACCTGATCCTGACCCCACAAAAAAGCGCGCCGCACACAGCGGCCGGTGCAGTGGTAATACGGCGTGGCGTCTAAAGATACATGATTTTTACGTGCGGTTGGCATCACCATCTCCCCTATTAAAAGTGAGGTATTAACAGCATAGGTGAAAATATTTCAATATCAAGGTTTTAATGTGGGTGTCTTATGATTTTTATGGTTTTGTGGGTGTCTTATGGTTTTTTAGGTGTCTTATGGTTTTTTATGGTTTTTTGTTATGGTTTTATTATGGTTTTACTGGGCAGATAAGCTTGGTCATGTTGCACTTGGACATTGAAACCGCCAACTGAAAAAACAGTAAATTCAAATGAATATAATTAAAACAATTATTTAGTTTGCACAAAATTAATTTTACGTTTATAAATCGTTGTAGTGTTTTCCCCCTATATTAAATACCAACCATATTTGAGGATGCTATGCTTTTCAAACTACCTGCCCAATCCCACGGTTCCGTCCCTTTTGATTCATCGTCATCTTCAGACCTAGCCCTAAGGCAAATGCGCACGCATTCGCTTTTTTTAAGTACCGGTTTGCTTTTATCACTGACCGCATGCGGCTCGAACTCAAGCCTGCCGCCCGAAGTCAATCTCAAACCTAGCTTTCTGGGCGCCGTCAGCGCAAGCAATTATGACGGCAGTAGTGATGATTTACTCACCGCAGGAATGGGCAAGACAGGGTTAGCCGGTACTGCTCCAGTTATTTCTAATTCTTTACTTCCGTCGGCTAGCGAATTACGCCGCAGTGCGATTTACAATAACTATCGTGCCTTAGTCGATGTCAGTGCCGGTGGCGGTTATGGCAGCTTATTCGGCCCCAATATCGATAATCAGGGCAAAGATACTTTAGGCGAAGGCAAAATTGCCGGAACAGAATACATCGCGTATGCCGATGAGGGCACTGGCCAGCAAAATATCACCATGATGGTGCAGGTGCCCGCTAGTTTCAACGCTGAACATCCGTGTATCGTGACCGGTACGTCAAGTGGATCGCGCGGCGTGTATGGTGCGATTGGTACATCAGGTGAATGGGGTTTGAAAAACGGCTGCGCAGTTGCCTATCACGATAAAGGCACTGGTTTAGGTATTCATGACATCGAAAATAATACCGTCAGCATACAAAATGGCCTTCGCAGCGATGTGCTAACTGCTGGGAAATTATCCAATTTCACTGCAAAAATAAGCGAAACTGAACGCGCGGCGTTTAATCTGGCAACCCCTTTCCGGTTTGCCGTCAAACACGCACATTCACAGCAAAATCCGGAAAAAGACTGGGGCAAGTGGACGCTGCAATCCATCGAATTTGCCTACTATGTTTTAAATGAAAAATATGGCAAGGCACTCGATAATGGCACACATGAAATCAGGCTTAAAACGGGCAATACCATCGTCATCGCTTCGAGTGCCTCCAATGGTGCAGGTGCTGCCATTGCTGCTGCAGAACAAGACAGTACTGGATTAATCAGTGGCATCGCCGTTTCTGAACCGCAAATTCAATTAGCACCTGATACCCGCTTAAGTGTAAAACGTGGCACAGTTAGTTTAACCGGTAGCGGCAAGACTATTTTTGATTATTTTACATTGGCAAATCTGATGCAGCCTTGCGCCGGTTTAGTCTCGCCTGCCAGCAATGTCTTTACCACCCTTAATTCCGCGATCGCAGAAAACCGTTGCAATGCCCTCAAAGTGAATGGCCTGATCAGCGGCACCACGACCGCCGAACTAGCTGCAAGTGCCATGGCCGTATTAAATGCTGCAGGCTGGCAAGCTGAGAGCAATGATTTACAGGCATCGCATTATTCCTTCGCCACCTTACCGGTTGCCCTCAGTTACGCCAACGCCTATGGCCGTTTTAGTGTTCTCGACCATGTATGTGGCTTTAGCTATGCCGCAACAAATGCTAGTGGTGTTCCTGCGGCAGCAAACCCTGCCCTGATTGCAGGTATTTTTGGCACTGGCAATGGGGTGCCACCGACGGCCGGAATTAATATCATCAACAATAACAGCACAGGTGGCGCCTTGCTCGATAGCATTTCCATTTCAAACAATGGTAAGCAGGATTACAATATCGCCGGTGCATTATGCCTGCGTGAATTAGCCACCGGCAGCAGTGCCAATGCAAAACGGGTGCAGCAGGGGATCAGTGAAGTCATTCGTAGTGCTAACTTAAGAGGCAAACCTGCGATCATCGTCCATGGTCGCAGCGATACTCTGGTGCCAGTTGCACTGACCTCGCGGCCTTATTTTGGAATGAATCAAATCATCGAGGGCAGCTCGAGCAAACTGCGCTATATTGAAGTGACCAATGCTCAGCATTTTGATTCGTTTCTCGGTTTTCCTGGCTACAATGCGCGCTTACTTCCTTTGCATCGCTACTATATTCAAGCCATGGACATGATGTTTGCGCATTTAAAGTCAGCTCAGGCCTTGCCTGCAAGTCAACTCGTCAGGACCACCCCACGCGGTATTACCGGCAGTCAGGTCAACCCTGTCAGCGCCAGCAATGTACCACCAATTTTACTCATACCAGCGGCGAGCGAACAAATCACGTTTAGCAATAATACTGTGACGATTCCGGATTGATGATGGACATTTAATTTCGACAAGATTTTTCTAAAAAACAGCGCATGCTTAGCCATACGCTGTCTCTAATCATTTTCGTCTACGCAGACCACCCATCATATTTGACGGCCAACAAATTGTGCTAACGCAAAATTTCTCTTGGAGCCAGGCTAACAACACGGCGAAAAGCGGCAGGCAGGTTAAAAATTCATACAACGCAAAACCCCGATCTGGGTTCCACCAGACTTTACCAGCAGCTTCCAGCTTTCGCGAACGCGCATTATTTAAGCAATTTGAAAGATTCATATAAATATTGTCATACTCGTAGCATGAATGGGCAAACGCATGCAGTCAAACCTGATCAAATCGTCGTATCCCGTCGCAGGTAAAGCGATGTTGTCGCATCCCATCGCAGGTAAAGCGATGTTGTCGCGTGTAACAGCGAAGCTGCGTAGCTTGAGAGGTCGATGGCGTGTTGAAGAAGATGAATAAAAGAAGTTCAATCCGCCTGCTCCATAAAACAACATTATTGAAATATTATTAAAACCTATTTAATTGCATTCTATAATGCAACATCAATAATGGATTTCTACTGCTCTATATCGCTCCTAATAAAGTTTAATTATCACTTAAGGCTCTCAACAAGAAATCGTTCAACGTGCCATGTCGCAGGCCAATGGCAAACTTACGACTTAAATTGCCTATGTTCTCTAGTACGCTGAAAAAAACGTTTTTTGTTGAACGCCCGGATTGCAACCAGCGCACGATTTTTAAATAAGACTAATTTTTGAAAGTTACTGATGAAGGGCCTTGTATTTAATTTGCTAGAGACCGTGGTATCACGCCGCTATGGAGAGGATACCTGGGACGCATTGCTGGATGCAGCGGAGTTAGGCGGCGCCTATACGTCACTGGGTAACTACCCTGATGCACAGATGGGTGCGCTGGTAACGGCTGCATCGACAGCCCTGAACCTGAGTCCCAACGAAGTCTTGCGCTGGTTTGGTCAGGAAGCGATGAGCGTGATGGTTGAACGCTACCCAGAATTTTTTTCTGCGCAGACCACCACCCGCCCCTTCGTACTCAGTCTTAACTCCATCATCCATCCCGAGGTACGCAAACTCTATCCGGGAGCCGATGTCCCCCTGTTCGATTTTGAAGACGGTCCGGATGGTAGCTTGCTAATGGGCTACGACTCTGCACGCAAACTGTGTGCGCTGGCACAGGGATTCGTCGAAGGTGCGGGCAAACACTTCGGGGAGGTTGTCCGGTTCGAACATCTCGAGTGCATGCACAAGGGCGATGTCAAATGCCGCTTCCGGATCACCTTTACGGCTACCCGGAAAGCATAAGTGTTTAGCGAGGAATTATCAGATCAATCCGGAGCAGAACTCCGCGCTGAAATCAGCCGTCTCAAGCGCCGGCTTGAGCGTGAACGGCTGGCGCGTAACGAAGCGGAACTGGTTGCCGAACGCAGCCTGAGCGATTTATACAAAAAAAAACTTCAGATCGAATTACTTGAAACAGTCGCTACTGCAGCGAACGAAGCTACCTCGTTAAACATGATCTTACAACTTGCACTGACTGCAATCTGTCAGTTCACCGGTTGGGCGGTTGGTCACGCCCTGTTACCCGATGGCGAGGGTAAAGCTGCATGCCTGCGTTCCAGTCGCCTCTGGAATGACGGAATCGCGCCTCGCTTTCAGGCGTTCTGCGAAACTTCCGAGCGGATGGTTTTTGCAGCCGGAATCGGAATGCCGGGTCGCGTACTGGAAAGCGCCGCACCGGAATGGATGTGCAATGTCAGCGATCAGACCTCACTTTTTCTCCGTTTTGAAAGTGCTGGAAAGGCGGGTCTGCGGGTGGCCTTTGCTTTTCCGGTACAGGTCGGTAGCGAGGTTAATGCAGTGCTCGAGTTTTTCTCTGACAAAACGCTAGAACCGGACGAAACATTGCTCAGGCTGATGTTACAAATCAGCACACAAATCGGTCGTGTCGTTGAACGGAGCCACAACGAAAAACGCCTGTTGCACGATGCTGCGCATGATACGCTCACCGGACTACCCAATCGCGCCATGTTCCTCGATTGCGTACAACGCGCGGTGTCACACCATAAGCGCCATCCCCGCTTTAATTTTGCCGTACTATTTTTAGACCTAGACCGGTTTAAGATCGTCAACGACAGTCTCGGCCATCAGGCTGGTGATCAGTTGCTCATTGCGGTGGGAAACCGTCTTAACACGATCCTGCGGGTTGACCACATGATTGCAAGGTCTGAATTGAGCGACAACACCCCGGAGCGTGCCGGGAACGCTACGCTGGCAAGACTGGGAGGCGACGAATTCACCCTTTTTCTCGGTGACATCGAGGACATCAGCGATGCAGTACGCGTGGCCGACCGTATCCGGCAAAAACTACAAGGCCCGTTTCTCATCAACGAACAGGAAATTTACATCAGCGCAAGCATCGGCATCGCGACCAGTGAATCGGACTACGACACGGCCAATGAAGTGATGCGTGACGCCGACCTGGCCATGTACCGCGCCAAGATGCTGGGAAAAGCCCGTTATGAAATTTTTGATCAGGCCATGCACGACCTGGCCGCACAGCGTCTGCAACTGGAAACCGATCTTCGCCATGCCTTGCAGAACCGCGAGTTCATCGTCCATTATCAACCCATCATCTCACTCGACACAAACGACAATGGCGCCATAACAGGCGTCGAGGCGCTGGTACGCTGGCAGCGCTCGCCCGACACGCTGGTCTACCCAGGCGACTTTATTCAGGTCTGCGAAGACATGGGCCTGATTGTCCAGCTGGGCCTGTGGGTTATGCGCGAGGCCTGCCTGAGCATACACAGGTGGCAACTACAGTATCCGCGCAAACACGCGCTCACGGTCAGCATCAATGTTTCTGCACGTCAGTTCGTGCAGCCCGATCTGGTGAAGCAAGTTCGTCAGATCATTGAAGAAACCGGAATTACACCCTCTTCAGTTCATTTGGAAATTACTGAAAGTGTTGCCATGGGCAACGTCGGACATACTGTCAAGGTACTGGACGAACTCAAGAAAATCGGTGTACTTTTAAGCATTGATGACTTCGGAACCGGTTACTCATCGCTCAGTTATTTGCATAGTTTCCCGGCGGATATTCTCAAAATAGACCGTTCGTTTGTGACTGCAATCGACCAGAGTGGCCAAGGATTGCAGATCGTCCAGACCATCATCAGCCTGGCACGCAGCCTGGGTATGAAGGTAGTGGCAGAAGGTGCTGAAACGCAGGCACAGGTAGCAATCCTGAAGTCACTGGGCTGCGATTTCTGTCAGGGTTATTTTTTCTCACGTCCTTTAGCCGCACAGGCAATCGGGCTACTGCTGGATAAAACCACCAATGGTATTGATAACACAGACAGCAAAACCGGTGAAAACCTGAACATGATTACACCAAGTTAAACAAAGGCTGTTAGGCTTTGTCTCCGCCCATGCTTAAAGAATGCCCTTGTCTCTTCCTGCCTACCCTTTTGCCTTTGTTGATCTTGAAACTACCGGTGCGACGATCACGCGTGACCGCATCACTGAAATAGCGATTGTGTCCTTTGATGGCAGCACCAGCCATCGCTGGAGCCAGCTGGTCAATCCGGAGGCGCGTATTCCGCCTTTCATTGAGCAACTGACCGGCATCAGCAACGAGATGGTAAGCGACCAGCCGGTGTTTGCCGACATTGCGGCGGAGGTGCTGGCGCGGCTGGAAGGACATGTCTTCGTAGCGCACAATGCGCGCTTTGATTATGGCTTCCTGAAAAACGAATTCAAGCGGCTCGACCTCACTTTTCGTGCCACGGTCTTGTGCACGGTCAAACTTTCGCGGGCGCTGTTTCCCGAACACCACAAACATAATCTCGATAGCCTGATCACGCGGCACGCACTGCTTGTCTCGGCACGCCACCGGGCACTGGCTGACGCGGAGGCAATTTTTCAGTTCTGGCAGATGGCGCAAATGAAGTTTCCGGCGGCGACGCTCAGCGCAGCAGTCAGGGAACTCACAGCCCGCCCCAGCCTGCCATCCCATCTCGATGCCGATCTGGTCGATCTGCTGCCGCGCAGCCATGGTGTGTACTTTTTTTACGGTGAAAACCGGCTACCCATTTATGTTGGCAAGAGTAATAACGTGCGCCAGCGTGTGCTGTCGCATTTCTCCTCTGATCACGCCATCGCCAAGGAGATGAGCATCTCGCAGCAGGTACGCCAGGTGGAATGGATAGAATGCGAAGGCGAGATTGACGCCCTCATCACCGAGGCGCGGCTCATTAAAGAGCTGCAGCCCACCTTGAACCGGCAGCTACGGCGCAATAGTGAATTCTGCTCATGGCAACTGGTTGAACAAACGGCCGGCGCGCTGCAGCCAAGGCTGGTGTATGGCCGCGATCTTGATCTCGGAAGCCAGGCCCGGCTGTATGGACTTTATAAAAGTGCCGCCAGCGCACGCGAGTCGCTCATGGAAATGGCAAAACAATACCAGCTCTGCACGGTCACGCTGGGAATTGAAAAAGCCCTCCCTGGCAAGCCGTGCTTTGCCTACCAATTGAGACAGTGCAAAGGCGCGTGCACCGGCGCGGAGCCACTGCAGCAGCACAATCTGCGGCTCATTGAGGCACTGACTAAAATCAGGCTCAAAGTGTGGCCTTTTGCGGGTGCGGCCTTGCTTGCAGAAGGCAATGTGCATCACGTCATTGATGCCTGGTGCTATCTCGGTAGCGCCAGTACAGAGCAGCAGGTGGCGCAACTGCTGGAGCAAGGCAAGCCCAGTTTTGACCGCGATACCTACCGTATCTTGCTCAAATACCTGAGCCGCATGAAACCGGTCGGTGCAGCAAGCGAGTTTGACTCTTTCCAGGCCAACGGAACGTAACACGATATACTGTATGCATGCACAGCCTATGTAACTTTTATAGCCAATCGAGTGGACCGACGTGAAATGCGACAAGTATTAGAAAACCCGTTTTACTATCTGGATAATTTTCGACAGCTCGCAAACTGGATTTACCAGCGTTACCACGACTTGCTCTCACCAGAAGAGTTACAGTTTATTGCGCAACTGACCGAGCTGCCGCAAACCGCGCAAGCCTTGTTTGTGCGCATGGTGATCCGCAAGGGCAGCCTGTTTCGTGCCGGCAAACTGCACTACGACGAGATTGGTGATACGCAAAAAGCGGTCGCTCCGCTGCTGGCACTGGGTTGGGTAGAACGCGACCCGTACATGGATATTGACCAGTTATTCGACCTGCTGCAAAAGAGCGATATCGCCGTCATTTTCTCCTTGTCAGCCAGTGAAAAAGCCTTGCGCAAGCCTGACCAGCTCGCCTTATTGCGTCTGCGTTTGATCGGACATCTATCGCAAAATTCAGGACAAGTTTCAGGACAAGATCCAGAGCAGGAAGCCGCCGCATTCACGCAGCGCTTTTCCGCCTGGCACCCCGCTTCGGATGAACCGGTGTACCAGATCACGAATCAGGACTTGTGTGATCGCCTGCGCCTGATGTTCTTTGGTAATTTTCATCAGGACTGGTCTGAATTCGTGCTGTCCGACCTGGGCATCTATCGCTACGAACAGGTTAATTTTTCCCTGGCATCACGCGCCTTTGGCACACGCCGCGATGTGGATGACTACATGGCATTGCAGCGCTGCCGGGAATTGTTTTTTAACGCTGCACCGGTCACGGACGTCCTGCAGGAATTGGCGCAGTGTTCCATGGGGAATGACTGGCTGCGCAGTCGCCGTGAGAAGTTTTTGTTCCAGATTGGCCAGCAACTGGAAAAAACCAAGGACTGGGAGAGCGCCTTCACCGTCTACTCCGGCTGCAGCTACCCCGGCGCGCGCCTGCGCAGCATCCGTGTGCTGGAAAAAAGTGCGCGCAGCGAGGCTGCGTTTGCCATCATGCGTGAAGCACAGGAAGCACCGGAAAATGACGCGGAGCGCCAGCAACTGTTACGCATTGCGCCGCGTCTGAACCGGAAACTGGGTCTGGCAAAAACGCCGGTCATAAGCGCTGCTCCGGCGCTCCGGATTGATCTCAGCCTGCCTTTTCCGGCCGGGGAATTTTTTGTCGAGGGTGTGGTCAGGGATCATTTGACACAGCCTGATGCACCCGTCTATTACGTCGAAAATACCCTGATCAATTCGCTGTTTGGCTTGCTGTGCTGGGAAGCGATCTTCACACCCCTGCCCGGCGCTTTTTTTCATCCGTTTCATCGCGGCCCGGTCGATTTGCATAGCGCCGACTTTCGCCAGCGCCGTGCGCCCGAGTTCGCCGCCAGTATGGCCGCACTTGATTCAGGCCACTACCGCGATCGCATTCGCCAGATCTATGCAGAAAAATATGGCATTCAGTCGCCCTTTGTGGTCTGGAATCTGCTTACCGGAGAATTGCTGGAACTGGCACTGAGCTGCATCCCGGCACAGCATCTGAAACTGGCTTTCGAGCGCATTTTGCTCGACATCAAGTCCAACCGCAACGGCTTTCCCGACCTGATCCAGTTCTGGCCGGCAGAAAACCGTTATTGCATGATGGAGGTAAAGGGTCCGGGGGACCGCCTGCAAGACAACCAGAAACGCTGGATCGATTACTGCGCCGGACATCAGATGCCGCTGACGGTCTGCTACGTACAATGGTGCGAGAGTAGTCCTTGAGCAGCATTACAAACACGGCCGTGCTTCAAGCGCCAGCGTATAGCGTCGCCGTGCGCGCCCTGTGCGAATTTACGGCAAAACAGGGCGATCTTGATTTACGCTTTACCCCCTCGCCAACAGCACAGGAGGGAATCGCCGGACATGCCCAGGTGACGGCCAGACGCGCCGACAGCTACCAGCGCGAGCTTAGTCTGGAAGGACGTTTCGGCTCGCTCCATGTGCGTGGCCGCGCCGATGGTTACGACCCGCAGCAGCACCAGCTTGAAGAGATCAAGACCTTTCGCGGCGATCTCGCTGCGATGCCAGACAACCACCGCCAGCTGCACTGGGCACAAGTTAAGGTCTATGGACATCTGCAGTGCCAGAAGCTTGATTGTGCCAGTATCACTTTGGCGCTGGTGTATTTTGATATCGGCAGCCAGAAGGAAACCGTCCTCGTCCAAGAACATCAGGCGACGGAACTGGAACAATTTTTTCAGCTGTTATGCGGGCGTTTTTTACACTGGGCAGAACAGGAAATGGCGCACCGTACCGATCGCGACAGCGCGCTGCTCGGGATGCCGTTTCCGCATGCCGGTTTCCGGCCCGGACAGCGCGAACTGGCCGAAGCCATGTACAAGGCAAGCGCGCGCGCCTGCTGCCTGCTGGCGCAAGCGCCTACAGGTATTGGCAAGACGATCGGCAGCCTGTTCCCGCTACTGAAAGCGAGCGCACAACACAGTCTGGACAAGATTTTTTTTCTTTCCGCCAAAACTTCCGGACGCCAGCTTGCGCTCGATGCCCTGACGATCATCAAGAAAAACGATCCGTCATTACCGCTGCGCGTGCTCGAGTTGGTGGCCAAGACGACGGCTTGCGAAAATCCCGAACTGGCCTGCCATGGAGACTCGTGTCCGCTGGCCAGCGGATTTTACGACCGTCTGGCCGCAGCCCGCAGCGCCGCCCTGCAACTCCCGCTGCTGGACCGGGAAAGCCTGCGCACAGTGGCCCTGGCGCATCAGGTCTGCCCCTATTATCTCGGTACGGAGCTGGCGCGCTGGTGCGACGTCATGGTCGGTGACTACAACTACTATTTCGATATCAGCGCCCTGCTTTACGGCCTGACTGTCGCCAATGGCTGGCGCGTCAGCGTACTCGTTGATGAAGCCCATAACATGGTGTCACGGGCGCGCAAGATGTACTCGGCAGAGCTCGATCATGTCAATCTCAAAGCGGTACGCAAGACGGTAGCGGGAGACATGAAAAAAGTGCTGGACCGGCTGCACCGGCAATGGCTGCAACTGGAAAAAGATCAGGCGTCAGAGTACGCCACCTATCCCGCCATCCCGGAAAAATTCCTGCAGACGCTGCAAGCGACTGGCGCAGCAATCGGCAGCTATTTTGCCGATAACCCGCGTATTGTTGATCCTCTTTTGCAGCGGTTTTATTTTGACGTGCTGCTCTTCCTGCGGCTGGCCGACAGTTTTGCCGACCACTCACTGTTTGATATTACGAGCGCACCAAATGGCTCTGCGCTTTGCATCAGAAACATGATCCCCGGCCCCTTCCTGCAAGCGCGATTTGCCGCCAGCCACAGTACAGCCTTGTTTTCCGCCACGCTTAGTCCGTGGAATTATTATGGCGACATGCTGGGGATGCCGGACACAACGGCATGGGTTGATGTCGGCTCACCCTTTGAAGCGGCGCAGCTGAGCGTCAACATCGCCCGTCATATTTCGACGCGCTTCGCCCATCGCGATCAGTCATTAGTGCCGATTGCAGAGCTGATGGCGCAGCAATATGACACGCAGGCAGGAAACTACCTGGCTTTTTTCAGCAGCTTTGACTACATGGACAAAGTGCTGGCGGTGTTCACTGAACGCTATCCCCGCGTTCCGGTATGGCAGCAAGCCAGGCGCATGGACGATAGCGGCAGAACCCAGTTTCTGGCACGCTTTACGCCCGACAGTTGCGGCATCGGCTTTGCGGTACTGGGAGGCACTTTCGGTGAAGGCATCGACTTGCCCGGCGCCCGCCTGATCGGGGCGTTCATCGCTACGCTTGGCCTGCCTCAGTTCAATCCGGTCAACGAGCAAATCCGCCTGCGCATGGAGCGCCTGTTTGGCTCCGGTTCCGGTTATGACTACACCTACCTGTACCCCGGTCTTCAAAAGGTCGTGCAGGCGGCCGGACGCGTGATCCGTACGGAATCCGACCGTGGCGTGGTACACCTGATTGACGACCGTTTTGCCCGGCCCGAAGTGCTGCAATTATTGCCCGGCTGGTGGCAGGTCGAAACAGCGAAAGAATCGTAGCTAAGATTTATAGCTGATTTACAGCTGATTTACAGCTGATTTATAGCTGATTTATAGCTGATTTATAGCTGATTTATAGCTGATTTATAGCTGAAAATTATAGTTATGATTCAAAGTTAAAAATAACAGTAAAGAATTACCGAAAAAAAACCGGTAAAAAAATAACGCTCGACCCTACCGCTGACCATGCAGCCAGCCGGGCCGGACTTTTTCACTTGGCAAATTCAACTTCGTGCTGCAGAAAAAACTTCGCCTTGGTGCATGAGTGTCACATCACTTCACTTCACTTCACTTCACGCCACATCATGCCATCTCGCACCCGACACCAGACCTCGCCTAATCTGGAAAATACACTGAAAACGTCGTGCCCTTGCCCGCAATACCGGCACTCAGGACAATCTCGGCGTTGTGATCCTTGGCGATATCGCGCACGATCGCCAAGCCCAGACCATTGCCTGCCACCTGATCACTGAGACGATAAAACCGGTTGAAAATCAAGGCCCGTTCGGACGGTGCGATACCGGCACCGGAATCCTCCACCGAAAATACATTTTGTCCTGACCGGTGAACGCACGATACCGTTACCGCACCGTATTCCGGCGTATAACGGATCGCATTGTCGATGAGGTTGTCGATCATGTCGCGCAACAGGAACTGATCGCCCAGCACCTTGATGGAGTGCAGTTCATACCCGAGATCAATTTTTTTCCGGCTCGCCATCTCGACAAAATGCTGCACCGACTCTTCGATGAGTTTGTTGAGCTCAACACTTTCCAGCGCAACGTTCTCAAACTGCCCCGGTTCGGCACGCGCCAGCACCAGCAACTGATTGGTCTGCCGGATCATCCGCTCTGTCGAAGACAGCATCAATTTACCCGATTGCGCGGTTTCCTGATCGTTTACATGCTTGTGAATGAGCCATTCAAGCTGTGTTTTCAGACCTGCCAGCGGCGTCCTGAGCTGGTGTGCGACGTTGGCCAGAAAGTTTTGCCGTGCCGAAGCGTCCATCTGTACCTTACTAAGTAAGCCATTCACTGCATTGACGACCGGACGCAATTCTAGTGCGACATCATCCTCGCGGACCGAGGAAAGGTCGTTATAGTTGCGTGCATCCAGATCCGACTGCATCTTCTTGAGCGGCAACAATCCTTTAGTCACGGCAAGCCAGACGATGCCCACCAAAATGAGGGTCACGAAGCCCTCCAGCAACAGCAGGGTAAAGAAAATTTTGGCGCGTATCTCGGTGCGCTTGCGGTCAGTTTCAGCGACCCCGATCGAGATCGTCTCCAGCCCGATTTTCGTCTTGAGCGAAATCACGCGGATCGCTTCCCCCTTCATCGCTCCGTCATAGGCCAGCGGCTCATCGAGGCTGGCAGGCGGCTGCAGCGGCGGAAAATCGCTGTCACCGATCATGGTTTTTCCGGCCGAGTCACGCACCGTGATATAGAGCAGGTCAAAATGATTCACCCGCAGTACTTGCTCGGCTTGCGGTGGCAAGTCAATCACGATCTTGCCGAAATTATCGGTACCACGCAGGCGTGACTTCAAGGCCCAGGCTGTATCAGCCAGTCCCTGGTCAAAGGCGGTCTGGGCCGGGGACCAGGCCAGCCAGTAAGTGAGACCGGCACCAATAAAATTGATGAACAGAAGCGGCACTATAAGCCACTTGAGCAGGTTTATCCGGATGCTTGCATTCATGCCGTAGCATTTTCCAGCATATAGCCGAAACCCCGGATAGTACGAATGGAAATGGCGGCACCGGCAATTTTCAGACGCACCCGCGACACATAAACCTCGACCGCATTGAGTGACACTTCTTCGCCCCAGGGCAGGATGGCATCAATAATTTGCTGCTTCGAGACTACCCGCGAAGCTTGCTGCAGCAAATACTCAAGCACGGCCCACTCGCGCACCGACAGCTCGATCGACATGCCATTCACGGTAGCGCGTTTAGCAAACGTATCGAGCGACAAGCCGCCCATCGCCAGCTCTACCGGCTTGGGATGATGGCGCCGCGCCAGTGCCCGGATGCGAGCAACCAGCTCTGCCGTTGCGAAAGGCTTGATCAGGTAATCATCAGCACCCAGTTCCAGGCCGTGAACACGGTCCTGAACGGCATCGCGCGCACTGAGCAGTAACACCGGAAGATTATTGCCTTGCTGACGCAAGCGCCGTACCACCTCAAAGCCGTCAATGCCCGGCAAGCCGATGTCAAGTACGAGTACGGCGATTTCAGCACGGCGCAAGATCGCCTCGACATCATTGCCGTTGTCAACGATGTCGACAACGATGCCGTAGGACTTCAGGACGCGCGCAATGCCGTCAGAAAGGACGGAATCATCTTCAACTAAAAGAACGTGCATGGTGTATTCAGGGACGAAAGAGGAATCATATTTTACCTTGCAAACTGCACCGCAGCTGGCGATATATTTTTGCCTCGTCAGGCTTTTGTCAGTCTTGCGTCATGCTACCGACAGGATCAAATTGTACTATCCAAACTATAAACGGGTCTGCCCTGTTGCTACTGGCATCTCGTCCTGATCCAGGAAAAAAATAAGTAAGAAAAGTGGCAGGAAATGACCTGTAGCTGCCACCGCATTACGCTCATCAATCGTACCAGCTGCACCAGCCTTAATAACGCCCGGCAACATGACAACCGTCAACCAAGGACAATTCCATGATCATGAAAAATTTATTCAGCCAACCGAAACCTGCCTGTGCCAGCGCTTATCTGTCATCGGTGATGCCGGCGACGTCCTTGCAGCAGGCGATGGCACCGCAGCGTTCGTTAATGAAGATGCTGCTACCTGTGCTGACCCTGACCCTGACCCTGATAGTGGCCGGCAGCAGCGCCCGCGCGCAGCAACCAGAGATCAGCTGGGAACAAGATGCCAAACGCGGCACCATTATTTTTCTGTACGACGCCCGGACACCGCAGAAGGACTTGCCGCACTGCCTGGCGCTGCTAAACCTGAGCAAGGAGAATCTGGACGCCGGGCATTACGCCAGGATCGCCTACCACCACATCAGGCAGATGCATCAGGAAGTGGCGCAATTACCGGACAATCTGTCACAGGCAAAACTGGACGATCAGGTTGAGATCTGGCCAGCCAATTGCAGCAAGGGAAAATTATCGCGTGTATCGCAAATACGGATTCATCCGGCTGCAGGATCCGGCGTTTTGCACACCACCCATGTTCTGGCGATGAACCCATGATCTTGCGACGAAAAAAATCCCTGTCAGCGCGCGTGTACACCCTCCTTTGTATCGCTTTTTCAATGACCTTACCGGCGCATGTGATGGCGCAGCAAAATACAGAAAAGCAGTCTTTGAGCCTGCAGCAGGTCATTACATTGGCACTGGAAAAAAATCATGACCTGAAACTCTCTGAGAGCGCCATCGACAGCGCCATTGCGGCAGGCATGATTGCCGGTGCAGCACCCAATCCGACCTTGAGCCTGCAGGCGGCGAACATCAATCCCAAAGCGGGTATCGGACCAGGAAACTTGCGTAGCAAGGCCATTGACAGTGCAATCCGTGTCGATCAGCTGTTTGAACGTGGCGGCAAGCTCGCCTACCGAAAAGCGAGCGCGGCGCTGCTGACCGATGCCGCACGTGCCGATGCGCTCGATGCACGCCGGCAAGTACGCATCATGGTGAGCCAGTCGTATTTTGACCTGCTCGCCTCGGAAGAAAAATTACTGGTACTACAGCAGACTGCGGCGCTATACGACACGACCGTTACGATCGCGCAAAAACGTGAAAAATCAGGCGACCTGGCCGGTGCTGACCTGGCGCGTTTGCTGGTCGATGCGCTACGCTCAAAAAATGAAGTGGTTCAGGGCGAAGCCGATCTGCTAAAAAATCGCCAGAATCTGTTGTTTCTAATCGGCCGGACACGCCAGACGACAGCGTTTAGCCTGACCGATAGCTGGCCCGCGACGAGCAGCCTTTTTGTTGAGCAGTCAGATGCAGACATCGAACACCGGCCCGATGTGATTGCAGCCAAAGCGCGCGTAGACTCTGCCCTCGCTGCGCGTCAGCTGGCCCTGGCATCACGCTCCAGGGATGTGACGGTCGGTATGCAAGTTGACCATTATCCGGTCACAGCTGGCAATACCCAGGGCAGCGGTAATAGCTTCGGCGTGTACCTGCAGGTTCCGCTGTTCATTCGCTCCCATTTTGAAGGTGAGATTCGCACTGCCGAAGTTGCTGTTGACGTGGCGACCGAAGCGCTGGAAAAGACCCGTGACCTGGCAAAAAATGACGCCGTACAGAATTGGCAGGACGTCAGTACCTCGCTGGCCCTGTTGCTGCGTTTCGACGACAATTTATTGATTGCCGCAAAAAAATCGGCCGATGCTGCTGAATTTGCCTTCCGGCATGGCGCAATAAGCATCATGGATGTACTCGACACCAGACGTACTTACAAAGCGATCGAACTTGATGCACTTTCGGCCCGCCTCACTTATGCCAGGGCGCTCGCCACATGGCAAGCCACCCAATCAGAAAACAAACCGCTATGACTACCTCTACCCGTCTCATCAAGATCGCCGTTGGCGTCGTTATTGTCATTGGATTAAGCGCCAGCCTATTTATCCTGGGCCGCGCCGATGCCACGACAGAACAAAATCCACCGACAACCAACAAAGAGCAATTACCGCCCGGTGTCGTTAAATTTGCCACCGATGCCGCGCAATTGTCCAGCCTGAAAATCGACACGGTAGAAGAACTGCCATTACCGGTCTCTGATGTCCTCAATGGCCGTATCGCCTACGATGAAAATGTGACCTCGCGGGTCAGTTCGCCCATCTCTGGCCGGATCGTGAGCATGTACGCAGGCATCGGTGACAAGGTCAGGAGCGGTAGCGCACTGGTGGAGATTGATTCACCCGATTTAGGCACGGCTGAAGCCGACTGGCATAAGGCATTGGCAGACGAAACACGCAAGCGACTCAACTTTGAGCGGGTCAAGGACTTGTTTGAGGCAGAGGTGCTGGCACGGAAAGACTACGAATCAGCCGATGCCGATTTACTGCAGGCAAAGGCAGAAACCAAGCGCGCTCACCTGCGGATAAAAAATCTCCATGGATCAGGTAACGAAGAGGGGCATTTTTCCCTCAAGTCGCCCATTGCCGGTATCGTTGCCGACACCCAGGTTAATCCGGGGCTGGAAGTCGGACCGGCGTCACCGCTTCCGCTTTTTGTCGTGACCGACCTGAGCCAGCTCTGGGTGATCGTAGACGTACCGGAAAATAGCGTAGCCAACATCCACCCCGGGCAAGCCATCACTGTGGAAACCGAGGCCTATCCCAATACGCTGTTTTCCGGCAAGGTGGAACTGGTCGGACTGACACTCGACCCGGCGACCAGACGCGTGCAGGTACGCTGCGCCATCAGGAATGACGATGGGAGGCTCAAACCGGAAATGTTCGCACGGGTTTCTTTTGCCGCCAACGAAGGCGCAAGCAAGGCGATCCGCGTGCCTAACAGCAGCATTTTTGTCGAGGGGATGTACAGCTACGTGTTTGTCGAAACGCAGCCGGGCAGTTTTGAAAAACGCCGGATCACGATCAAAATCAAAGGTTACGACAAGAGTTACGTCGACACGGGTTTAAAGAATGGCGACAAGATTGTCTCTGAAGGTGCTTTCCTGCTCAACGCCGAGGTCGCCAGCGATGCTCACTAAACTGATTGATTTTGTCCTGGCACAACGCGTTTTCGTCCTGATCCTGACGTTCGCCCTCAGTGTATTTGGCTACCGTGCCTTATCCAACCTGCCCATTGAGGCGTTCCCCGATGTGCAGGACGTCCAGGTGCAGATCGTGACACAGTATCCCGGTCAGGCGCCGGAAGAAGTGGAACGCATCATTACCCTGCCGATCGAGCGTGAAATGAGTGGCGTCCCGAAACAGACACAATTGCGTTCCGTCACCATCACCGGCTTATCGGTGGTGACGCTGACCTTTGCCGATGGTACCGACGATTATTTCGCCCGTCAGCAAGTGCTGGAAAAACTCCAGAACGTGACCTTGCCTAATGGCATTCAACCGGGCCTGGCTCCGCTCACTACTGCCGTAGGCGAAGTGTTTCGCTACATCATCGAGGCGCCGGCAGGAATGGATGCCAATGAAGTTCGCGCGCTGCAGGACTGGGTCATACGGCCCAAGCTGAGAATCGTCCAGGGCGTTGCCGATGTCGTCAGTTTTGGTGGCACCGTCAAGGAATATCAGGTGCAGGTCGATCCCATCGCCCTGAAACGTTATGGCGTGACGCTAGATCAAGTCAGTCTGGCGCTCACCAGCAACAGTGCCAATGTCGGTGGCGGGCTCATTAAACGGGGCGATGAAGCGCTGGTTGTGCGTGGCATTGGCATCTTTACCCGGATCGAGGATATTGGCCATGTCATTGTCAGTGCCAAGGCCGGCAAGACCGTGCTGGTATCGGACATTGCCGAGGTCCGCATTGATCACCGGCCACGCTCGGGCATCGTGGCGTTCAACCAGGAAAACAGCGTCGTTGAAGGTATCGTGCAAATGAGCAAAGGCAGCAACGCCGCCAAGGTGGTCGCCGACATCAAGGACAGCATTGCCCAGCTTAACGCCAAATTACCCAAGGGTGTCAAGCTCAGGACGATCTATGACCGCACCGAACTGATTGACCATACCGTGCATACGGTTGCGGAGAACCTGCTGGTGGGCGCCGCGCTGGTGATCGCCATTTTAGTGGTCTTCCTGGGGAACTGGCGTGCCGCCCTGATCGTTGCTACGGTGATTCCGCTGTCTTTACTCTTCGCTTTTATTATGCTTGACGTCAAGGGCATTCCCGCCAACCTGATCTCGCTGGGCGCGATTGATTTTGGTATCATCATCGACAGTGCCGTGGTCCTGGTCGAGGCGCTGATGGTGCGGCTGTCACTACAAAATTACGATCCGGCCTGCGGCCTTCAGCCCTACGCCTGGCGTAAAAAAACGCTCAGGCAAACGGTGGTTGACCTGGGGCATCCCATTTTGTTCGCCAAGGCGATCATCATCGTCGCGTTCATCCCGATTTATACCTTCCAGCGGGTGGAAGGAAAGATTTTCTCACCTGTGGCATTTACCCTGAGCTTTGCCATTCTCGGTGCAATCCTGCTCACGATGACACTCATCCCGACACTGCTGGCCTACACCATCAAGCGCCATCCATTTGCTGAAAAGCATAGCAACTGGATGCAGTGGCTGCAGACCGGCTACCGCGACGTACTGGTGCGCCTGCACCCATCACGCAGCTGGGTAATGGGAATTTCCGCAGTATTTCTGTTCATCATCCTGGCCTGTGCCCCGTTGCTGGGTAGTGAGTTTTTACCGAAACTCGATGAGGGCAATCTCTGGCTGACCATCAGCTTGCCCAACTCTAGCTCGCTGGAGAAAACCCAGAGCGTCGAGCATCAGGTCCGGGCCATCTTGCGCAGCTACAATGAAGTGGGCAATATCGTCTCCCACGTCGGACGGCCAGATGATGGTACCGATCCCAAGGGTCCCAATAATATCGAGATCCTGGCCGACCTGAAACCACGCGCCAGCTGGAAGTTTGACAGCAAGGAAAAGCTGATTGCCGCCATTTCTGCCAAAATCCGCACGATACCCGGCGTGCCGACCAACTTCTCACAGGTCATTGAAGACAACGTCGAAGAGGCGCTGTCAGGCGTCAAGGGCGAAATCGCGATCAAGGTCTTTGGCCCCGATCTTGATGTGCTGGCGCAAAAAAGTGAACAGATCGCCGCCATCCTCAATGGTATCCGCGGTGCTGCCGATGTGGCTGCGGTCAAGATTGGTGGCCAGAGCGAACTCGATATCGTGCTCGACCGCACCCGTATCTCCCGCCTTGGCATCAACATCGCCGACGCTAACGCCGCGATCCAAACTGCGCTGGCTGACGTTACCGTCAATGCCTACTTTGAAGGTGACCGAAAGTTTGACATCACCGTCCGGCTCAAGGAAAGCGCACGCCGTTCGGTCGATGACATTTCAGCCTTGCAGGTCAATCTGCCCAACAACAATGGCACTGTCGCACTGGGGGATATTGCCCACATCGACATCCGTCAGGGTGCCGCCCGGATCAGCCGCGAGGCCGGTGGCAGAAATGCCTCGGTCAAAGCGAATTTACTGGGCCGCGACCAGGGCAGTTTTGTCGCCGAAGCACAGCGTAAAGTAGCGCAGGAAGTGCATTTACCCGAAGGCTACCAGATCAGCTGGGGCGGCCAGTTTGAAAATCAGCAACGCGCCGTAAAGCGACTGGAAGTCATCGTGCCGATTACCGCGCTGCTGATTTTTTCGCTGCTGTTCTGGGCGTTTCGTTCGGTACGTAAGGCATTGCTGGTACTGGCCATCGTCCCGTTCACCTTCATCGGCGGCATTGTAGGCTTGGCGGCAGTAGGACTACATTTTTCCGTGTCGGCAGCGGTCGGCTTCATTGCCCTGGCCGGCATCTCGGTGCAGAACGGCGTGATCATGGTCGAGCAAATCGTCGAGATATCACGCACCAGCCAGTCTGCCGTTACCAGCGCCATGGAAGGGGCAGTCTCCAGGTTGCGGCCTATCCTGATGACTGCACTGATGGCGGGACTGGGTTTGCTGCCAGCGGCACTGTCGCACGGTATCGGCTCGGAAACCCAGCGGCCCTTTGCGGTGGTGATCGTCGGTGGCATTATTTCTGCAACGTTTTTCACGCTGCTGTTACTGCCCCTGGCTTATCCGTATTTCTGTGACAAACCGGAAAATGACTAGCTCAGGCTGGAACCTGGCTTTACCGTTTTCCGGATCAGGATCCGGTAGCCTCACCGCTGGTAACGCCACACTGATAGCGCATCATGAAGCGCATCATGAAGCGCATCATGAGGCGCAGCAGGCAAGCGCCTCAACGGGTACAATCAAGGTGACGTTTTTCCTCTTCTACCTGCACCGGAGCTTGACACGTGACAAACGACTCCCTAACCCTGTTTGACCAGGCTGGCGGGCTTGAAAGCATCCTTTTGCCGGATGGCGAACTGAAATTTGCCGCCCGGTTTTATTCTCCCGCAGATGCTGACCGCCTGTTTCAATCGCTGCTCGACGAGACCGGATGGCGTCATGAAAGCATCCATGTCTGGGGCAAGTTACGTTTGCAACCGAGACTGACGGCATGGATTGCCGACCCGGGAGTTGCCTACAGCTATTCCGGCATCACGATGCAACCCGGTTCGTGGACACCTGCGCTGTCGCAGATCAGGCAGGCCGTCAGCGCGGCAACCGGTCGTCCTTACAATAGCGTCTTGCTCAACCTGTACCGCGACCAGCAGGACAGCATGGGCTGGCACAGTGACGATGAAGCAGAACTGGGGCGCAATCCGGCCATTGCCTCATTGAGTCTGGGAGCCACGCGTACCTTCAAGCTCAAGCATAAAACTCTGGCAGAACAAAAAACACTGTCGATCGACCTGCAGCATGGCAGCCTGCTGCTGATGGCCGGCAGCACCCAGCATCACTGGCAACATGCGATCGCCAAGCAGACCAGATTGATCGGGCCGCGCATTAACCTGACCTTCCGGCAAATTTACTGTTGACCGTATCAATGCCGTTGCAAGAGTGCACGCCACTAGTGAGCAGTAACGCGCAGAGGGTAGCGCTGGTCGAGAAGGTGACCAGCGATAAAATTGTTTCCTGTTGATGTGCTAGTGCCTACCAAGCTGGCCGCTGCCGGAACTAGCGGGCCCGTATCAATTTGGCGACTGCGACGCAATGCGCAAGCTGTTCGGCAATGTTGGGTGGTACTGCGATATCGCCTGCCATGACGGCCTCAATCCAGCGCGCCGTACTGATGGCATCAATCGCTTGCGGTGTGTCAGGTAACTCGCCCGAGACGCTTTGACGGGTATGCACCAGCGTCGTCGACTCGCCTTCATGAAACCAGTCGATTTGTTGCGCCCTTGCTGTATTGGCGACCGCCTCACCTTCGGTACCTCGCATCAGAAACACGTCGCCACGTTCACGCGGTGCCACCTGGCCAAAATATTCCTGCAGCATCAGCAAGTATTCGGGATGGGTATAAGAACTGAGGCGCAAGGCCGGTCCCTTGAAGGGTTGCAAGATCTTTACCAGTGTGTGGGTAGAGCTGCGCACACCAAGTATCCGGCGCATGTTCAGCAAGCGTGTCATGGCTGGCGACAAGTCATCAATGGCCATGAATGCCGGTAGCCCCTGCGCCATCTGCAACCCGGCCTGCTCTACGGACTGTGCCAAAGGATGCCCCAGTGCTGTAAAAATTTCCGCCGTCGTGACCCGCCCGGTATCGAGCATCACGCCAT
>CANIFC010000022.1 GCA_947466695.1 Oxalobacteraceae bacterium | reverse complement strand
GCCCTGAAGGGCGAATTGTGCTCGAATTTTGAGAATTCGAGCGGTATTTTGAATATCAATGCCATCAAAATTGAATCTGACTGCGATTCCGGTCATCATCGTGTCAGCTTCGTTAGATCAAATTCTGTCTGCCGCGCAGACTCCTAGTGGGTCTTGCGTCTCCGGCTGGTCGAACAGGCTCAATAGCGCGGTTATCGTGCTGGTCTTCGATGGCCGCAGCACCACCTTGCTGGTCAGCTGGGTGCGTTTGGCGGCGCTATGGTCGCGGTAGCCATCGGTCGAATAGCGCGACACATCAAGTGTGCCGCCAGCGGTGCCGGTACCACTGGCCAGCGATACGCCGGTCTGGCGCTGGCCATCGGAGCCGACGCCTGCCGTCGCACTACCGTGCAGCACGGCGTCGCGTGGCGGGTCTTGCGAAAAAACTTGCACGACGCCGCCGGCAGCATTGCCGTACAACTGCGCCAGCGGGCCGCGCAATACTTCGATGCGTGCCACTGCATTGAGGTTCGCCGTTGCTGCCTGGCCCTGGCCATCGGGCATCGGCGCCGGAATGCCATCGACAAGGTTGCGCACGCCGCACGACATCCGCAAAGTAGTCCACCGTAGTCCGATTACGCTGCATCACAGGTAGCCCATAATCACGGTCTGCGGGCGTTACTGATTTTTTTGTATGGAGATTTTTCCGGTGAGATCAAGAATAGTGTGGATTTCTACACCGTCGTTGATGGAGGCGATGAGCGGATAACCGCCTCCTCGCTTTTGACCGCCGCAGTATAAATAAGGTAAGGGAAAGGTTTGATAAATGTGCGCGCTCAGTGTCTTCCCCCATTCCCCCAGTTTTATTTACCCCAATATTTTACTGTCATTTCTTTTAACAGGTTGTCGGCATGGTCGACTTCCTGCATGACCCACAACATGTAGCGGATATCGACATGGATGGCGCGGGTGATGTCTTTGTCGAAGTACCAGTCTTTCGTGATGGACTCGTAAGTGGAGTCAAAGTTAAGGCCGACTAATTCGCCGCGTTTGTTCAGGATTGCCGAGCCGGAATTGCCGCCCGTGGTGTCGGCGCTGGACAGGAAGTTGACGGGCACCGAACCGAGCGCGGCATCGGCAAATGCGCCGTAGCGTTTTTGTTCAATGGCATCCAGCAAGTTTTTCGGTGCGTTAAATGGTGCTGTTCCGGTCTGTTTTTCGACGATGCCATTGACCGTCGTGAAAGGTCCTTTGCTGATGCCGTCGCGTGGCGAGTAGGGCGCTACCGTACCGTAGGAAATGCGCAAGGTTGAATTGGCGTCCGGATAAACGGGCTTGCCTTGTGTTTTTTTCCAGGCAATCACCGCCTGCATATAATTTGGAATGATGCGCTCCAGATTACCGTCAATCTCTTTACGGCGATTTTCCAGCGACATGGCGGTGTCTTGCAGCCTGACTGCCAGACGGATAAAGGCATCATCGGAACCGAGGAAAGCAGCTGCATCTTGTTCCATCCAGGCCAAACGCTTTACAGTATCTCCGAGCTGGCTCTGGCCATACAGTGTCGCGGCCGACTGCGGCAGCAAGGCGTCGAGTCCTGAGGGATGCATGCTCGTGGCAAGCTGGCGGTAGCGCTGCAGCGACGCATCGAAACGCGCCTGGTCGACGCTGCCGACAAAAGATTGCGTCAGCCGGTTCAGGCGCGCCTTGATGAAGGACACGTCGCGTTGCTGGAAACCGGCTTCACGTTCGTCGTCAGGCTTGCTGCGTTCCAGCGCCAGCCGGTACAGGCTGCGCGCACTTTTCAGCAGGTCGCTATTGGTGGCCACGGACCAGGCAAATTCCTCTTCCGAAAGTGCCATATCGCTGGCGATGACGGCGTCAAGATCGGCTAGCAGCGTGGCTGAACTGTTACCACTGGCTTGCCCTGGCTGCTGCCTGAACCAGCTGCGAAACGCGGCATCCTGCTGGTCCTTGATGGCGGCAATATCCTTGCGTGCAAAGCCGGCCAGCAAGCCTTCGGTTTTTTTCAGCCCGTTGTTGATACCCTTGACCACGCTGGCATAACTGACACCGGCCGAGGCATTGCCCGCGGTCGCGGTTGCGATGACGGCCAGATCTGCCTGCATGTCGCTGACGCGCGCCGGATAGTTGCTGTCGCGCGCAAAGCGTATTTCGGCGGGCAGTTTATAGCGGCTGGTACGACCAGGATAGCCAGCAAGCACAATAGGATCGCCGTTCTTCAAGCCCTCGGCTGACACAACCAGGAAGTCTTTTGAGCGGTAGGGGACATTGTCCGGTGACGGGTCGGCTGGCCGGCCATCTTTACCGACATACGCGCGCAAGAAGGAAAAATCACCGGTGTGCCGTGGCCATTCAAAGTTATCCACATCGCCGCCGAAGTTACCGATCTTGTCGGATGGCGCATAGACGAGGCGCACATCGCGGATCATCATCTGGCGAATCCGGTAGTATTCCAGCCCGCGGTGAAAAGCCGGTACTGAACAGCGATAGGCCGCGTCCTGTTCGCATTCGGCGATGAGGCTTTTGATCCGCTGCTCAATATGTTCGTGGCGCGCGCGGCCGGTCATGGCGGCGCTTAAGCCCTGCTGCACTCTGGCCGTGACGTTTTCCAGACTGTCGGTGACATATACCCGCGAACTCGGTCCGGCCGGTAATTCGGCACTCTGCGTTTTAGCCAGAAAGCCTTCCGTGATGTAATTGTTTTCTGCGCTCGAATTACGCTGCACTGCAGAATAGGCACAGTGATGGTTGGTCACGATCAATCCGGCAGCGGAAACGAACGAGGCTGAGCAGCCACCCAGGGAAACCATCGCACTCATCGGATGTTTCGACAGGTTGGCTAATTTTTCGGCGGGAATGGTCATGCCGATGCCTTTGAGTTCTGCGGAAAGCTGCGGCATCTGATGTGGCTGCCACTGCCCCTCGTCAGCGCTGGCGCTGGAAACGGTGGCAAGCAAGACTATGGGTAAAACGAGCGATTTAAACAAATGAAACTCCGTAATGATCAATGACGGTGGGAACAAGGAATGAAAGCCGGATGGGCTCATTGCCATTTTTTTCAGGTAACTTCTGCGTCTTTGGTTACTTTGGCGTCTTGATACCCGATGGCGGGTCTGGATACAAGTGGGATGACGCCGGCTTGTTAACATTTTTCCTGTCCAACAGGTCGCCAGATGCGTTGCCTGATCGCTATCTTGGCAGAGTTAATGCCAGTTGGCATGATTTTTTTCATCAAAGGTGCCGCTAACGCCTGCCAACGCGGTTGATCAAGGTGATTATCAAGTTAAAATTTTCATGTCATATCTGGCGTAGCGAATGTGTGCCTTGCGCTCAAATCAGATAACATGGCCGCTGTAATATGCAGGCGACATCCGTTGCCTGTCGCCATCGGAGTAACCACGATTATGAATTTTGACCTGTCTCCCGAATTACTCGACCTGCAACAACGTACCCGCACCTTTATTGCGCAACAGATTATTCCGATGGAAAACGACGTGCGTTGCACGCCGCATGGCCCGACCGAAGAACTGCGCCGTGAACTGATCGACAAGGGTCGCGCAGCCGGCCTGCTGTCGTCGCACATGTCGGTTGAAATGGGCGGTCTTGGCCTGAACCATGTGGCAAAAGCCATTCTGTTTGAAGAAGCCGGTTATTCGCCGCTGGGACCGGTCGCATTGAACATCCATGCGCCTGATGAAGGCAATATGCATCTGCTGGAAGAAGTCGGCAGCCATGAGCAGAAAGAGCGCTGGCTGCGCCCGCTGGCGGCCGGCCTGATCCGCTCCTGCTTTTGCATGACCGAGCCTTCACCCGGCGCCGGTGCCGATCCCAGCATGCTGCAGACCAGTGCCGTGCGCGATGGTGACGACTACGTCATCAATGGTGTCAAGTGGTTTATCACCGGTGCCCGGGGCGCCAGTTTTGCCATCATCATGGCCAAGCTTGAGGACGGTAGCGCGACCATGTTTTTGGCCGACATGGACCAGCCTGGCATCATCGTCGAGCGCCTGATGAATTCGCTCGATTCCTGTTTTCCCGGTGGCCATGGCGTAATCCGTTTTGATAACTTGCGTGTCCCTGCAAAGGATATCCTCGGGGCGGCAGGTGAAGGTTTTCGCTACGCCCAGGTCCGTTTGTCGCCAGCCCGCCTGACGCATTGCATGCGCTGGCTTGGCGGTGCGCGGCGCGCCCATGATGTCGCTACGCAGTACGCGTCACAACGCCAGGCCTTCGGCAAGACGCTGGGCCAGCATGAAGGTGTCGGTTTTCAGCTGGCTGACAACGAGATGGATTTACATATCACCCGTTTGTCGATCTGGCATTGCGCTTCAGTGCTCGACAAGGGGCATCTGGGCAAACATGAATCAAGCGTGGCAAAGGTTATTTCTTCCGAGGCGATCTGGCGTGTTGTCGACCGCAGCGTCCAGATCCTTGGCGGCCAGGGTGTGACCGACGATACCATCGTTGCGCGCATCTTTGCCGACGTGCGCGCGTTCCGCATCTACGACGGTCCGTCTGAAGTACATCGCTGGAGCATTGCAAAGAACATCCTGCGTCCATTCAAGCCTGCCAGGGTGTAATCCCGCTATCCGCACCAGATGCGGATAGCCACATTGTGTTCGATCGAAAAAAGCCCGCGCACCAATTACCAGCGGGTTTTTTGCGTCGGCGGGACGTCTGCGCTGCCAACTTCCCGCAGTCGCAATAGGGCTACGCAGCACACGATTATTTTCTCTTCCTGCGTATTTGTGACCGTATGCAAAAACGCTTATCTTTGATTGGCCAATGCGTAGCCCTTTTCTGGCTACACCATGGCTCATTACTCGAACTCCAACTCTAACTCCACTTTTTCCTCCCTGATTCCTCATGCACATCCCTTGCCACTGACATGTTTGTTGTGTGCCAGCGACGATGATGGCGGGCAAGATGCGTCTTGCCGTGACCTGTCATCAACGGATTTTATCCTGCATGCAGGATCTGATTTTTCACTTGTCACGAGTGAAAGTGGGTGGCGTATTTTGGCTGGCGAGCTAGCAGCTGGAAACATTTGTTGCCGGTTAAAAAGAAGGGTAAATGAATGCATCAAAAAAGAGAAAATTTATCCTTGTGAAAATTAAATAACTACGGAATACTCCAAAAGAGGTGAGCGCTCGATTCACCCGAAACATGCCAGCACCTGCGCCGCAGGCTGTGTGCATTCTGATTTTTTGGAGACAACATGAAGCAGCCCAATAAACAGTTGAATAAACAATCGAATAAACAGTCAAACGAACAGTCCAGCCGAATCAAATGGATACGCCGCCTTCCCTTGCTGGCGCTGGCGTCACTGGCGGCCTGCGGCGGTAATAGCGGCACTGACGCGCTCCAACCTGAAGAAGTGCGGCCACAGGATGCACGTAATTCCTTTATTGCGCCTGTTGCCGCTTTTGCCGTGATGAATCCGGCTGCAGGTGGCAGCGCAGTATTGACTGATCGCTGGACCGGTGTGCTCGGTGGCTCGGGCTTTCAGATCGAGGTGCCAAAAACAGGATGGAATGGCAAGCTGGTCATGTGGGCGCACGGTTACAACGGCACCGGCAACAATCTCACGGTATTTCCGCCGATCATGCGCAAGTACCTGCTCGATAATGGCTACGCCTGGGCCGCGTCGAGTTACTCCAAGAACTATTATGACGTACGTGCCGGCGTCGAGGATACCAACGCGCTGGCACTGAACTTCGTCAAGCTCGCTGCAGTCAACGGCCGCATTTTGACCGAGCCGACCAAGTACTTTATTACCGGAGTCTCGATGGGTGGACATATCAGCGCCGCTGCCGTCGAGGCCGAGACTCAGGCCACCTCCATCAACAAGGTCAAATATGCCGGTGCCGTACCTTTATGCGGCGTCGTGGGTGACACTGAGCTGGCCAACTATTTTCTTGGTTACCAGCTCGCTGCGCAGTCGCTGGCCAATGTCCCTGCCACCACTTTTCCGGTCACTAACTGGACTACCATTGCGCCACAGATCCAGACCGCGCTGTGGAGCACTTTCCCTACCGTCAGCAACAGCCAGGGTGACAAGCTCAAGACGGCCGTGGCTTACCTCAGTGGCGGCTTGCGGCCGTTCTACAACGAGGGCTGGGCGGATGCCGGCAATCAGGGCAACCTGTGGGCCTCGATCGGATCGGATGGCACTTTCACCGGAATCTTGAACAAGGACATCGCTGACTCAACAGCGCTGGTCTACAAAGTGGATGCGTCTTCCACTGCACCGACAGCGCTCGATACGGCGTTTAATGCGAGTATTTTGAAGGTGGCGGCAGTGACTGACGCCAACCGCCTGCGCCGCGATGGCCTGCGCTGGATTCCCACAGTGAACGGTGAAATCAGTGTGCCGGTAGTGACGATGCATACGCTGGGCGACCTGTTTGTTCCGTTCAAGATGGAGCAGGTCTACGCCGCACGCGTCAAGGCCAGGGGCAATGAAAAATGGCTGGTACAGCGTGCGGTGCGTGATGTTGGCCATTGCAACTTTACGGCTGCTGAAGCTGCAGCAGGCTTTGATGCCATGGTCAAGTGGGAAGCGGGTGGTGCCAAGCCCGCTGGTGACGATATCAGCACACCTGCCGTGATTGCCGCTGCAAAGTATGGGTGCAGCTATACGGTCAATACACCGAGTTTCGAGGATTATACCGATCCGGTCAAGCGCGCAACAGCACAAGCCAAGTATCCTGCCTGCTCCTGAAAATAAAGGCTGATCCATCAGTTCGCTGGTGGATTTTTTTTGCTTTCTCTGGTCTTACAAGATGTTCTCTAAATCATATTTAGACTGACATGCAACAGAGAGTTCTGTTTGGGGCATTATTCTCGCACTTGTCTTTTTTTCCGGCAGGTAAGCAGTTCTCTTTTTCTGCCGTATTTTTTTCATGACAGGAATCGAGTGTGCAACCCTCACTGTGATTAGCCATGTCTACTTTTGATCAAATTTACCTGAGCACTGAGCGCCTGATCCTGCGTCCTTTATCTGAGTCCGACGCACCCGCGCTGTTTGTGATTTTTTCTGACGCGCGCATCATGCGTTACTGGAGCACGCCGGTATGGAGCGCGTTGTCCACGGCGGAAGAGCGGATTGCGCGTAACGCGCGCGGGATGTCTGCCGGCGAAGTTCTTGCGCTGGGGATTTTCCACGCTGATGGCCAGCGGCTGCTTGGGACGTGTGACTTGTTCAGGTTTGACGCGCAGTGCCGTCGCGCTGATATCGGTTATGGCCTGGCATTCGGGGCCTGGGGTCAGGGCTATATGCAAGAGGCTCTGGCAGCGCTGATCGGGTATGGCTTTGATAACCTTGCGCTTAACCGGATTGAGGCCGATATTGATCCACGCAATATCGCCTCTGCCAATGCATTGCTAAGGCAGGGTTTCCGGCAAGAGGGACTATTTCGCGAACGCTGGATTGTTGCCGGTGAAAAATCTGACTCTGCCATGTTTGGTCTGCTGCTCAGTGACTGGGTTGCAGCAAAAAATCCTGCTACTGCCGCAGCCGGATCGCCAGCAATTTTGCTGGTACCACCTGCTGCGTACTGAGTGTGTTGGCCGTTGGATGCCAAGCTGCATCGCTTACATCCAACGGTATTTCCAACAGCATTTCCAACGGCATTTCCAACGGCATTTCCAACGGTATCGCGCAGCAATGAACGTGTGAGATTTCTGGCTTATTTTTTCTCCGCTTCCTGCTCTGCTTCCAACTCTGCTTCCAACTTCAGCCGGCGCGGGATTTCCCAGTCGAGTTCGGTGGTACGTTTCTTTTCCAGTGCGTCGATGTGGCTGCGTTTTTTTCCGCTGATAAAGTGACCCGACAGCAGATGTGCGGGTAGCGCCGGTGCCGATACCATGGCATGTTTTGGCCAGTCGGAGCGGGGCAGGCTGGTACCGGCCAGAATGCCGTAATCGTCACCGCAGTTGATGCCTTTTTCCGCTACGACCGATTCGCCGGCCTTGATGTATCTTGCCGCGAAGATGGTGGCTTTGGTCGCGATCCAGCGACCGCAATGAATTTCGCCATTGAGGCTGCTGATCTCGCCGGCGGCGCGCAATGAACCCCAGCAGCCGATGTCGCCGTGGCTGTGGACTGATCCTGTGTCGATGTTGCCTTCGCAGCTGACGGCGCCGGCGAACAGGCTGCCGGCGACCGTGATGTCGGATTCGCTGAACATCTCGCCCTTGCAATTACAGTCACCGGCAATGAGAATTTCACTGGCGCTGAGGTTGCCGCCGATGTACTGCACTTCAACCACGTCCAGTACATCGTCAAGCTGCACGTCACCGTGACAATCGAGCACATCGCAGGTCAGGTAACCGAGCGCCTGGATGTCGCCGAAGCCGCCAAATAGGGCATGGTGCGCATCACGCTGCAAGATGGCAGGATGAACCAGTTTGTCCATGTAGGAACTGCCGTCTTTGGCGGGTTTTGCCAGATCGAGTTCGAGCATGCGTGCCATCCAGTCGGCACTGCAGCCGGTCTTGAGTAAAAATTCCACTTCAATATTGCCGCCGCAATCAAGCGCCTGGCCGACGTACAGCGATTGCACGCGGATGTCGCCGGTGACGGTCAGTTTGCCGAGGCAAAAAACTTCTTCCGCTTCCAGGTCGCCATCAACCAGCAAGTCGCCACCGATCAACAGCTGTGTACTGATTTGTACATTGCCAGCGATATGGGCGTCGCCGGTACTGGCAAATTGCTTGCGCTTGAGGTTCTTGGCCTGAAACGGTTCTGGTGCGGTCGGGATGGTAGGCATGATGGCTTTCAATAGGGTGAACGCGGCGCGTCGGACGAGAGTATGACGGCATTTTCCCTCAATAGGTAAAGCTGTCTTGGCTAGCATGCATGTCAGGCGATATCCGGTGTGATCGCAACATGTTGTTTTTTGCTGCCGAAAAGAAAGGAAGCTGTTGCGTTCAGGATAATTAATACAAATTACAATAAATAACTAGCTTTTTCGCTTGTAGTAAATTCTCAGCTAAATATATAATGAAAATCATTCTCATTTAGATTAACTTGAAAGCGCTGCTCTACGGTGCTTTTTTTAGTTGGCTTTTTACGCTTCCTTTGCTGTCTGACTCTTTGCTTGATTTTTCGTTTTCGTTATCTGCCTTTATACAAAAATACCATGCCGTTCATCCACATAGTTCCATATAGCCAGCAAAAAACTTCTTTCGGACCTTATTTGGCTGGACTTGAATGTGCCTTTTTGTTGTTGCTCAGTGCCTGTGGCGGTGGCACTCAAGTCCCTTCCAATCCAGTTCCTGCGGCTGAAACAACGACCAGTAGCGGTTTAGCCACAGTTGCGATACTCAGTGGCCCAGCCCTGCTCGGTGAAAAAATCTTTAAGGACGTCAGTCTTTCAGGATCTGGCAAAATGTCATGCGCAAGTTGTCATGATCCGGCCAACGCGCATGCGCCGTCCAACGACCTGAGTGTACAACTCGGAGGGATGAATCTCGATGTGCCGGGTTTTCGCGCCGTACCTTCGCTGCGCTACCTGAACCTGACTCCGGCGTTCTCCTTTACTGCTGATGGCGCCCCAATTGGTGGATTTAACCGTGATGGCAAAGCCCAGACTCTGGCACTGCAGGCAGAGCGACCTTTGCTGGCAGCGCATGAAATGGCTAATTCCAGCAAGGCCGAGGTCATGGCTAAATTACGGCGCAGCGCCTATGCAAGCCAATTTCAAATAGTGTTCGGTAGTGCCATCTTCGAGGATACCGAAAGTGCTTTTGAACGGGTGCAGTTTTCCTTGCAGCAGTATCAGAAAGAAGACCGTGAATTTCATCCCTATGACTCGCAATACGATCTTTTTCTGGCGGGCAAGGCAAGCTTGAGCGAGCCGCAGCTACGTGGTCTGGCGTTGTTCAATAATCCGCTAAAGGGTAACTGTAACGGCTGTCATACCAGCAGTAAGGGAGCCGATGGGTCTAGTCCCCTGTTCACCGATTTTAGCTACGATAACTTGGGATTGCCGCGTAACCGCAAGATTGCCGCCAATGCAAGTTCCAGCTATACAGATCTTGGTTTATGCGGGCCGGATCGTACTGACCTGACCTTGCGCACTGACTTGTGCGGCGCATTTAAAGTACCAACCTTACGCAATGTCGCGACCCGTAAAGTATTTTTTCATAACGGCAGCTTTTCGAGCTTGCGTGAAGCGGTCAGCTTTTATGCCAGGCGTGATACGAACCCTGCCGAGTGGTATCAGCTTGCGGCCGATGGCAGTCCCAGGAAATTCGATGATTTGCCCGCTGCCTACATGAGCAATGTGAATACAACCGAAGTCCCTTATCAGCGTCGCCCTGGCATGACTGCGGCGCTCAGTCCTTCTGAGGTCGAGGATATCGTTGCTTTCCTTGGGACCTTGAACGATGGCTATAAAAAATAATCTGTAAATATATTCTTTTATCTTTGTTAACTATTGCTCCCCATCGAAAGTACTTATGAAAAAAACTTTTTTGGCACAAGCCCTGTATGCCACCTTTGCCTGTGCCGGATTGAGCTTTCCCGCCTATGCTGGGGAAGCCGAGCTATTGCAAAAAATTGAAAAGCTGGCAGCTGAACTAGAGTCGATCAAGGCCGAATTAGCGGCTAACCGCCAAAAGACAGACCGGGTACAGCAGCAGCAGGAAGCCTTCGTCAGCAACATGGCCAGCAGGGACACTCATCAGATCGCAGCGGCCGGATCGGATAATGCGGCTAGCGCTGCACTTGCTTCTGCCGGTCCGGCAACGGTGGTCAGCAGCTACGGTGAAATCAATTACAGCCGGCCAAAGAATGACGCCAGCCAGGCGCAGGCCGATGTCGCTCGTGCCGTTATCGGCTTGAGCCACCGCTTCGATGAGAAGACCAAGATGGTGGCCGAATTTGAATGGGAGCACGCGATTGCTTCCGCCGGTGACAAGGGCGAGGCGGAAGTTGAGCAGCTTTACGTTGAGCATGAATTTAACAATAGCCTGCGCGCCAAGGCCGGCCTGTTCCTGATACCAGCCGGCCTGCTCAATACCAATCATGAACCGACTGCGTATTTTGGCGTCCAGCGTAATTTTGTTGAAACTGCCATCATCCCGAGTACCTGGCGTGAAGCCGGTTTTGCCCTGTCTGGTTCGCATGATAATGGCATTAGCTGGGATGCGGGTCTCACGACCGGTTTTGACCTGACCAAATGGAATGCCGGTGAAACGGAAGGGCGTGTCTCACCACTGGCCAGCATCCACCAGGAAGGTCAGCTGGCCAAGTCGCACGACTTGAGCGTGCATGCAGCACTCAACTGGCGCGGCGTTCCTGGCTTGTTGCTGGGTGCTTCGATCTTTAGCGGTAAGGCTGGCCATGCCAGTACCGATTTTGTCGCCAATGATTCCCGCATCAGCCTGTGGGACGTACATGCGCGCTATACGCCTGGCAGCTGGGACCTGTCGGCCTTGTATGCGCGCGGCAATATCAGTCATACCGAGACGCTTAACTTGACTTTTGCCGGCCAGCCGACCCCGGTGCCATCGACGTTCTATGGCTGGTATTTGCAGTCCGCCTATAAACTCTGGAGCACCACCGGCTACAGCCTGACCCCTTTTGTACGTTACGAGCAAGTCAACACGGCTGCCAGCTACAGCGCTATGCCGCAAGGACTGGCAAACGCTACTGGTGAAACGGAAAAAATCGCTACATTAGGTGCAAGTTTCAAGATCGGGGAAGGGGTGGTACTCAAGGCTGACCTGCAAAAATTCAAGCGCGACAGCAGTCTTGACCGCGTTAATCTCGGTGTCGGCTACGCGTTTTAAGCTGCGATGAGGTACTTAACTTTGTCCTCCTCGCTGGCACCACTCGTCGCCTCAACGATGGTGCTGGCCAGTGGCTCGGCGTTTGCCACCCAATACCTGACCGTGGAGCAGGCCCAGCAGGTGATTTTTCCGCAGGCCACAGCCTTTAAGGCCAGTACTTTACAGCTCACGCTGGAGCAGATGCATCAGGTGGAAAAACTTGCTGGCCTGCCTGCACGCTCAGTGGCCTGGCGTGTGATTGCCGCATATGTCGACGACACACTGGCGGGATATGTCGTGCTTGACGATGTGATCGGTAAATTTGAACTGATTTCGTATGCAGTTGGCTTGCAGCCGGACGCTAGCGTGCGCCAGATTGAAATTCTTACCTACCGGGAAAGTCACGGCGTCGAGATTAAAAACTTGAACTGGCGCAGGCAGTTTACCGGCAAGACGGCCGCCAGTGGCCTGACAATTGGCGACGGCATTGCCAATATCAGTGGCGCGACCTTGTCCTGTACGCATGTGACGGATGGAGTGCGGCGCATCGCGGCCATTGGCCAGATCGCGCTGAAAAAATGAGACGACGCGCACAACCCTGGCTCGGTACCCTGGTCGACATCAGCATTTTTGATGAAATCAATGAGGCTCAAATCAATACGGCCTTTCATGCCGCGTTTGCCGTGCTCGGCGAGATTCATACCCTGATGAGTTTCCATGATCCAAAAAGCGAGGTATCACGGATGAACAGGGCGCAGGTCGGTAGTGTACTGAGCCTCAACAAGCATACATACACTGTTATCGCGGCGGCCCTGCAGGTGAGTGCGGCAAGCTCGGGCCTGTTTGATATCCGGGTGGCAGGTCTCCTGGCACAGTGGGATTATTTACCCCGCAACGCGCCACAGGATGATCTGTATTTTCCCGCCATAGCTTATGAACCGCAGCAACAGGCCTGGCGTTTATTGCCAAATTATCAGGTACAAAAATTACGCCATGACTGGCTCGATCTAGGGGGGATTGCCAAAGGCTATGCGGTTGATCAGGCGATATTGGCGTTGACGCAGGCGGGTGTGCAGGCTGCCTGCGTCAATGCAGGGGGCGATCTGCGCGTGACCGGCGAGCATACCCTCGAGATCGGTATCCGTGATCCGTCCGAACTGGCTGCCATTGGCAAATGCCTGCAATTGAATAATCAGGCACTGGCAACTTCGGGTATTTATTTTTCCGCCAAAGTACATGAACGCAGACATGTCAGTGCCTTGGTTCACGGCGGAACCGGTCATGCGATCAATGACATGACAAGTGTGAGCGTGCGTGCGCCCCAATGTATCTGGGCCGACGCCTTGACCAAAGTGGTGGCCGCCAGTGGCGATGTACAACATCCGGCGCTGGTCATGTTTTCTGCCGAGGCGTTCATCCTCGCCCCAGTCGCACCTGCGGCGCATTTCACATCACAGCATTCTTTAGCCTGAGCTTTTCATGCCTACCCAAAAACGACATTTACAACACCCTTCTCAGTTACACCGGCAGCAAAATTTTCGTCTTGAACGCTGGCACCGCCTGGCACTTTACGCTGCGTTCGCCGCATTGACCCTTAGCGGTATCGTCTGGCTGGTGGCACACTACCTGTTGCGCCAGGCCAGCGAATTTGGCGAAAGCGTACATCCATGGGAACATCCCGCCATGCAGATACATGGCGGGCTCGCGATGCTGATTTTATTACTGACCGGTTCCTTGCTACAACTCCATATACGCCGCGCCTACCGTGCCCGATGTAACCGCCGCAGCGGCTGGAGCATGCTGGGCTGTCTGGCGGTACTGGGAATCAGTGGCTACGGCCTGTATTATCTGGCCAGCGAGCAGAGCCACATTGTCTGGTCGCTCGGCCACAGCCTGACTGGCCTTGCCTTGCCGGTTGTTGTATGGCTACACATTGTCATCGGGCGCAAGGCCGTTGCCCATTCTTGACGACAGCGCTTGCCGTTGCGATGCCATTTGCTGCAAGATAGCGCCACACCTGTCACCGGATATCATTGTGCCTCCCTTCAACGCTTCTGCAGAAAACGCCACACCAGTACCGCAGCCACCGGTGAACCGGCGACCCTGGCTGGCGCGTATCGCCCCGGGTTTATTTGGTATTCCGCTGGGCATACTGGCCCTGGCTGGCAGCTGGAACCGGCTGGCGGCATTTGGCTGGAGCCAGACCGCGGGCATGAGCCAAGGTTTGCTCTGGCTGGGCCTGGCCCTGCTGGCGCTATTGCTGCTGCTCGCAGGCGCAAAGCTCTTGTTGCACCACAATGTCTTCCTGCAAGAGCTACCTCATCCGGTACAGGGTTCCCTGCTGGCGCTGATGCCGGTGGCGTGCCTGCAGGCCGTGCTCCTGCTATGGCCGTCACATGCGGGCTGGCAACTGGCGGCATATTGCGTCATCGCGCTGTGCCTGTTGTTGCAGGCGGTGATTGCCTGGCATATCGTGGCGCAACTGGCGACCGGCCGGATGCCGGCCGAATTACTCAGTCCTGCACTCTATGTGCCGATTGTGCCGGGTGGCTTCGTCGGTGCCATGGCCTTGTACATGGCTGGTTTGCCTGGCTTTGCCATGCTGCTGATGGGTATGGGTCTCGGTGGCTGGGCCTTGCTGGAAATGCGGATTTTAAACCGGCTCTTTGCCGGTCCCCTGCCACTGGGTTTGCGCCCGACGCTGGGGATTGAGATCGCCCCGGCGGCGGTCGGCACGCTGGCTGCACTGACTGTCTGGCCCGCGTTATCAGCGGATTTCATCATGGTAGGGCTGGGTGTCGCCAGCGGGCCGGTGCTGGCCGTCCTGACGCGCTGGCGCTGGTGGACCGCCACACCGTTTTCGTTTGGTTTCTGGTCGTTTTCGTTTCCGGTCGCGGTGCTGGCATCGTGCGTGACCGAGGCCGTCAGACGTGCCGGCTGGCCGCCTGCCGTGGCGTTGACGGCCGTGTTACTGGCGACGGCGCTCGTTGTTTTCCTGACGCTGCGCACCCTGAAACTGCTGGTGCAGGGACGCTTGCTGCCGCCTCCCTGAGCCGGACAACATAATCCATAATCGCTTACGACAACAAGCTGTCGAGTCTGCCGTCCTCTGCCATTTCGCGGATCAGGCGCACGGTCTCGACATCGGCTTCATCATAGGCTGAACGGCGATATTCGTTGTAGAGCGCATTGGCCAGGTCATCTTCGGCGCTATGGCCATCATCGTAGGCAAAGCGCACGAACAGGGCATCGGGCTGGGGTTCTTCAATCGTCATGCGCAAGGACGATTGAGGAATGTCTTTCTGCGCCGTAACATGGTAATGCACATGTTCCAGATGATTCAGGCTAACCTTGTCGGTGATCAGCAGTTCACCATAGCGCAGCGTGCGGGTCATGCTCAGTTCGGTGTGATCGGTAATGCTGGCATCATCGAGATAAGGGACGAACAATTTCGGCGTTTCGGCACGCAAGACCAGGCCACGCCACAGTTGTGCACGGCTAATCACCATGATCATGGGATTGCTCAAGTCATTAATTTCTACCAGGTGTTCAAATTTCATCGCGGCTTTCCTTATTCAATGGCGCTAGTTTACTCTGCTTGCCGCGTTACCGGCTCGCGATCAGCAATCGGTAATGAGCTTCCACAATCGCAAGCTGCGTCAGCAAGAACGCGGTGGCTGTCAGATAATTTACCGCCCCGGCAGATGAGCGACATCATAAATGTTAATTTTTTGATACTTATGAAGCGCGGGCGTTAGCAGTTACAATACGGCTTGCCAGTTTTTCCGGATGCACTCCGCTTTTCTACGCTTATGTCCCACGGTCTCAATCAACCTCAACGCGATGCAGTCAATTACATGGACGGCCCCTGCCTGGTGCTGGCCGGTGCCGGCTCGGGCAAGACGCGCGTCATCACCCAAAAAATTGCCAACCTGATCGAGATTCACGGTTACGAGCCCAAGCATATTGCGGCCCTGACATTCACCAACAAGGCTGCGCTGGAGATGCAGGAGCGGATCGCCAAGCTGCTAAAAGAGCCGCGCCAGGCCAGACAGCTGACGGTCTCCACCTTTCACTCGCTGGGTGTCAAAATCTTGCGCCAGGAAGCGCGTGCGCTTGGTTTGAAAGACCGCTTTTCCATCATGGATAGCGACGATTGCTTTTCGCTGGTGCAGGACCTGGCCATTACCACCGACAAGCAACTGATCCGCCGCATCCAGACTGATATGTCGCTTTGGAAAAATGGCCTGATCGATCCGGAACTGGCGCTGGCGCAAGCCAAAGATGAAGAAGAAGCGATTTCTGCCCGCATTTACCGCAGTTACGTCGCCACGTTGTCAGCCTATCAGGCCGTTGATTTTGACGACCTGATCCGCTTGCCGGTAGAACTGTTCCGCAGCAATGAGCAGGTGCGCGACAAATGGCAGCGCCGGCTGCGCTATTTGCTGGTCGACGAATATCAGGACACCAATACCTGCCAGTACGAGCTGGTGAAACTGCTGGTTTCCGGTATCGGCAAGAAACCGATGTTTACCGCCGTGGGTGACGATGACCAGGCGATTTATGCCTGGCGTGGTGCCACGATCGAAAATCTGAAAACCCTGGGCATTGATTTTCCTGATCTCAAACTGATCAAGCTCGAGCAAAACTACCGTTCCAGCACCCGCATCCTGCAAGCGGCCAATTCGGTCATCGGCAACAACCCCAAGCTGTTCGATAAAAAGCTGTGGTCAGAACATGGCTTGGGCGATCCGGTAAAAGTGCTGGGCATGCAGGACGACGAGCAGGAAGCCGAGCAGATCGCCATCATGATTTCCGCGCACCGCTTCGAACGCCATGCCAAGTGGTCCGATTATGCCATCCTGTATCGTGGTAACCATCAGGCCCGCGTCATCGAAAAGGCGCTGCGCAAGGAACGCATCTCGTACACTATTTCGGGTGGCCAGAGTTTTTTTGACCGGGCTGAAATCAAGGACATCATCTCTTATCTGCGCCTGATCGCCAATGAAGCCGATGACCCGGCCTTTATTCGTGCCATCACGACCCCTAAACGCGGGGTTGGCCAGACCACCCTGGAAATTTTGGGCACCTTCTCGGGACTCTGGCAGTGTTCGCTGTTTGATGCCGTGTTCAAGGGTGGCATCGAAGCCAAGCTCACCGAGCGGCAACTATATCCGTTGCGCGATTTCTGCAATTTCATCAATCAGGTGGAGGCGCATGCGCACCGTGAAGGCCATGCGGCAGAATTGCTCGACGCGCTGATGAAAGAGATCAATTACGAAGGCTATCTGTACGATAATTTTGATGACCGTGCCGCTCAGGCAAAGTGGCAGAACGTTCTCGACTTTACCCAGTGGCTGAAAGAAAAAGGCAGTGGCGGCAAGGAAGGCACGGACGCCCACCGCAGCCTGCTTGACCTGACGCAGATGGTGGCGCTGATGACCATGATGGAAGGCAAGGACGAAGAGCCGGACGCGGTCAGGATGTCGACCCTGCATGCCTCCAAGGGACTCGAATTTCCCCATGTCTTTCTGGTCGGGGTGGAGGAGGGTATCCTGCCGCACAAGGGTGACCCGGACGCTCCGGTAGAAACCATTGCCGCACGCATCGAGGAAGAGCGTCGCCTGATGTATGTCGGCATCACCCGCGCCCAGCGCAGCCTGCACATTACCTGGTGCAAGCGCCGTAAACGCGCCGGTGCACCAGTGCATTGCGATGTCTCGCGCTTCATCAAGGAAATGAAACTCGACGAAGGGATTGCCCTGCCCACCGAAGAGGAAATCATCACGCCGCAAAACCGGCTGGCAAATCTGAAGGCCTTATTGAGCCGGCCTAAAGAGTGAGCGTAGGCATTACCGGCTGGCGTATGAGACGTCTTGTTGCATGTGGTTTGAGAGACTGCTAATAAATTCGCTCAATACAAGTCGGCAAGCGATTGTGTCTACCGCTATTGCAGTGATGAATTAAGCGCTCTCAAGGTCTGCTAGCGCACATACAGCAGAGGTCCCTTTTCGGTAAATTGATGTTTTTATCAGGGGAACGCCATGTTAAATAATCAAAAAAATGTCGCTGTGGTATCCGTCGGTCATCTCAAGCGCAATGCTGTCAGGTTCTCGGCCATGGCGCTCATCACATTCATTGCGTTCATCTGGCTGGCGGCAAGTACAGTAAGTGCGGCAGATAATTTGCCAGGGGTAAACGCCCGTTATGCCGCAGAACGTGCTGTATGCACGAGTGGCGAGTCGAATCAGGATCGCGCGACCTGCCTGAAAGAAGCCGAGGCCGCGCAGCAAGAGTCAAAAACAAAAAACAGTCAACCCGGTGAAGCTCAAGCGCAATACCGGCAGAATGCCCTTGTCCGTTGTGATGCCTTGCCAGCCGACGAGCGGCTTGCGTGCCAGAGACGCATGGACGGCGAAGGTACAACCAGCGGTAACGTACGTGATGGTGGCCTGATACGTGAGCTTGTTGTACCGGACACCAAATGAAATCGCCCTAAACAAGGATGACCGGATCAGCCAACTTTTTCTCGCTTTTATCTCACGTAGTGAAAGCGTCGCGAATCGACTGCAATCAGCGTGGATCCAAAAGATTGCGCTGCGGACCCCTTGCCGGTGCAGCGGTGCCAGGTGTCTAGGCTACCAGCGTCTTGTAGACGCCACAGCCGAGGTTGAGTTCACCGCAGCGCATGACATAAGACATTTTTGGCTGCACCTTGCCGCTGACCGGATTGCTGAAGTTGTATTCTACCCAGCCACCACCTTCCGCAACACAGGTCTTGATCTTGCGTACCAGGTCAGTGCCATCGATCCCCGCCACATCCTGCATACGGGTGTTGATTTTGGCTGGCTGTCCGCCAAAGACGCGATAGACACCTTTGTCATCAATCCCGAAGAGATACAAGTCGCGGTCAATGAAGTCCCCGCCAGCGGCGTTGAATTCCGGTAAGGCGCGCTGCCCGTGCTTCTGATAATGCTGTTGTGCCCGCTCAACCATGGTTACCGCTTCTTCCGCGGTACCTTGGCGCAAGCGGAAGGTGGATACCGCATCGGCCAGTTTGCCGGCGCGTTCACGCAGGTCACCGGCCGATTCGGCGGCCAGTTCCACCATCTTGGCATTTTGCTGGGTGATTTGTTCCAGGCTGACCAAGGCCTGCGAAATTTCTCCCAGACTGGTGCTCTGCTCGACCGAGGCCGATGAAATGGTGCCGATATTCTGTGACACGTCGCGGATACCGCTGAGCACTTCACCCATGGTGTCGCTGGCCGAACTGATTCTCTGCACCCCTTCGTCCACCATGTCACTGGAATTGCGAATGAGGGTCTTGATTTCTTTTGCCGCCGCTGCGCTGCGTTGGGCTAGCGTGCGCACTTCAGAGGCAACCACCGCAAAGCCGCGGCCCTGTTCGCCAGCCCTGGCTGCTTCCACCGCTGCGTTCAGTGCCAGGATGTTGGTCTGGAAGGCAATGCCGTCGATGACGCCGACAATGTCGTGTACCCGGCGTGAACTGGCCTGGATGTCAATCATGGAAGCCACCGCCGTACTCATCGACTCGCGCCCCTGTTCTGTGATGACATGCACGCGGGCCGATAGCTTGCTGACTTCTTGTGCCGTACGTGCGGTTTTGCTCACCGTTTCGCTGAGTTGCTGCACGCTGGCCATGGTCTGTTCCAGGCTGGCAGCCTGTTGCTCCGTGCGGCCGGATAATTCACGGTTGGCATTGGCCAAGCCTTTCCCGGAGTAGGCTACCAGCGCGGTGTTGCTGCGAATGTGGGCAACCATGGCGGAAAGTTCGAAGTTCATCGATTCAATGGCCGCACCCATATCGGCCAGTTCGTCCTGGCCGGAAAATTCGGCCACGCTGCTAAGATCCCCCTGCGTGGTCCGTTCCAGTGCCTGGCCCAGCTGGTTCAGGTGGAGGTGGAGCTCACTGCGTACCGCGAGCAGCAGGTAGATCGACAAGGCACCTGCCGCAATTTGCAGCAGGTCTGCCAACGGATGGTGATAAGTCTTGAGTAAAAGAAGGAGGAAAATCATGGCCGATATCAGCAGAAGACGATTTCCCAGCATCAATCGGGAGAGTAGCCATACGCCGGGTATCAAGAGGATGGAAAGTGAGGATTTTGTTTTTTTAGCCGTCAGGCCGTTTGAATTTAGCATCACAGATCAAGCCATGAGAGAGAAATAGGGATGGGGCAGTTGCGTTTTCCAACGACTCAGCATGCCTTACAATAGCACTGAGATCAAGCAAAATGCCACAAGGCAACAAAAGTAAGTGCGTACATTGAGACATTCATTCACGAGAGCGCTCGCGAAAAATAGACCGATCCTGCCGGCAGTCAAATCAGTCTTTGATGCCAGGCAGGGAACCCAGCCCCGATGTTACACTCTCGCACCTGCAAGCCTCACCTCACACCAACGCACGTCAACTGAAAGAACTCCATGCCAGAACAGGCAGGCAAGATTGCCGAAAATACAGAAGTAAATGAACTGGCGCTGGAAGATATGGCCGATATTGCTGACCGTTTTGATGCGGGTGATAACGACTTCCCATTGCCTATGTGGACCATGATCGCACCACTCCTGGCGTGGCTGCTGTTTGCCGGAACCATCTGGTTTTCCGGCGCTCTTTACCATGCCTTGCTCGCTGCCGGCCTGATGGGTGGTGTGTTGGCGGCAGTACATCATGCCGAGGTGATTGCACACCGGGTGGGTGAACCGTTCGGCACTTTGGTGCTGGCGGTCGCGGTGACGCTCATTGAAGTGGCGCTGATCGTTTCGCTGATGATCTCCGGAGGCCCGGAAACGACGGCGCTGGCGCGTGACACGGTATTTGCCGCGGTAATGATTATTCTCAATGGCATCGTCGGCATGTGCCTGCTGGTCGGCGGAGTGCGCTACGGTGAGCAAAAATTTGTGCTCAATGGTGTCAGCGCCTCGCTCACTACGCTCGCTGCCATTACAGTACTGACGCTGATCCTGCCCAATTACACACTGAGCATTGCCGGTCCTGTCTACACCCAGAGCCAGCTGACGTTTATCGCGGTCGTGTCGCTGGTGCTGTATGGCACGTTTGTATTGGTACAGACCGTGCGTCACCGGGATTATTTCCTGCCCAAGGGAACGGTGCAAAACGAAGAAACGCATGCCACGCCACCAACGACAAAAATTGCGCTGCTCAGCCTGAGCCTGCTGCTGCTCTGTCTGGCCGCCGTCGTGTTGCTGGCCAAAAAACTGGCTCCTGATATCGAGATGGTAGTCGCGTCAATGGGTGCGCCTAAAGCGCTGGTTGGCGTGATCATTGCCGGTGTGGTACTGCTACCGGAAGGGTTGGCAGCACTCAGGGCGGCGCGTAATAACCGCCTGCAGACCAGCCTGAACCTGGCTTTTGGCTCTGCGCTGGCCAGCATCGGCCTCACTATTCCGGCCGTCGCACTGGTGTCTATCCTCAGCGGCATGACCCTCACGCTGGGTATTGATCTCAAATCCACGGTTCTGTTGTGCCTGTCCCTGTTTGTGACGGTGATTGGATTTCAAACCGGTCGAACCACCGTGTTGCAAGGGACGGTACTGCTGGTGATTTTCGCGGTTTACCTGTTTACGACGGTGGTGCCTTGACCAGGATGACGTTATCCGTGATCAGGAAAAATTCATGATGCGATCCTTGTTGCTGCAGCTATTTCGTGAGCTCAGGGTAGGTCGGTCAGCGGCGACCTTGCTGTCATTGCTGTCACTGCTGGCCTGCGGGCAGGCGCAGTCTGCTGCACCTGCCGCCGTCACCGCGCTGTTGTGGGAAGTAAAATCGGCGACCAATACGATCTATCTGTTTGGCTCGATTCATCTGGCCAAGGCTGATTTTTACCCGCTGCCGGCAGCCGCAGAGATGGCCTACCTGCAAGCTGACACGGTGGTTGTGGAACTCGATATCACCGATGAGATGGCGAGTGCCACAGCGATGCCGTTGATAACTTATACGACTCCGGATAAGCTGGAAAATCATCTCGATAAGGTAAGCTGGGCAATGCTGAAAAAAGTCGCAGGGACGTCAATTGCGCAGTATCAGGCGTATAAACCGGCGGTCGTGGCAACGGGCCTGGCGTTGCGCGCCTTTGCCCGACAAGGCTATGATCCGGCCTATGGAATCGACCTGCATTTTATCCGCCGCGCGAAAGCGGATCAGAAACGTCTGGTCGAACTGGAATCGATGGCGTTTCAAGCCGGCGTACTTGGTGGCCTGAGCGATGCTGACGCTGCGGCCCTGTTGCAGCAAACGCTGGAGGGCTTGCAACCCGGTCCGGCTCAGGTCCAGATGCAGCGCGAAGCCGAAGCCATGATCGCGAGCTGGAAGTCGGGTGATGCACAGGCACTCGCCAGCATGTTGCGTGATGCTGCCAATAAGGATGCCGGTTCAAAACGGCTCATGAAACTGTTGCTCGATGACCGTAACGTGGCAATGACGGAAAAAATTACCGGCTTACTGGAGTCTGGCAGCAAGGCCTTTGTTGTCGTTGGTGCCGGTCATCTTGCCGGTCGCCACAGTATTGTCGATTTGTTGCAGCGACAGAACTATCAGATCCGGCAGATCAAGTGATGCCGGCCAATAAATCAACGCTAATGCAGCGTATAGCAATGAGTAAGGATAGCCATGCAAGTCGATCAGTCAGGTCGTGAGATCGTCACCCCTGAACACCCCTGGGTCTCGCTGGAAACCATTCAGGACGTAGAAGCCTGGATGGATCTCAACGACCGCGAATTACAGCAACTGATAGGACAAAAACCGACCGTTGGTCACGGCATCTGCTTTAGCCTGTCATTCGGTGGCGAAATCTATCTGCATACCAATTCCGACGGTGATCTGCTGCTCGATGTGAGTGCTGAAGCGGAGTGGGTCGCACCGGTCATCAGCGCCACTACCAGCGTAGCGGCGCCACGCGGACAGATCTGGATCTTGCCGCAGCACGTCTTGCTGCAATTGATTCTTGGCTTGAATACGCTGGTTTCCAGTAGCCGGTTAGTGATCCGGCATGAATTCCGGACCCGAAAATAAGCCTGGCAGAAAGTGTCTTTAGCCAGGTGCTGTACCTGCGCTGACGACTGAGGCATTTTTACAGCGTTGTTGCCGCCCTATTGCAGCACGCCGCTGCGGTCAATTTTTACGTGACGTGAACCGGTAGCGTCACCTGTCTGACCTGCTTTCGGTGCCGCCTTGACATTAACTTCGGCCTCTCCTGATCCGGTCACCTTGACCGAGGCTCGCTCCAGCAGCAGTTCCCTGGCCTCCAGGTTGCCGGAACCCTTGAGCTGTGCGCTCATGTCGCGGGCCTCACCACTCAAGCGCATGTCGCCCGATCCGTTGCTCACGAGTGTCAGTTGGGTTCCCTGCTGAGTGCTGGCAACAAGATTGCCGGAACCCGACAAGTCAGCCTTCAGAAACTTGATGGCACCATGCAGGCCGGCGTCACCTGAGCCGCGTATCGCTACACTGACGCGCTCTGTTTGCAGGGTATCTGCCGCAAGGTCGCCGCTACCATTCATCTGGACATCGAGACTCTCGCTGATGCCGCTGATATGCACATCGCCGGAGCCGTTCATCGCCAGATTCACCTTGCTGCTGGCGAGGCGTGTCAGGTCGAGATCGCCACTGCCATTGACGCGTACTGTCAGTTCACCGATCGAGCCCGCAGCCGCAACATCGCCTGAACCGGACCCGTTGATAACAAACTTATCGCCATGCAGCTGGCGCAGCGTTACGTCACCGCTACCCAGATTATCAAGGCTGACCAGGGCAGGTGTGCTGACCCTGATGGTGAGCGGGCTGTGGCCGCTACCCCAATTCCAGGAAAAACGCAGATGTCCGTCTTTTTTTTGTCGAATGATCAAGCTATTTCCTTCAACCACCGTTTCGATCTCGGCAACAAGATTATCTGATCCGGTGACTTCAACGCTGTTTGCCCCTTCTGCCGTCACCAGCAGATCAAAGGCAGTCGCGTTGCGGATGGTATCAAAACCGGCTACCGTGCGCATTTCGCTGATAAGTTTGTCGCTGGGCTTGATCTCCTGTGTTTCGGTATCATAATTGAAGCTGCAGCCACCTGATGCCAGCAATACCGCCATTGCGGTGATCAGGGCGTAAGTTCGTACTGGTTGTCTGTTCATGGTGACCTCTATGTTAT
>CANIFC010000021.1 GCA_947466695.1 Oxalobacteraceae bacterium | reverse complement strand
GCGGTATTTGTACTCATAGCGCCCCCAAGATAAATGGAAGCGTTTACCACGCCGTATAATACCTTCGCAGATAGTAAAATAATAACAAAGTATCCCCAGGCTATACTCGTTGTACAAAGGGTCGTGTGCGATTACGTGCATAAAATAATTGTCCCCGATCCGAAAGCCGATCGCGCCGCCACTCACTCGTCCCTCGATTGTGGCAACGCCAACGATGCCGCATTGCTGTACCAGCCGTACGATCCATTGAGTCTCTTCCTCATCAATGCGCGAAACAATATTTTTACCCGCCATCCGGCTCCAGTTCAACTTGATGATGGCGCGAATATCCTGTTCGCGGACCTGTTCCTTGACATACACCTGATAGCGGTAAGACGGAAAATCCTGCTGTAGCGTACTGCCATAACGTTTGATATTCCGGCGCATGTTTTTGCCAAGACTATCTTGATATTCCTTAACTGTTGGCGGAAGTGTCACGACGATATCCTCTGTGCAATTCAAGCGAAGATATGGATAAGGCAGTTTTCGCATTCCGATTTGAATTTTTTTGAAGAACACAATCCAGACGGACTTAAATTTGGCGAACATAGTTTCTGCAAACAGTTGGACTGATGCCTGATCAAGCTTAACGAACTCACTGATTACTGTCACTTGATGAAGCTCACGCCGAAATAACAATACAGTCACCGCAGCGACTCCTTGACGAACGACATAAGTACTGGCGCCATCCAGGGTATTCATCACAGAATAATTTGAAAATGAACATCCGAGATGCTCATACAAACGGTCGATCTCATTAGCAACAAATGACGGAATCTCGTTCTCGTAGCATGAAATAGTGAGCGTCTCTGGGTCTGCCGCTGGTTCAGCCTTCGGATTAATCTCTGACGGACAGATAAGCATGGTTCGATCCATAAACTCACTCAACCTTTCGATAGCGACGCATCGCATTTTAATAAACACCATTTCCAGTTCCCGCCGTAATTTCGTACCGTAAATCATGAGAATCATTGAGAAGATTAACGACAGAATATCGACTGCAACAACGCAAACATTACTTCCCATTTTTTCTTACACCGAAGGCGTTGGACAACGACTGTGGCATTTGACGCATATATTGCAAAGACGTGACTGCAAATCGCGATATCAGCGTGTCTTGACGCTTGGATTTGTGAAACCACAACGTAGCTTGGCGAATGTAGCCACGAATAGCTGTTCTCAATACAAAGCCGCCGTTGAGAAAAAAGTGAAAATACGAACGATATATCGAAATACTATCTAAGTTCTGCTTCACACCGAGAAAGCTGTATTTGTACTGGTATTCTCCCCATAAAAAATGGAACTCTTCACCTTTACGCGCAATACATTCCGTAATGGTCAGGTAGCAGCACAACTTTCCAAGTCTATAGTCATCATATGCAGGATCGTGAGCCAGCACAGCCATGAAATAATTCGATCCAACCTGAAAAGTAATACAACCGGCGCATACCCTGCCATTTATTCTTGCAACACCAACGAAACCACATTGTATTGCGAGGCGAATGCTCTTTTCTGTTTCGACGTCCCCCATGGAAGACACCTTGTTTTTACCCTCCATTCGTGCCCTGTTAAGATCGACGATATCTCGGATCGTTTGCGCATTAATCTGATCTTTAGCGAGGATATCGAAACCGAAGGACGGGTGGTCTTTCTGTATTTTTTTCCTGTAACGATGAATAGCAGTACGCAGGTTCTTTCCGAGGCTCGCCAGATACTTTTCAGCGCTATCAGGAAGACGTAGTACGATATTCTCCGAGATATTGAAACGTTGATAGATGCCTGGAAGTCGTTGGATATTGACCTGAACATATTCGAAAGAAATGACAGCTGACGATGCGAACCTGGCAAAGATATAGTTTGTGAAACGGGTAATATCCTCTTCATCAATCCGGATCACCTGATTAAGAACCCGTACCTTGCCACCGTCCTTCCGGAACAAAAAAACAGTAATGAGCCTCTCCCCCAGATGAACGACATAAGTGCTCGAAACACAGTCGTTACCATCACTGCGAAACTTGAGGAGCGATGAGTATAAGTTTCCATATATCCGGCTCAATTCAGCTTCAACAAATTCCGGTATCTCATTGTCGTAGCATGAAATAGTTATCACTTCACGATTAATCGTTCGGTTCACCGCAAATCCGGTGACAGGTTCATCCATCGATTGATACTGTGCCGCGGTATTCGTCCATTTCATATTTTAAGATTCCTTGAAACCAGCAGGATGTTTTGAATCAGCATATTACCTATGAAAAACCCTGGGAAAACTACGCCACTCCTGTAAACGATCTATCGCGGTGTTTTGGCTTAGCATAAGTTCTACCCTCCATCAAAATCAATGCTTGCCAAACGAACCTCAGACGGCTAACAAAAATGCGATGAACGCTCCACTTGGACGATTACATATTGCCAGGGCTTCCAGCTCAGGCTGCACAGCCCTACATCGCATTCGCGTCATTTTTTGAAACACTTTATCCTGACCGGCGGAAATGGATACGCTCCTAACTACACTCAAGCTATCACTGCAGAAATATTAATTTGTAGTAAAAAATATGCCTTGCTAAATATCAAAGAAACATCGGAATAGGCATAGGCAGTATTTAAAAAAACGAATATTAGCGAACATGACTTCGCTAAAAATGGTGGCTACAGGTAGCGAAAAACAGTAACTTATTTTATGAAAAAGACATAAATAAAAATATATTTTAATAATTACCGAGCGAATTCAAGAACTTACAGCTCAACTATTATTTGGTAAAAAAAATAATTGCTTTTTGTTAATTATAGAATTGTTATTATATTGAGACTTGCCTTTTGTTAACGTTCTAAATTAACAGCTACCAGCAAGCGTCATTTATCTAAAAAAATTCCTTGTTTTCAAGCCGAAAACCATACAGACATTTTAACAATGCATCAACCACCGACCATTTCCATCATCCACTTCTCATGAATAATAATTCTGGGCAAAAAAATTGCGTTTTATCAAAGTATGACTGAACTGATCCGTGTCAAATACATACTTAATTTTTTGACTTTTTTTTGACAAAAAATAGGCGAAAAAACATTTTTCTTTCTGCCACTCCGATCGCTATCCGTACTTAAATTTACCGTTTCAGGGCGAGGCTTTTTGCGCCACAACTGCATCAAAGTGGCTAATAAATCTACCACTAAATATTGAGCGAAAAATGGAGCAAGAAATGGCGAAAGTTTTAAAAATTGTACTCGTTACAAATACGCTTTCACCATACCGAATTCCTGTATTTGCTGAGATCGCAAAATTTAAGGGAGTACATTTTCTTCTTATTTCGTGCTCAAAAAATGAGCCAAACAGGCTGTGGGATTTACCTGAAATTGATTTTGAATATGAAATTTTACGTCAGCGTATGTTCGAGTGGAACGGTCGCTATATTCACAACAATCCCGACATCATTCCTGAACTCCAGATTTTTAAACCTGATGTTATTGTGACTGACGGCTTCAATCCGACTCATCTTTACGCATTTTTTTTCTCCCGTTACGCAAAAATTCCGCATGTCCATATGACAGACGGTACTTACGTTTCAGAAAAAAATCTCTATTTTGCACATCGTCTGTTACGGCGTTATGTGTATTCGAAATCTGAGGCTTTTATCGCGGCAAGTGATGGTGGCTATAAATTATTTGACAGTTATCGTTTACCGCGCGAACGCTATTTCAGATCTTGCCTGTGCATAGACAACGAGACTTATTCAAAGACGCTCAATAGCGATGAAAAACGTTTCGATTTGATGGCGTGTGGCAGGTTGGAGATGGTTAAAAATCCACAATTTATTCTTGAGTTAGCAGTATCTGTCTCCAGGCAACTACAACGGAAAATCAAAGTGCTCTTTGTCGGCAGCGGCAGTATGAAAAACGAATTGAAGCGAATAGCAGCTTTATTTCCAGATTTGCTGGAGGTCACTTTTAACGGGCATGCCGATCAACGGGATTTGCCAGGCTTATACGCTTCGGCGCGAATATTTTTATTTCCTTCCATCTGGGACCCTTGGGGTGTAGTCGTCAATGAAGCCTGCGCTGCAGGACTTCCGGTGATTGCCTCGCCTTTCGCAGGGGCGTCCAATGAGCTGGTCCGTGATGACTATAACGGTTTTATCTGTGAACTTGATATCAATTTGTGGACTGAAAAAACGATTACCCTTTTAAGCCAGCCGTCTACTTATGATCGATTTTCGATTAACAGTCTGTTGGCTGTCACACCATATAATTTTGATAACGCCGCTAATGGTGTTGTCGTAGCATGTCAATTTGCCAAATCGGAAAGGGATAAAAAAATGCAAAAAAAATCTCAACAAAAAAGAGCCAAAGTGTTGATTGTAGAAAGGCAGTTATTGCAATATCGCCTGGATTTTTACGAAGGGTTACGAAAAATTCTGGATCAACAAGGCATCGATTTACAACTCCTCGTGGGTAAGGGTACTCCAGCAGAGGCACTGAAAAAAAATGAGGTCTCACTTGATTGGGCTATGCACATCCCAACCGACTATTATTTGTGGGACACGCTGTGCTGGCAGCCATTTGGTAAATACGCCAAGGATGCGGATCTGGTGATTGTGATGCACGAAAATAAAATTATCTACAATCTTTGGCTGATGTCTTTCGGGCGCCCGAAACGTCTTGCATTTTGGGGGCATGGCATGAACCTGCAATCACGTCATCCAAACGGCTTAAAGGAAAGGTTCAAGCGCTGGAGCATCAACAAAGTCGATTGGTGGTTTGCCTATACGGATAGTAGCGCCGACATCGTAGCGAAGGCGGGATTCCCGAGTCAACGCACAACGGTCGTTGATAACGCGGTAGATACGCAACACCTGACCCGCTTGTGTAGCGAAGTAAGCGTGACTGATCGACAGAAAAAATGTCAAGAACTCCAACTTGAAAATGGCCCTGTTGCACTTTATCTAGGCTCACTTTATGAAGAAAAACGTCTTACTTTTCTGCTTGAATCAGCACAAAAAATTCGCCAACGCATTCCTCAATTTCAATTGCTCGTTGCAGGTGCCGGGTCAGACCAATCAAAAATTGAAGCAGCGACTAAACAATATCCATGGATACATTATCTAGGACCAATCAATGGAAAGGAGAAGGCAATAGTATTGACGCTGACCGATGTCATCTTAAATCCTGGCTTGGTAGGTCTTGGTATATTGGATGCATTTGCTGCCGGTAAGCCGATGTTTACCACTGATTGCGGTTTGCATTCACCTGAAATTTCCTATCTTGTTTCCGGTCATAACGGTGTAATGACTGCAAATAACATGGATGCCTATACCGATGCCGTTTGCGATGCGTTGCAGCACCCGGAAACACTTTTGGCACTAAGCAAAGGAGCACTTTCAAGTGCGCCTCGATACACGATCGCTAACATGGTCAATCTGGCCAAAACTGGAATTCAAGAGTGCCTCTCCTTTTCTCCGTCAACGTGATTTTGAACGCCACATCTGAAGATAAAATTGATGGAATTGACAGTACCGGTATTTATTTTAATGAACTTGCAGAGCGGTCTGATATAAATTCCCAGATGACACTTAACCACCTTGATGAGCTAAAACAGCCTAAGGAATAATAATGCCGATCACATTCACTTGCTCCGTCGATGATGGCCATCCATCAGACCTGAAAATGGCGGGATTATTACATCGACATGGGCTGCAGGCGACATTTTTTATCCCTATCAAAAATCAAGAGGGATATCCGGTCATGTCACCGTCGCAGATCCGCTTGCTGAGTCAGGATTTCGAAATTGGTTCACATACCATTGATCACTGCTACTTACCCAGCCTGAGCCTGGCACAGGCCAGATACCAAGTTTTTGAAGGTAAACAAAAGCTGGAAGATATACTTGGCAAGACAGTTTCCGGCTTTTGTTACCCTGGTGGTCGGTTTCATAAGACACATATTGATATGGTAAAACGTGCAGGATTTCACTACGCCAGAACGACGACGAATCTTTCTTTTAGTGCCGGAACCAATCGCTTCGAGATACCGACGACTTGCCAGTTTTTTCCGCATCAGAAAGCAGTTTATGTGAGAAATTTTATCCGGGCCATGCACTGGAGCGAGCGTCAGGCAGGGCTACGCACTGTGCTGGGGCAAGATAGCTGGATAAAAAGGATGTATGCCTTATTTGAGCATGCGCATCAAAACGGATCGATTTTTCATATGTGGGTGCACTCACATAATATTGATGACTTTAACCTCTGGCCAGAGCTTGACGCCTTCCTGGGTCACGTTGCTGCGAACGTCGAACCTGATCAATCGGTGACGAATGGCCAACTGGCGTCGCGCTTTTTTTCACACTAGTCCACGGCCGTGTTACCGGTACAAATCCAGTATGGAACATGGGTTGCTTACTACCCCATGTCCATTTACCCTTCGCTGGAACGCCGCAAAGGTCACTGCGGGCTAGGCGCAAAGATGTCTTTTGCGGGTATCTATCGCAGCAAAATCCGCTTAATGCATTTCCTTCTGAGAGACGAAATTATCCGCTATGAGCTAGGTTAAGCTGGCTGGGCAACGGATCCACTTGATCGCCCTCATCGGAGATTTACGCCGGAACTCAACAACCGACCTCAATCAGGCTCACGCTTTTCCAGCCTCAAGCCGGCTGCGGTACGGTTCGCAAAACCTTTCCAGTAGCTATGGTCGCTCTTGGGTTTCCCGCTGGCATCGGTCGACCACTTGCCATCTTTCGCGCTTTCTACCAAATGAAGATACGTATCCATCTGGTCTTGATTCTTGAGAAATTTATCGAGAAACGCGGTCGAAAAATGCTGGGCGATATTGTTCATGCGGGTGTTGTCCCATACCGGATCCATATAATGTTCTGCTGGAATAAATTTCAGCGAAGGAACAGGAAACCAGGTTTCCCTGGGTGCCGGAATCGGGGCACCGGCATTGTGATTGGCATTTTCAAACGTCAGCAAGAACCGGCGGGAATTAACCGCAGCTTCAAAAATATTACGGACACCCGGTGCGTAGCCGGAAACATCATCCACACTACCGGCCACCAGCAGAAGAGGAGTCTTGATTCCGGCAAGGCCGGCATCATCCCAAAATCCCCGGTTCCAACCCCACGGTGCAAAGGCGATTGCTGCCTTGATCCGCGGATCTCCCGAAGCGATGTAATCTTTGTTACCCGCCTGACGTACCGCCAGCGCACGATTGGGAACGCCGGTCGGGGCAGCGACACTGGCTTCGGTAAAACCGGCACCGATCGTATTGATCACGCCATACCCACCCATTGAGTAGCCAATCAGAGCCGTCTTATCTGCGTTGATGGCGCCTTTAAAAATTCCACCAAAATCACTGCTGCCATTAAGCCTGGCCATTTCACTGAGCACAAAAAGCTGGTCCAGCGGACGGTTCAGCAACGTACTGGCGAAGCTGGCCTGGTCGCTGTAGGTACTGTCAGTGTGATCAATTGAGGCCACGAAGTAACCCTTGCTGGCCAAATTTTCAGCCAAGTGGCTGAGTAAAAAGCGGTTACCCGGATAACCGTGAGAAATAATCAGCAAGGGATAAGGCCCGCCTGCCACATCCGGTGTGGCGTCGCGCACCGCCCTGCCTATCAGCGTCACCTCGGTCTTACCATCACGCGTCATGGCAAGAAACTGCCCTGAAGCATCGTGGCCAGCCGGCAGTGTGGCGGGGTACCACACTTCAACGGTCAGGGGACGATCGTAGCGAGGAATCGCCTCTGTTTTTTTAGCATGGACAATGTCAAGCTGATTCAGATGCACCAGCTTAATCGTCTGAACGCCAATGGTGAATTTTCCATAATGTGCCAGTTCCGGTGCGTCGGGACGTATCGTATCAATATGATTGTCTTGCGCCCTCACCTCAACCGCCATATACAACAGGAAAGCCAGGCCAGCTACTCGTCGATGTCTCTGCATAATGTGTCATTGTCTCGATAATAAAGTGAAGAAATTGGCGCAAACTTTCTGAAAACGCCCAATGGTGACTCAATGACGGAACACTCCGGTGAAGCGAACGTGCACATCATCTCTAAAAACTTTTCTAGTTTTACACATTTTAGTCATTTCCTACCTATTTCAAACATCACCAGGTGTTTATTAAGCCAGAAACCGAAATGTAGCCGACGCAAGTGGCAGCAATCAAGCGGTAACGCTTTTTCGGCGCAAGCCTGAATGGCAGCAGCACAGTATTTTATCTGGCTCACTGGCTCACTGTATCGCTGACAGCGCAAACTGAAAGCCGGCTCAGGTAGGCCCGGAGTGGCACCACGGTAACCAAAAAATTTGTGGTGCTGCAGTAGCCTGGGGCTATGCTTGCACCACGTTCCTCCAGTGATACATTGATCCTGAGATCGGTTCTGCGCCTGGCAATGCCGGCAGCGCAATAAATAGCTTGCCACCGTCAAACACACGCGTCAAGGCGTGCAGGTAAAGCGTTCGAATCACTCCGTCTCAAGCAACTAAATCAAGGACTTACAGTTTTTACGCTGTCAGTCCTTTTACTTTTTCCGCCTCTGTGCCGTCGCCGTACCGTCAATAGATTTATGAGAAGAGTAACCCTATTGAATGCCTCTTAATAATTAAAAAAATATTGAAATCGCTACATTTTTACATAGGAAATTATCATTCACAAAATATACTATTTTCATGTATAAAATCATAAATTCCTTTATATTTCTCAGCATATCCTTTAGCGCTTTTGTCCATGCGGATTTTGATATTGGACTCACTGTTCTTAACAATCATGATTTGATTACAGCGTTAACAGAATGGAGGCCGTTATCTGACGAAGCGCATGTTAAAGCGCAATACGCGCGAAGTCTTATTTTTGCCAGCGCTCACAAAGTACCGCAAAATGATGCACAGGCAATCATTTTTTACCGTAAGAATGCTGATCAAGGGGATGCGCAGGCCCAATTCAATCTAAGCCTCATGTATGCAACCGGTCAGGGAGTGCCGAGAAATGACGCTCAGGCGCTCATCTGGTGCCACAAGGCCGCTGATCAGGGACATGCTGGCGCTCAATTCAAACTAGGCCACCTGTACGACGAAGGTCCAGGGGTACCGCAAGGCAGCAGACCAGGGATTTGCTCAAGCGCAATTTAATCTAGGCATCGTGTATGAAAATGGTCTTGGAGTCCCGCAGGACAAAGTGATCGCTTATTCACTATTTAATCTTGCTGCGGACTTGAATTTATCCGACGCAATACATAGCCGCAAGATCATCGAATCGACAATGTCCAGACAATCCATTGATGCAGCCCAAGAATTAACTCTTAAGATTGCACAACCGGGAAACCTGCTCAAGGCGCTCGCTCACTACAGCGAAAATATCCAATAATCACCGGATACTTGAATCATGACGACGTGGGAAAAGGTGATTAACCCCCCTTTTTTTATTATCTTGGCTGCGGCATTTTTCACCTTGATATCATTTAGTGAAGTCGTTAGCTTTGGCATTTTGACAGTATTCGTTTTTGGTTGGCAGTAAACACTGTCAAAGAAACTGGCAAAAAACTAGGTACAGGATGAGCGTACTTTGCCGCAATAGACGTAAAAAAACCCCTAAGCGATTGATTCTTTAGGGGTTTATGGTCAAACTTTGCTAAGGTTTTTCATGCTTTTGGAGGAGAGGTGTCCGCCTAATCATGCCTTGAAACCCGCATGGATAAACGTTCTACGTTTTTTCAACACCAGTTATGGATACACTTATGGATACAAAAGGCATTTCTTAACTATTCTTGGATCTAAGCTTTTAATCAGGCATTTCACCATTTAATAATATTTAGTTATTTTCAATATTAATTGACCAACTGTCGCTTAATTGCAACTTAATCTACTTTAGCAAGACAAACTTATCAATTGGCATTTCGTTTGCGTTGCAATAAGTAGCCATCACATTCAAGGCTTCCGGTTCCATCACCTTCTTGCTCAGCTAAATTTTTAGCTCGGTTGATTTCAAAAAGCGATCACTTCCCACCAGCACCAGCACCAGCACCAGTCAACATATCAAAAATCACCTTGGAAAACATCCTGGCTTTGCTCGGATCTGACAATAGCTGCAGCATCTGATTCTGATGTGCCGCGCTGCTGTCCATGACGGCGTCGTCCACAGCTTTCGGAAAATCGCCCAGCATGGCCTGCTCCGGGCTGTTGCTCATTAGCTGGCGCATTACCAGTTCGTTTTCGCGCACCTTGTCGCTGATGGTGTTGGCGTAATTCACCATATCGGTGTCGGTGAGCTGATCGGTGATGAACAGCTCGTTGAGGCGGTACACGATCTGCGACAAGAACTCGACCTGCTTGTCTTTGGCCTTGGCGGTACCGGCGTCGTCACCGGGTTCGAGCTTGTACTCATCGGACTCTTGCATGATCAAATTCTGCTGGCGGATTTTCGATACGCGGTAGTGGCTTAACACGATGCTGCTGAGGTCAATCTCGTCTTCGTCCATGATGGTTTCGCGCAGCATAGGGCGCAGGTTGCGGGCATACAGGCTGAGCTTTTCCAGGTCCTTATTGTCGTAATCGACAATCTGCGACATGAACTCATAAAAGCGCACGAAGGTACCCAGATCCTTTTTGAAGATGTCCAGCGCGTCTTTTTCTTTCTTGCATTCCTTAAAGGCGTTTTCGGCGTTGGTAATCATGATCACGTCGTTAAACTTTTTAGTCCGCTCAAACATGTCGCGTGCTTGCTTGTAGGCTTCTACCGCCGACTTATAGCGCTTCTGCCAGCGTTCGACGGCAGGCTTGCAGATGTTGGCAATGGCCGCATTGCTCTTGCTCTTGACGAAGAAGGCAGCGCAGAATTGCTCGACCTCGGTCCAGGTAAAGATGCCGGACGCACGCAGCTTGTCGTTGAGATCAAAAATCAGATCCGGGTCGGACACATCGGCCAGTTCTGCCGTCTGGAAGTAAGGCTGGAAGGCAGAGAGAATTTCTTCCGGTTCGTTAAAGAAATCGAGAATGAACGTACCTGTCTCGGCCTTGCTTGGGTAAATCCGGTTCAAGCGCGATAGGGTCTGCACGCATTCGACGCCGCCCAGCTTTTTATCGACATACATGGCGCACAGCTTGGGTTGATCAAAGCCGGTCTGGAATTTATTTGCCACGATCATGACTTGATAATCATCGCTGTCAAAGGCCTTGCGCATGTCGCGCCCCTTGAGCAGCGGGTTCATGTTCATCTCGGTGAATTTTTGGCCCAATACCGCTTCTGAGTTGGGATCTTTCTCGGTAAATTCCACCTCGCCTGAAAACGCCACCATCGCGCGGATATTCTGGTAGCCCTGCGTGCTGATGTACTTGTCAAACGCCTGCTTGTAACGCACCGCCTCTTTGCGTGAGCTGGTCACGACCATCGCCTTGGCCTGGCCGTTGAGCAGGCCCATCACGTGGGTTTTAAAATGCTCGACGATGACTTGCACCTTTTGGCTGATGTTGTAGTCATGCAGGCGCACCCATTGGTTCAGCTTGACCTTGGCACGCTTGCTCTCGACTTCCTGATCGGCGTCTTTCATCTTCATCGCCAGGTTATAGGCGACTTTGTAATTGGTGTAGTTCTTCAGCACATCGAGAATAAAACCCTCTTCGATCGCCTGGCGCATGCTGTACACATGGAAGGCTTCGGGCTTATTGGTCTTGGAAGGCGCTTCTGCCGGGTTCGGCAAGCGGCCAAATAACTCTAAAGTCTTGGTCTTGGGCGTTGCGGTAAAGGCCAGGTAACTCAGGTTTTTTGAGGCCCGGCGCGAGGCTACTGCGGCATCGAGAATATCGTCGGTCGTCAGTTCCGCTTCATCGTCGTCCGCACCTTCCACCATCAGAACTTCTTTCAGTTGCCGCGCGGTGGAGCCGGTTTGTGAAGAATGCGCCTCATCGGCGATCACCACATAATTACGCTCTTTCAGGCTGACGCTGTTTTCGATTGCCTTCAACACAAACGGAAAAGTTTGTATCGTGACGATAATGATCGGCTGCGAGTTTTCTAAGGCCTTGGCGAGCTTTTCTGATTTTGAGCCATCGCCTTCCTGATTATTAATCCGCCCGACTACGCCATCGGTATGTTCAAACTGGGCGATGGTGTCTTGCAACTGCGCGTCTAACACGGTGCGGTCGGTCACCACAATCACCGAATGAAATTGCTTATTGCCCTGGTCGTCATACAAGGATGAGAGCTGATGTGCGGCCCAGGCGATGGAATTGGATTTACCCGAACCGGCGCTGTGCTGGATTAAATACTTCTGCCCCGGTCCCTCAAGACGCGCCGCCGCGATGAGCTTATTGACCACATCCCACTGGTGATAGCGCGGAAAAATCAGGCTTTCTTTCTTGAACTTAAGCCCTTCCCAGTCTTCTTTTTCTTCGATCTGCAAATGCACATACCGCGCCAGAATCGTCAGTAGGTTTTTCGGCAACAAGACTTCATTCCACAGATAGTCGGTCGCGTACTGCGTCACCACTTTGGGGGCATCATTACCCGCACCGCCCTCAAGCGTGCCTTTATTGAACGGTAAAAAATAGGTGGCATCCCCTTCCAGCCGCGTCGCCATGTATACCTCGTACTGACTCACGGCAAAATGCACCAGCGCACCGCGCTTAAAGCTCAGCAAAGGTTCCGGCTTTTTGGTGACCGGGTCAACCGGCAAGCGTGTGGTGCGGTACTGCTTCATCGCGTTATGCACAGCCTGCTTAAATTCTGATTTCAGCTCCAGCGTAGCAACCGGTATGCCATTGACAAACAAGACCAGATCAATACGCCATGCCTTGGCTTGCGTGCCCGTCTCGGCCAAGTGCTCTGCCGTCGCCCAAGGGCTATACACCAGCTCAGGCACCACGCGCAGGCGGTTCTGCTGATATCGCGCGAGGGTATCCGGGTTCAAGTCATGTTCAGGCGCAAACTGACACAAACTAAAACGCGTGCTGCGATCGCGTAATTCATGGCGCAACACGCCCAGCGTGCCAAAGGTGCGCATCTCTTTATTCGCCGCGTTCGGGTCGGCTTTATTCAGTTGCGCCGCTACCCGTTCCAAAAACTTCTGTTCAGCGTCATGCGAATAAAGCGACCTAAACTTTTGCCATTGCTCGTCTTGCGTGTCTTTGATAAAACCCAGCACATCTTCCGGATACAGCGCCAGCTCACGGTTGTAATATTCCGCTTTACCGAGCAACCAGCCATTCGCCAGCAATTGGCGGATCATGTCGTTCTGGAAGGTGAGTTCGTTTGCTTTACTCATAGACTTTGTTTTTCTTTTGCTTGGGTTTATCTGGGCAATCAGGCTTTACTCGGTTGCTTCTTCCAGTTCAGGAGCAAGTGCAGGCTGCCAATCACGTACGTCGATTTTTCCGGTGACGGCGGCGGAGATCAGGGCTGTGCGACGCTCTTGTAGTAACTCAATTCCTTTTGTTGCTTGTTCGCTTAACAATTTAAATTGCGCTCTTGTACGGACAATAAATTCAACAATTTGTTTGAGTTCACTTGCTGGCGGAATTGGCACCGAAATCGCTTTGACAATGTCAGTATTTAAGTTCGGCTGGCCTGAACCTTGTTTAATTCTCTCTCGTAAATCATCTGTAATCGTCGATAAATAGAAATAAGCAAATTCATGATTCAGGCTTAAGCACTCAAATCCTACGACACCGTCATTTGCATTTGCATCGATTGTAAGAATTTTTGGCACACCCAACGTAGCACCACTATTCGAAATTAATAGTGTTCCCGTTGAAAATACTCTGCATTGTTCACTTCCCAACTTGGTTAGAAATGACTCTGTAGAAGTCAAATACACTTCATCATCTTTGGTAATCTCAGCAACCGTAACCCACGGAGAATAGTCTCCATTAAAAAGTAACGGATCTCCTGCTGGGCGCGGCGATCCACCTCGAACGACCATGGAAATATATCCAAATTTACTGACTTCCCAATGCGCCGGCACGTCGCCTAACCACTCCACACCCGAGTCGCGCATTGGGGCGTTGGGGTTGAGGCCTTTGGTGACGGCATGACTAATCACTGCCTGCCGTTTTTCTTTGAGCAGCTTGATCAGCCCTTGCTGCTTCGCTATCAGGATATCGATCCTGGCGGTTTCGTGGTCGAGGAAGTTGGCGATTTTTTCTTGCTCGTTTAACGGCGGTTCCGCCAAATATGAGTTTTTTATATCTTCAGCGTGAATGTTTTGATTAACTCCGCCATGAATATTTTGCTTTACAGCTTTCTGAAAAGAATCGGCTCCCAATATAAATTTCAAATATCCATTTATAAATTTTTCCTCACGAAACCTAAACCGAATTAAGTACGAAGCGAACACAGCCCTTTCATTTAGTCCCTGAACCACACCAAATGAACCCGCACCACCAGTTCTTGCGAAAACAACGTCGCCATTTTTTAATTCAAAGCTCCGGAGGCTTGCGTCAGTATCGGAAACTTGCGGACAATTTGTAAAATCAACACTGCCGAATTCACGCAAGTCAGTAATTCGAACCAGCTTCACGCCTTCATCTACATATTCATCCGTAGTGTAATAACCCTGTTTATGCTCCAAGAGTGATCTGCGCATTGGTGCAAGAGTCCAATGAGATGGAATGTTTTGAAACCATTCAACCCCAGAATCCTTATATTCCGCGTAAGCCTTATACCGACTCATAGCCCCTCTCCCTGCGCGATATTCAGCAGATAAAACTCATGCAATTTGGCTTGCAGCAGTTTTTTATCGGGCAACTGGGTTTGGTATTCGGCGATCATGGCGGGTGACAGGCTGCGGCTAAGCGCGTATTCGACCACTTCATCGTCTTTGCTGGCGCACAGCAGCACGCCGATGGCGGGGTTTTCGTGGGGTTTGCGGTGGTCGCGGTCTAGGGCTTCGAGGTAGAAGTTGAGTTTGCCCAGGTGTTCTGGCTGGAACTTGTCAACCTTGAGTTCTATCGCCACCAGTGCATTTAAGCCACGATGAAAAAATAACAGGTCGAGCGCGAAGTCTTGCTTGCCGACTTGTACAGGAAATTCGCTACCGACAAAACAAAAGTCGCGACCTAGTTCGAGCAAAAAATGCTTGAGCTTACCCAGCAAACCCTGATGCAAGTCGGCCTCGCTATGTTCTTGCGGCAGGTTCAAAAAATCGACGACGTAGCTGTCTTTGAAGACATTCAGGGCGTCTGGGTGTGTTTGTGTCAGCGCTGCTGACACTTTTACAGGGTTGAGTATGACGCGCTCAAACAGAGCGGTAGTAAATTGCCGTTCCAGTTCACGGCTAGACCATTTTTCTTGCACTGCCATTTTTAAGTAGAACTCACGCTCTTCCGGGCGCTTGCTTCTGCTGAGTATCGTGAGATTGTGCGTCCACGGCAATTGTCTCACCAGTGGTGAGACAATTTGATCATTCTGATAAGTTTCGTAAAACTGGCGCATACGGAACAGATTACGGCGAGTGAAGCCTTGCAAATTTGGCTGGGTGATTGCCAAATGTTGGGCTAAGGCATCCACCACGCCATCACCCCATTCTGCCGCCTTGATTTTATTATTGATATACGCGCCGACTTGCCAGTACAACTCAATCAAGGTGGTGTTGACGGCTTGGTAGGCATGCTGACGCGCTGCCGTAATCAGATGCACGACTTCAGAAAAATCAGGCTGATCTGTTTTTATCACGGTCGTTTTGCTCATGAATGCACCTCTTGCAGTAGCTTCATGATCTCCGCGCTGACGGCATCGAGATCGGCATCGATCTCGGCCAGATCGCGCGGTGGCTGGTATTGGTAGAAATGTCGGTTGAACGGGATCTCGTAACCAACGATGCCGATTTGCTGGTCTTTGTCATCCTTTTTGCTGGCGTCTATCCAGGCGTCTGGCACATGCGGTTGCACTTCTTTTTTGAAGTAGGCTTCGTTGATGGCATTGACGCTTTGGCTAGGATCAAGCGCGACATTTTCTGCATCGCGCAGGTCGCTATCAGCTTTGTATTCGACGACTTTTCCGGCGTATTCGCCTTCACCAACAAACAAGCCATAGATAGCGTCGGCCTTGGCCTTGTGGATTTTCTTGATGACCTTTTGCGCCTCCGGGTTCTTCCAACTGACGGCCACTTCGATGGCTTTTTTGTCTTTGGCGTCAAGGCTGAGTCCTAGATTTTTGGCAGCTTTGGCGAGGATGTCATCGAAGTCATTCATGTCGTTAAACTGGGTGCTGCTTATAGCCGCTTGCAGTTGACGGGCTTTGCTCAGGATGGCTCGTTGCTTCTGCCAGGTGTCGCGGTCCAGCAGGTCTTTGATCTGCTTTTCCTTGAGATCGGCAAAGTGCAGCTTGATGTGACGGCGGATGGCTTCCTGATGCGCACTGAGGTCGCCGTAACTGGCGCAAGTCTCTGCGTCGGTCCATTTGGCGTCATCGGTTGCGGCATATTCGGCAAACGCCCATTGCATGACAGCGTTGAGCGCACCGGACTCAAAACGCAGGCCAGCGATACGCTCATCGCTGAATTGGTAAGACATGCGCAGCGGGCGTTCTATGCTGATGCGGCGGTAGCCAAATTCGTGGGTTTTGAAGATTTTGGCGGCGAAGGTTTTTGCCACTTCAGTCTTGGGATTGGCCGACTGGCGGCCGCGATTACTTTTTTGCTCGGCAGGTTTATCGAGTTCCCGCGCATCCACCACGTCAAAATCACCGAAGCATTTGGTGATGGTGGCGATGTCGCCATCGTCCATGACATGACGCTTGCTGCCCAGCGATTTGCGCATCTTGCCGCACAGGTTCACGCCATTAATAAGTTGCACCAAGCCTTTGCGTGCCTTGGCTTTTTTATTTGACAGCACCCAGACATAGGTCGAGATGCCGGTGTTGTAGAACATGTCGGTAGGCAGCGCGACGATGGCCTCTAATAAATCAGCTTCCAGAATATAGCGGCGGATTTCCGATTCACCCGAACCGGCACCGCCGGTGAACAAGGGTGAGCCATTGAGAATAATACCGATACGGGCACCGCCATCGCTGGCGTCGCGCAGCTTGCTGATCAGGTGCAGCAGGAACAGCAGCGAACCATCCGACACCCGTGGCAAGCCTGCACCAAAGCGACCGTCAAAGCCTTTTTGGCTGCGTTCATCATTGATCTCTTGCTCGATCTTTTTCCAGTCCACCCCAAACGGCGGATTCGATAGCATGTAATCAAATTTGGTGGCATATAGTTGATCGTTCGAGAGCGTATTACCGAGCTTGATGTTGCTCACCTCTTGGCCCTTGATGAGCATATCGGCTTTACAGATGGCATAGCTTTCAGGATTAAGTTCCTGGCCATAGGCACGCATGACCGCTTCCGGATTCAGCTCGTGCACATATTCCATCCCGGACGACAAGAAGCCTCCCGTACCGGCTGTAGGGTCGTAGATGGTGCGGATAATGCCCGGCTTGGTCAGCGCATCATCGTCTTCCATAAACACCAGCGAAGTCGTCAGGCGCACGATGTCGCGTGGGGTGAAGTGTTCACCGGCAGTCTCGTTGGAGCCTTCAGCAAAGCGGCGGATCAGTTCTTCAAACACCAAACCCATATCGTGATTCGACACTGCCTTGGGGCTGAGATCAATGGTGCGAACCTTTTGCACGACTTTGTAAAGCAGGTTGGCATCATTCAACTGGCCGATGAATTCGGCAAAATTAAAGTATTCAAATATCTGGCGGGCGTCTTTGGAAAAGCTTTGGATATAGCTTTCCAGGTTGGCCTTGATGCCGGTTTCACCCAGCTTGGAGAGATCCATCCTGGAGGTATTGAAAAACGACAAGCCACCGGTAGCACGCAAGAGCATTTTTTCGTGCGCCTCTTCCGGCAGATGCATCGCCTGTATTTCTTGCTGCTTGACCAGCACCGCGTCTTTACTCGCCTCCAGCACACATTCAAGACGGCGTAACAGACAAAACGGCAAAATGATGCGGCCATACTGGCTTTGCTTGAAGTCCCCACGAAGTAAATCGGCAATCGCCCAGGAATCAGAGGCGAGGTTATTGGAAGTTTGAGTCATAGCGTGTTCTTAGTTAAAGCAGAAATAGGGGTGTTGACAGCCAGGCTATGAGCGGTTTGCGGCTGGGCTTGCAAGAGAGCAAGGGCGAACCTGGCATCACAGCCATGTTGTTATATGGATGATATTACTCCATGGGCAACATAATGCCTATAGAATTGAAGCATCTACCTTGGGTAGTATGCGGAAAGCCAAGTGAATCAAGCTATAAATGGTGTGATAATTCGAAGACTTAAAAATCATGTCTCATTGAATGTAGGGCAAAAAACAGGAAACAGTTGTATGTGTTCACGGCCACATTAACAGAATCGACTCCCAACATGATCACCTATAAGGACCTCTCACTTTGTCTGGCATAGATAAGCAAGAATTACACAATGAAAGTGCGGTCCAAGCAGCAGCAGACCTTATCGCTGACGCGGACGCCTTAATCATCACCTCCGGCGCTGGGATAGGCATCGATTCAGGCTTGCCAGATTTCCGGGGCGAAAACGGCTTCTGGAACACGTATCCTGCGCTCGGCAAAGTGGGTATCAACTTCACCCAGATTGCCAACCCCAAAGCATTTCAGCAGAATCCAGAATTAGCCTGGGGCTTTTATGGCCATCGCTTGCAGCTCTACCGAGATACCATTCCGCATGAAGGCTTTCAACGCTTGCTGGCGCTGGCAAAACAAATGCCACTGGGTTTGCGCCATTTCACCAGTAATATCGATGGACAGTTTCAGAAAGCCGGGTTTAAGCCTGAGCATGTCACGCAATGTCACGGTTCTATTCACAGGTTGCAATGCATGGATCAATGCGGGCAAGAAGCCTGGTCAGCCGTTGATTTTCAACCCATCGTCGATGTAGCTAATTGCAGACTGACTTCGCCGTTACCAACTTGCTCTAGCTGCGGTGGCCTGGCACGGCCGAATATTTTGATGTTCAGTGATTGGGATTTTGAGGGGCAGCGATACGCGCAATCCGAATCAAGCCTACTAACCTGGTTCGCCCGCGCATCACTCCCGGTAGTCATCGAGATTGGCGCTGGCACAGCGATACCAAGTGCCCGTCATTTCGGCGAAGAACTCAATTGCCCACTCATCCGCATTAATCCGTCTGAAAGCCAGGTGGGTTTGCACCGCGATATCAGCATTGCGCTCGGTGCAAAAGAGGCACTGGTGCGGATTACGGATGCGTTGAAATCTGCTTAGAGAGAACATCCTTGAATTCAATTCTCAACAATCAAAAAACACGCGTTATTAAACCTAGCTACTACACCTGCATCCAATGACACGATTCGCCTCTCCCATGGTAATAGCCTGTCCGCACTGCGATGGACATCTACTCAAAAGCCAGTTGGCCTCATTTAGCTATCGGACCGTACGATCCTGGACTGACGGTAAAACTGACATAGATACCTACAGCATGTTCATTTCTCTTATGCGCTGTCCTTTATGTCAAAAAAGCTTTTGGAAAAGCGATGCAAAAGAACTCGGCTATCTTCCTTTGAAGCCCCGGCCAATGAGCCGGTCCGAAATCTGGTATGCGAAGTTAACGGGAGACAAGGAGAAAAAAATAGCCGGGCAGGAAGACTGGAACAACATTCCAATTTTAATGAAAGAAGCCCCGCATGCCATGAGACCTGATTATTCCGATTGGCTGATACTCCTGCATGACACCTCCACGCTAACCAAAGAGTGGGAAATCACTACACGCCGTACAGTATGGCAATTTAGTAGCGACCATTTGCGGTTGAGAAGTGATGGTATTCCGTGTCGCCCTGTGGCGTTACTAACTGATGCCTGGGCAACTGAAAATCGACTGGCGCTGCTTGCCCTTCATGAAAATGGCACTATTACTAGTATCATCGAAAAAACTGAATTACTCCGGCAACTTGGTAGATTTGATGACGCCGTAAAAGCGTTCGATTCTGCCAGTCAGGAGGACCGACAGACTCCACGCGCAACCAGAATCATCGCACTAGCTAGAAGCGGCGATGTTGTTGTGCGAGATGTATGAAATTGTAATTATGCTAAAAAACACATAATTATTCCAAATATGAACAAAAAGTCATTAAGCGCAAGTTTGCGCTCAGTTCGACCAGAGCACATATCCGTCGTGTCTCCACGAATAGATACTTACAGTTTTTGATCGATTATTTTCAATATTAAAAAGATATTACCAATTTGGTAAGTGAGAAGCTTGAATCATACGAGATGAGCTGCGGCGCAAATTGCTAGAACAGCTTCACACAAAATAATCGATATCCATGCATTAGCCATTCTGTAAATTTTCACGTTTTTCCGGGATGGATGTTTAAAAGACAGTCTGCGGCAAGTATCACAACGCGTACCATGCCGAAGACTCCCCCAAGAACTCTTCCATTTATGCAACTGATTGCAAAGTAATTCCAACGGTTCATTCTGCCTCACGAAGACACTAAGCTAAGCTATCAAAATACAACGGTATCAATAAGTTGCCCTGGTAGCGTCCCACTTTAGCTTGCTTTGGAAGCGTGTCGGGAACGCGGCCGAGTAATCGAAGTAAAAGGTTTTCGAGCCTGGTCTTCAATGCGAGCCAATGCCGGTGGTCACTTTAAATTTAAGAGCGGACTCGGCCACCGACCCGACTTCAAAATCCTCAAGAAGGGCCCGAAGCACCTGAGCGTCAACCCGGCTGCCGCCGCCGCACCAGCGCCATGGCGCCTAACGCCAGCAGAGCGAGTGCCAGCGTCTGTGGCTCCGGCACATCGGCGGCCACATCTCCGGGGCGCACAGCCACGGCATACAACCCAAAGCTCTTGACGACGAAGTCCTGGCCGCCGCCGCCGGTGCGGTAGTACCACGCATCGCTCAGACTCGGCGCGTACTCCGCACCGGACCAGTAGAAGTAGGACTGCACGTTGCTGAACATAGCCAGGTTGGCGATCTGAGCAGCCGTGTCGCCCGTCTGGGACAGCGCGGATTGACCAAGCTGGTTGCCCAAGTCAGTGATGAAAAGATGGCTCAACTCACCATTTGTGCCATTGTAAGAAATCGTGTCGATCGTCGGTAAGCGCCAATCGCTGAAGCCGCCGTAGACCAGGTTGTTCGCCCAGGTCCCGGCCTCAGCCCAGGTCATCAACCCGTCGCTGTCGTAGCCACTGGTCTTGGCGTAGTTCATGTCCGCCAGCCAGGTGATGTTTTCCACGGTGTCGTAGATCATGCCATTACCGCGGTTAATCAACGATGCCTGCGCTGTACTCGCCAGGGCCACCATGACGACTGCAGCCGCCCAGCTTTTCAATATGTTCATTGTGATATTTTCTTGATTTTAGTTACTTTTTTTGCCACGCGACCAGTTAACGCAGCTACTTTTACTAAAAGCAATTGGTGTGCCAGAAAAAATTATCTCGTCTTTTCAATTACTTACGCCTGATAGTCGTTTCTGACGACCGTCAGTTGTAAAATTTTTCGACATGGAGAGAGAGTTGCTTACACAGCCTGTGCTCACCTGGTAAGGCGCCATCTTTACGTAGGCCGACAAGGCGAAGCAATTGCTCCGTATGGGATGTGTCCTATTCCGAAAAAGATCAGGGTAAACGTCCGGTGAAACCACTTGGACAAACAGGGAAAGCCGGGGTGCAGTTCTAACATTCCATCATGTTGTAAGTTGGCACGGCTTTAGTTGTACGGAATTTACATGCTGTGATAGTAGTTATGTTCTTTTCAAGAAATATATTTACCTTAACCCAAGCTCAGGAAGCACCGTGCTTCAGCCCAGTTCTGCATCAAACAATTCTGCATCAAAATTTTGCCAGTCATCTATTCTGATATTTCCTGTAAATGCCAGATCATGCCGTTTTTTCGTAAATGGTCATCCGCCGGCGTGTATACGCCGCCCGGCAAGGTCATGCAAATCGGACCGTAAAAGGTTGGTGGCAAACATCTGCTTCCAAATGCGCGGTGTGAGCTGGTGCACCAGCGATGCCGAGTGCTGGACGACGTGCTGCAGGACATCGACGAAGTAGTCGTAGGGCTTAATGTCATGCAGCCGGCAAGTGGCCAGCAGGCTTTGCACGATGCCGATATGCTTTGCGCCCAGTTCCGTCCAACTGAACAACCAATTCTTTCTTGGTCCAGACGTACCGCCCGGTCCAGTCAAAATACAGGACCTTTATCTGCGTGACGTGCCGGTTGATAAACGCGAACAAATTGCCCGACAATGGGTCCTGCAACATGACGTGCCTGGCCAACGCGTACAGGCCGTCGAAGGACTAGCGCATGCTCACCGGATGGCCGTATAGGAAGACGCGAACCTGGCCCTCGGGGGAAGAACATCAGCGTCTCGTGATCGTCAACACGGCGTCGCCACCGAGATCGATGAACGTGGATGCTAGCGTTGGCGCAGCGGCACGTTCGTTGGTGCCGTTCGCCAGTTTGGTGCGCCAGATGTGGAAGTTGGCCTGCGAGATCGCCTCATCCCGGCAGAAGCCGGCGATGCTTTTGCCGTTCGCAGCATGCCGAGCCAGGTGATTACGCCAGGTCGCTTCTTTCGATGTTTGGAACTCCTGCTTGTTCATGTCTTGCTCCGTGTTGTTGAATTCGGAGGAGATTGTGCTGGCTTGAAGATCCGATAGATACAATGCCGTTCAAGAACCGGTTACCTACAAACACTCAAATACCAAAGTTTTAGTTCAGGCTATAAAATTTCGTATTATACTGATCATATATACAGTATTTTAAAGTGACGTCCTATGAAACAAGACCTCAATGCCCGGCCCTTCACAATTGCGAAAAACAGTCATGTAAATAAAATTCCACTTCTTGGCGAATATGGGGTGCATGCATTTGCCAGGGGTGCTATTGATATCAATAGTTTTTTGATTGGTCGCTCAGGCGCGACGTCATTTATCTTTGAAGTAACTACAAATGATTTTTTGCCGGACGGCATCGTGCACGGAGATAGTTTATTGGTGGATACCGATCTCATCGCCACCAATGGAGATTTGATTATTTCCGCCAATGAAAATCAATATCGATTGATGCGCCAAACTGATACGGAAAATATGCATGTCTGGGCGGTAGTGACCGGCGTTATTCGTAAGTTAACGACAAATACGGCGTAAGGCATGCATTATGAAAATTCGCATGAGCCGGATGTATATCGATGGCGTTGAAACATCGAAAAGAGAGTTTTTAGAGCGTTACGATTACCAGGCTAAGGGTGTACTGTCGATGATGGATACATCAAACCAAGGGTTAAATAAACTCAGCAAAATTGCTATGTTCTTGAATGCAAGCGAAGGTAGCGTCGCCGACACCTTGCATGATCCCGTGTTGACGTGGGTAAATGAAGAACGATTTGTTCTGACCGGATATGAGCGAAAACTTTTAGACAGTAAGACCGTTAGGTTTGCACAATCTTGGCTATGCCGGGTTGGATGGGAAAACTCTCCACCGATGCAATAGGCTCGATTAAATGTGCATCATGAAATTTTTGACCATTGACGTCCTTACTCACGCGAAACCATTCAAATGCGTCTGAAGGCAAGCAACCCTCTCTGGCGACACTTTCTGCTTGTTGATAGCTGAATGACGTATCCATCCAGGCCAATGCGTCCTCTGGCGTTAATACGACTGGTCTGCGGTCATGAATATCGACCATACCACCAGCCGATTCATTGGTGACAATAACAAATCCCGCGCCTTCTGGATCTTGCTGGTCTGGAAAATGATTCGTGAGAGCGGCTAAGAATAATGGACGATCCTCCTTGGATTTGATGTACCAAGGTAATCGATCTTTCTTATCACCGGTCCATTCGTACCACCCGTCGGCAGGCACGATGATTCTCCCTGTTTTCATTAAGCTACGATAGAAGCCACCAAGCAATTTTTCAAGTTTTGCGTTGCTTTGAGGTGGCATACCCTTTTCTTTTGCCCAGGAAGAGAGCCAATGCCAGATGACATTTTCTGGTGACAATGTTCCGGCCTCATCAAGTCTGAAAATGAGATGCTTCGCGCCAGGAGCCGCGTTGTAGTTGCCTGTCGGCGTATCCAAATCTTCAAACTCGTCACGAGCTGTCACACTAAGTTCATTTGAATAATATCTTACCGACTTTGTTTGCGCCAATCGTCCACACATAGCCACAATTCACCAGATTACTAAACTTCCGATTTTAAAGACTTAACTTTTCAATTTTTAGCTAATTGAGACCTTTGCACGATAAAAAGCCAAGCAAGGTGTTTACGTCAAATGAGATAATAGCAACAGGATAAATTTTAAGAGTAGCGATCATGGCGTGGAAAAATATCAAACAACGCAGCCTGGGTGATGCCTTAATCGTAGAGCATAAAG
>CANIFC010000020.1 GCA_947466695.1 Oxalobacteraceae bacterium | reverse complement strand
GGGCAGTGCCGGTAAAGGCAAGATTGGAAATCGTGGGTGCAACAGGTAGCACAGCGCCAGGCGCAGTCACATAAATATCCACCGCAGGTATTGCCTGCGCACCATGAATGACACGAATCTTGACGCTGCCAGAGGCAGGAGCATTACCCGGGTCGGCCACCAGAACCGCAGTGATCTTCTGACCCGCGGGCGCGGATGCTGCCGCCGAACCTACCACCACTGCAGAATATTGCAGATTTGCCTCAAGCATTGGCGACACATCAATGACGCTGGTAGCAGACCCTGTGGGATTGACTTGAACGCGGGTGGTTCCGCTATTGATCGTGAGAAACCCTGAAGCGGTTTTGTAGGGCACATTCGTGAGCACCTTGGCGCCACCCACCAGGATGTCGACGTTGGGTGCATCGGCAGAGGCGTGTATGGCGCGCAATTGCGTTGTGGATACGGACGAACTACCTCCGCAAGCGCTTATTACGCCTGCAGCGACGACGGCAAGGCTCCATGTTATTAAATGCTTCATTTTAATTTCCTCAGAAAGTGAATCGGCGTGGGAAAATGACTAGATGCAACTGTGTCTGTTTACCCACTAGCCTGGGGAAATCAGGGCTTTAAGCTTAGCTAAGAGTTGAATGATAATTAATAAATTAAGGGGGTTGCATGATAATTATCAAGTAAGACCTGATCCAGGGAAACGTGATCTGGCGTTCAAACAATGGGGGACGCCGTTATGGACACCGTCGCGGTGGCAACCTGGCGTGTAAAAGTGAACCATCACGTTTCAACAACGGCCCGCCTTTCATCTTGCCCGTTGTGCTCTCTGGTGCAGGTAGGCCAAGGTCAATAAAGGGAAACCTGAGGCGTCCAATCTCCTATACGCGCCAGGCGCCAGTGTTTTCAGACTGCGTGACGCAGGAATGGGCGGTCACGGTAGAGCGGGATATCACAGCATTTTTCTACTACGTGGGGGAATTTGACAATTCGGGAATTAGACGCCGCCAATTGCGTGAGCCGGGGGGCGTATTTTTTCGTTTGGTGCGGGCAATGTACCCAGATCTGCCTCGTTACAAATTACAGCGGGCACGTGCTGCGCCTGCTGTAAATGCTTCACTTGCCTTTAAATATGCAGCGCATGTCCCAGCGCCCGCATCGCCGCTTCCTGCACCGCTTCACCCAGCGTTGGATGGGCGTGTATCGTGCCGGCGATGTCTTCCAGCGTGGCGCCCATCTCAAGTGACTGGCCGAACGCTGCGCTGAGTTCAGAGACACTCTTGCCGACCGCTTGCCAGCCGACAATCAGGTGGTTGTCGCGCCGGGCGACGACGCGCACAAATCCTTCGGTCGCCTCCAGCGTCATGGCGCGGCCGTTTGCGGCAAACGGAAACATCGCGGTCAGGCAATCGACGCCTGCCGCCTTCGCCTCTGCCGGCGTCTGACCGGCTACGACGATCTCGGGATCGGTAAAACAGACAGCAGGGATGGAGGCTGGCATGAAGTGGCGTTTTTTGCCGGCGATGATTTCTGCCACCATCTCACCCTGCGCCATGGCGCGGTGCGCCAGCATCGGCTCACCAGTGATATCGCCAATTGCCCAGACGTCGCGCATGGAAGTGCGGCACTGGTCATCGATCCCGACGGCGCGACCGTTCATGTCAAGCATCAAAGTTTCCAGACCGTAGCCTTGCGTGCGTGGCGTACGGCCGACCGCGACCAGCACTTTATCGGCGGGGAGTTCTGATGCTTCACCTTGTGCATTGCGGATGACGACCGCGTCGCCGGCCTGATTGAGTCCTTGCACGGTGCAGCCCAGATGCAAGTTGATACCGAGTTTTTGCAGCGATACCTCGACCACTTTAGTGAGCTCCATATCGTAGGCGGGCAGCACCTGATTCAGGGCTTCCACGACACTGACCTCGGCACCGAGTTTGCGATAGGCGATGCCCAGTTCAAGGCCGATGTAGCCACCGCCGACCACTACCAGCGATTTTGGCAAAGTGGCGGGCGAGAGCGCTTCGGTGGAACTGATCACGTTGCCGCCAAAAGGCATGCCGGGTAGTTCGACTGCCAACGAGCCGGTGGCCAGCAATAAATGCTGGCAAACGATGCGCTGATCCGGCACACCTTGCTGTTGGATCTCGACGGTTTTACCATCGACGATGATGGCCCGGCCTTGCATGACCTGTACGCCATTTTTTTTCAGCAAGGCCGCGACACCACCGGTCAGTTTGCTGACGATGCCGTCTTTCCAGAGGATGGTTTGGGCAATGTCAATGCTCGGGGCTTGCACCGTAATTCCCAATGCAGAGCCGCTGGCGTAATGACGCGTTTTTTCAAATTCTTCAGCAGCGTGGATCAATGCCTTGGACGGGATACAGCCAATATTGAGGCACGTACCACCGAGCTGCTCGCCTTCGATGAGCGTGGTGGCAATACCCAGTTGTGCAGCGCGAATGGCGGCAATATAGCCGCCAGGGCCGCCGCCGATGACCAGTAAAGTGGTGGAGATGATGGTGGATGCAGGTGTTGTATTCATAGTTACTCGATAAATAAGGTAGCCGGGCACTCGAGATAGCGGCGTACGGTCTGGATGAATTCAGCGGCATCCATGCCATCGACGACACGGTGGTCAAATGACGAAGACAGGTTCATCATCTTGCGGATCACGACCTGACCATTGCGTACCATAGGCCGCTCGACCATCTTGTTGACGCCGACAATTGCCACTTCCGGGTGGTTGATGACCGGCGTAGAGACGATGCCGCCGAGTGCACCAAGACTGGAAATGGTGATGGTGGAACCGGAGAGTTCTTCACGCGCGGCTTTGCCGGTGCGCGCCGCTTCGGCCAGTCTTGCCATTTCGCTGGCGCAGGACCACAGATCGCGCGCCTCGGCATGGCGTATCACCGGCACCATCAGGCCGTTTTCGGTCTGGGCGGCGATGCCCAGATGGACCGCTGCATGGCGTGTCACGATACCGGCATCGTCATCAAAGCGCGCATTGATTTGCGGAAAATCGCGTACCGCCAATACCACTGCACGCATTAAAAGAGGTAACAAACTGATGCGGCCGCGCTCTTTACCCCAGCGGTTGTTGAGCTCGGTGCGCAAGGCTTCGAGCTCAGTGACGTCAATTTCTTCGACATACGAGAAATGCGGAATACGGCGTTTGGTGTCTTGCATTTTTTGCGCGATCTTGCGGCGCAGGCCGATGACCGGTATCGCCTGCTCGTCATGCAATTCACGGTAACGACTCTCTGCAGCGCCGCCAGCCTGCGGGCTGTCGCCGCGTGCGACGTAGGCATCCAGATCGTCTTGCGTGATTCGTCCCGCAGCAGCGCTACCGGTAACGTATTGCAGATCTATACCCAGGTCCCAGGCGCGTTTTCTGACGGCGGGCGAGGCCATTGGCTTTTCACCCGCTTGCCTTATGGCGCCTGAAGCGACTGTTTTAGCGCTGGCACTGGCTGGTTTAGCGACGGCTGCAGCCGGTGCCGGCGTAAGTGTTTTAGCAGCAGGCGCCGTAGGCACAGTAGCTACTTCAACTACCGGAGTTGCTGTGGTCGCTGTAACTTTTTCTGGTGCTGCCAGCGCTGCTGCCGTTTTTGCCGGAGCCGCTGCTGCTACTGCACCCGCGGTCACCGCAGTCACATTACCCGCACCTTCAACTTCAATGCGGATCAGCTCGGAGCCAACCGCCATGACCTGTCCTGCTGCGCCGCCCAGCGCCAGCACTTTGCCGATCACCGGTGACGGGATTTCGATAGTGGCCTTGTCGGTCATGACATCGGCCAGAATCTGGTCTTCACTCACTGTGTCGCCCACTTGCACGTTCCAGGCGACCAACTCAACTTCTGCAATGCCTTCACCGATATCCGGCATCTTGATGACGTAAATACCCATATTATTTCTCCATCGTACGTTTGAATGCCGCCGCGACCCGCTCGGGTCCGGGGAAATAAGCCCACTCCTGAGCGTGCGGATAAGGCGTATCCCAGCCTGCCACACGCTCGATCGGCGCTTCAAGATGGTAGAAGCAGTGCTCCTGCACCAGTGCGGTCAGTTCAGCGCCAAAACCGCTGGTACGCGTCGCTTCGTGCACCACCACACAGCGGCCGGTCTTTTTGACCGAGGCTAAAATGGTCGGTAAATCGAGTGGCCACAGGCTGCGCAAATCGATAATCTCGGCATCGATACCACTTTCATTTGCCGCCGCTTCGCAGACCCAGACCATGGTGCCGTAGGTGAGTACGGTCACGTCATCACCGGGGCGAAACACTGCGGCCGATTCCAGCGGCACCGTGTAATACCCTTCGGGCACTTCACCCATGGCGTGTTTCGACCAGGGCACTACCGGCTGGTCGTGATGACCATTAAAAGGACCGTTATAAATGCGTTTAGGCTCTAGAAAAATGACCGGGTCATTATTTTCTATTGAGGCGATCAGCAAGCCTTTGGCATCATAGGGATTTGATGGCATGACCGTACGCAGGCCACTGACATGGGTAAATAGCGCCTCGGGACTCTGGCTATGGGTCTGTCCGCCATAGATTCCTCCGCCACACGGCGTGCGTATTGTTAAAGGAGCCGTAAAATCACCGGCTGAACGAAAGCGCAAACGCGCCGCTTCAGAGACAATCTGGTCATAGGCCGGATAGATGTAATCGGCAAATTGAATCTCGATAACCGGGCGCAAGCCATAGGCCCCCATACCGATGGCGGCACCGACGATACCACCTTCAGAAATAGGCGCATCAAAGACGCGCCGCTTGCCGTATTTTTTTTGCAGCCCTTCGGTGCAGCGGAACACGCCACCAAAGTAACCGACATCCTGGCCAAATACCACGACATTATCGTCGCGTTCCAGCATCACATCCATCGCCGAGCGCAGCGCTTGGATCATGCTCATGGGCGTGGTTTTACCACGTGTAGAAGTGTTTTCGCTCATGATCAGATCCCCGATTGCTGGCGTTGCTGGCGTAAGTGCTCCGGCATGTGTTCGTAAATATCCTCAAACATCTCGGACGGGCTAAAAACGTGGCCACTGGCCATGCTGCCGAATTGCTCCGCTTCTTTTTGCGCAGCAATCACAAAGGCTTCGAGCTCTTTCAGCGTGTTTTCATGTTCTTGCTCTGACCAGGCACCGAGGGTGATCAAATGCTTTTTCAAGCGGGCGATCGGATCACCCAGCGGAAAATGCGTGGCATCGTCTGCGGGACGGTATTTGGAAGGATCGTCCGAGGTCGAATGGGGACCGGCGCGGTAAGTGACCCATTCAATCAATGCCGGACCCATGTTGCTGCGGGCGCGCTCGGCGGCCCATTGGGAGGCTGCGTAGACTGCCAGGAAATCATTGCCATCAACGCGTAAGGAGGCAATGCCGCAGCCTACGCCGCGTGCCGCAAAGGTCGAGTTTTCACCGCCGGCGATGGCCTGAAAGGTGGAAATCGCCCACTGGTTATTGACGACGTTAAGAATCACCGGTGCCTGGTATACATGGGCAAAAGTGAGGGCGGTATCAAAGTCCGCTTCTGCGGTTGCACCATCGCCTATCCATGCCGACGCAATTTTGGTGTCTCCCTTGATGGCTGAGGCCATCGCCCAGCCAACCGCCTGAATATATTGGGTTGCCAGATTGCCCGAAATTGAAAAAAATCCGGCATCGCGGATCGAGTACATGACCGGTAACTGCCGGCCCTTGAGCGGATCGCGCTCGTTGGACATCAGCTGGCAGATCAGCCCCGGCAAAGGTACCTCGCGCGCCATCAAGATGCTTTGCTGACGATAGGTCGGAAAACACATGTCGTCGATATTGAGTGCCATGGCCTGCGCTGTGCCGATCGCCTCTTCGCCGAGGGACTGCATGTAAAAAGACATTTTCTTTTGTCGCTGGGCGATAAGCATACGGGCGTCGAACACCCGCGTCTTGAGCATCGCGCGCAAGCCAAAGCGCATGGTCTCGATATCAAGTTCGGGTGCCCAGGGCCCGACCGCGTTGCCGTCGTCATCGAGCACGCGTATCAGCGAATAGGCGAGATCACGGGTATCCGTCGGTAAAACATCGATAGGGGGTTTGCGGACTTCGCCTGCGGGCGAGAGTAGTAAATAGGAAAAATCGGTTGCTTGTCCCGGCCGGCCGGTAGGCTCGGGCACATGTAATCGAAGAGGCTCATAGTGGCTCATGGTTTTCTTTCTCGCACAAGGATAATATGCGTTTTGTCACGTTGTTGGCGTTAACTACGTTGATCTTGATAACAGGGGCGGGTAAGCCTCGGTCATCGGCTGCTGGTAACTGCTGGTACTGCGCTGCGTTTGCGATTCATTGATTTCTTTTGGAAACCAATGGGCCGCGAGAGTAATCGAAAACACGCTGTTTGGGTAGCCCGGTGTTATTTGAGCGCCCGCTGACGTTTCCGATACGACAAGGATACGTCAATTTTGACCCTGATCATTTTAGTATTTTAATTTTTTCGCATTTTAGTCGCCTGCGCTGCCAAGAACAGGGTCTCGATTCCCGTTCTTATCGGGCTTCTCGCACTTGCCTGATTGTTTGATGGCCTGATATTTTTGTTCTGAACTGCAGCGGCGGAACCTGAACCTGAACCTGAACCTGAACTTCAGCTTTATGGGCAGGCTGGAGGCGATGTTTTGCTCATTTCTGGGCAATAATTGTGATGATGGGTTGAATGGGGGATACTTCGGCAGCGCGGATGACATTTCCTGTCCGTTATATTGCAAGCCACTTTTCTGGAATCGCCTGACGCTTCCATGCCGGAGAATTTTATATGAAACGCACCCCCCGATTAACGGCGATGGCCGTGAGCATCTTGCTGACGGTATCTTCTGTACCTGCTGTACTGGCGGCATCGGCCGCCTTGGCCAAGGCTCCGGCCGAACGCACCATTGGGACACTTGAACACGTCTTTTCCTTTTATGCAGCGATGCCAACCGGCACCACCGTCACTGAAACAGGACGTATTTTCGTCAACTTCCCGCGCTGGGGCGACGATGTGCCTTTTACGGTAGGAGAAATTCGCAATGGCAAGCTGGTGGCTTATCCGGACCTGCAAGTGAACAAGGCAAACCTTGACGACCCCGCCGGCAGTTTTATCAGCGTTCAAAGTGTCGTGGCCGACGGACGTGGCCACCTCTGGGTACTCGACACTGCCGCACCAGGTTTCGCCACTCCGCATCCGGGTGGTGCCAAGCTCGTTGCCATTGATCTCAAGACGAACCGTATCGTCAAGACGGTCGTCTTTCCCGCCAACGTCATTTTGCCCACTACCTACGTCAATGATGTACGCTTCGATTTCCGGCAGGGCAAAGAAGGCGTGGCCTATGTCACCGATTCCTCGCAAAGTGGTCCGGGCGGGATTATTGTGCTGGACCTGGCAACCGGGCGCGGCGAACGTAAGTTGAGCGGCGACCGTTCTACATCGGCGGACCCGGCCTTTGCCGCTGTCGTCGAAGGACGTAACCTGCGGGTGCGTGGCGCCGATGGCAAGAGCAGTCCATTTTCGGTCGCCTCGGACGGTATCGCGCTCTCGCCTGACGGCGCAACCCTGTATTACAGCGCGCTGTCGTCGCGACATTTGTTCGCTATTTCTACCGCAATGCTGCGTGACCCGGATGGTACCGGAACAATGCTGTCTGCAGCGGTTCGCGATCTTGGTGAAAAAGGTGCCTCCGACGGTCTGGAGGCAGACGCCAGTGGCGCCGTGTATGCCAGTGACTACGAACATAACAGTATCAAGAAGCGTTTGCCTGACGGATCCTGGACCACCTTAGCCCATGATCCACGCATACTCTGGCCAGATACGCTCTCCATCGGGCCAGACGGCTACCTGTATTTCATCGCAAACCAACTGCAACGGCAAGCCGTTTTCAACTCTGGCAAAGACCTGCGGGAAAAACCCTACGGCTTGTTCCGGGTGAAAATCGACGCCGCTCCGGCACCCACACACTGAGCTGGTCTGGCATTGCCCTTGTTTGTGTTATTACTGTACTGGTTTTGGCTGGATGAGTGGCTCGATCTGCCAGTGATCAGGGTCTGAATGTGGCGCCTGTTCTGCTCACTCAGAGTAGGTCAGAGTAGGTCAGGCGTCGTTTTATCTCATGTACTGTCGTGGTACAACAGTACACGTTTTTAAAGTTATTTTTTCCACAAAGATGACTTATTTACCGGTCTGAACCGGTATCATTATTTCTTTTTACACACAAAGGCTGCAGATGAACAATGTACTACGCGTGGTTGCTACCATTATTGCAAAACCTGGCCATGAAAATACAGTGCGCGAGGCACTCGAACTGGTTGTTCCTGCCAGCCGCCTTGAAGCCGGATGCCTCCGTTATGATCTCCACTTAAATAATGCGGTAGCGGGTCACTTTGTGATGTTCGAAGAGTGGAGCGGTACTGAGGCATTAAAGCTCCATGAACGCTCGCCGCATTTTCAGGCTCTGGTCAAGTCGGTGATGGCAATCACGACCATCGAGCTGACGCAAATGACCCAGATCGCCTGAGTCATTCACGACTCACGCGATTTTTCATTTGTTGGTGTACTCGATTTCCTTCCTTGCACGTCCCTGAAGGCTTGTTGGCCTGCTCAGGAAATAGAGGCCAGCGGTAAATTGAGCAGTAAATTTTGCGGTTTGATACGCAGTATTTCCTGCTCATTCATGGCGCAGGCCAGATACACCGGTTTTCCGGCAACGTCTGGCCGGACCACGGAAGGATCATTAAACGTCATCCGGAACAGCGAGAGGATGCGGTGGTTGCGGTCTCTGCTGAGACTCTCGCCATGGTAGAGATCATTGAGAATGGCATTGGCCTGTGCATCGAGACCGATATGCCAGGCCCATTTCTTGTCCTCGATTTTCGGTACCGGTTCAACCTTGACATCGACATTGTAAAAATGGTGTATCCATCGCTCGATCAGTTGGCAAAAGGCGACCAGTCCGGCACCATTCTGCTGGAATGACAAGACAGTGTCGTAGGCTTCATCTCGCGCCCAGTAGCGTTCCCCATTGTCATCGTGAAGAACATCGAGTTCAACCCGGCGCGGTTTGGATTTTGATTCCACCAAAAAACGCCCCAGGTCGCCATAGTTACTGCCGGTGGCATGCAGCTCAACGGTGTCGGCATCGGCCAGCATGACACTGCCATTCTCCAACGCCGCTTTTTGTGACCGGAAAAAAAGTTCAGCCGAGCGCGCCAGAAGCGCATCTTCTGTACCATCTAAAATACTGCGAACGATCATCTGTACCAGTTGGTCGATGAAGAGCGGTGGTACGGTCACGTCGCCGCTACGAAAAATAGAAAGATAGGCCGCTTCCAGGGTCGGTGCCGCCATCAGCCTGTCGCGAAAGGCCAGCATGACGCCGTAGTTTTCCTGCGCGTCAGTATCTTGTAGCGCGGCGATGTCGGACGGCGTCACCACGCGTTGCGGTGTCTCCAGCAAGCTCGCATGCAAGGCCAGTTCTGCCGGGCAGGATTCATTGACGGGGGCAACTTCGGGACGTGACCACCAGGCGCGCAGCAGGTCGTCAGTGATCAGCAATTGATTATCGGCATTGCGTAGTGCCAGGTGAAAGCCGGAATGGGGCCAAAAATTGTTCATGAGTCAGGTCGCAGAAAAAAGTTTTAATTGACCCACAGTATCCCATAGTGTGGCGGGCCTGCAGTTAAAATTGCTGACAGGCATTTCTATCACTCTTCAGTTGGCTTAGCTTGCGCTATGCCGCGCGTCTGATGCAGGCAGCATCCTGCCACTTTTAGAGCCCTTGTGATTAGCTTGGGCCATGGCCAGACCATAGCCAGCGAAACAAACGCGCGATCTCCCCTGGATCAATTTGGCGGATGAGGCCGGGTGATCGTCTATTTTCTAAAAAGCAAAAAATTCCATTGATTTTTCTTTCCGGACTTTGTCATACCTCTCTGTCATACCTGTCTTTTTCCGGCTCTTGTCTGCGCGTTGCCTGAGGCCCGATTTGGTCGCTACCAGGCCGCCATTTGTCGAGCAATTTTACATATTTCGACACGTCATTAATGCCCAATTTCACCTAATTAAAAATAAGGGAATAAAAACAAATACTTGTCTTTTTATCTAAATTTAAAATTTAGATTGGTACGATTTTTGCATAAGCTCTGCTATGGAAATTAATATTTTCATGCGTCAACAGGTTCATTTCCATTCAATAACAGACATGGCAACAGTCATAACAACAGGTGCCGTAACAGAAGTCAGAGAGTGATCCACTTCCCTTATCTCTACACAGGTAAATAAAAAATGAAAAAAAATAATTTCAGGATGAAAAAGTCGCTAGCCAGTATCGCCGGCGCGGTCCTGCTGATGTTGGGTGCGGCATCAAGTCAGGCCGCTCTGATCGGTTATGAAACCGCGGATGCAGGGCAGCTACCCGGCACCTCGCAGGCCTTCGCTGGAAGCGCGCAGCTCAGTGCAATCCAGGGCTCCCTTTTGAAAACATCGGCGACCGATTATGCCGATATATTCAGGATATTTCTCCAGGCTGGCCTGGGGTTTTCCGCTACAACGACTGCCTCGGCAACAACGATGAATAATTTCGATACGACCTTGTTCCTGTTTGACAGCGGCGGCCTTGGCCTCGTCGCCAACGACGATGATCCGCAAGTCGGGCCGACCTCCACCATTGCCAATTACATGGCGAGCGTTACCGGGTTCTATTACCTTGCCATCGCCGGCGCCGGTTACACCCCATTGAGCGCTAATGGATCCATCTTTGGCAGCCTGACCGGCCTCGACCAGGCTGGCCCCTCCGGTCCCGGCGGCGGGCTAGGTCTGATTGCCTGGAATAGCGTCAGTAGTGAGGGCGACGATTATGAAATTGTGATGAACGGCGCCTATTCCGGCCGTCCCGATGTCAATCCTGTGCCGGAGCCGGGCTCACTGGCACTGTTGGCGCTGGGACTTTGCGCGGCGGCAAGAATTCGCCGTCGCTCTGCTGCGAGCGCAAACGCCGGGCAGGTACTTGCTGCCTGACGATACTTAGTTTTACTACCTTGGTCGGCTACAGGCTTTTCAATAACAGGGAAAATGAACTTCTATGAAAACACAACAACTTGGGCGACTCATTGCGCTCATCGTCTCCATCACGGCCGCTGGTGCGGTACAGGCGCAATATGCCAGACTTGATGGCCCATTATCGGATCTTGTCGATTCACTTCAAACAAAAAATCAGGCCAGGAAAAGTACGTTAACGGACGGTGCACAGCCGCAACCGAGCCCCCGTTTTTCCGGCATGAGTGATCAGTCGGGCCGGATTCTGGTTGATATCTATCTTGACGGCAGCGTCCCGATCGAGGAGTTTTTAATCCGGCTACGTGCAGCAGGGGCTAATGTGACTGGCGTTAATCCTCATTTTCGTCATGGAGCGATATCGGCCTATGTTCCTCCGGTAGCAATCAGCTCGCTGGCGGCAGGAGGCGGTTTGCACCTGATGAAAATGACGCTGGCACCGCAACGTAATGTGGGCGTTGTGACCTCGCAGGGTACAACGATCATGCGCTCGAACCTGGTCAATGCAACAGGCTACTCGGGTAACGGGATCACGGTGGGCGTACTATCGGACTCCTACGACACCTCAACCAGCGAATTTACTACCATCCGCGCGGTGAACGACATTACCAGCGGTGACCTGCGGATGCCAAAATTGGTCATTGATCTTCCTGCATCAACGGGCAATACCGACGAAGGAAGGGCGATGATGCAAATCGTTCAGGATGTGGCACCGGGTGCTGACCTGTGTTTTGCCACCGCGTTTTCCGGTGAAGCGGCATTCGCAGCCAATATCCGCACCTTGCGTACCAATCCCGCCTGCAATGCCGATATCATTGTTGACGACGTGTTTTATTTTGATGAGCCTTTTTTTTCCGACGGACAAGTGGCGCAGGCGGTTAATGATGTTTCTACCAGCACGGTCTTGCCCGGTAAAAAAGTCGCTTACTTTTCTTCTGCCGGTAATCAGGGCGCAGCTGGTGGTGATGGATCGGTGGACGTCAGCAATGCCACGTTTTCACTGGATCCCACGGGTCTGGGCAATATCAACCTCACGACTGCCACTACCTGCAGCAGCTCACCGTCAAGCGGCAGCACCAAAGCCAACGTCCTTGGTGGCTGGCTTAATTTTGGCGCAGGGGTCTTTGCCTTGCCAGTGACCTATAACACGACAGGCTCGACCTTGATCATGCAGTGGGATGATCCTTTTTATCAGGGTAATGTCAGTACCGACTTAAACTGGTACCTGTTCAATGCTACTGGAAATTGCGTTTTTACCTTTGCCACCAATAACCTCTCTGCCGACAATGGCGCTGAAATCATTGGTCTCTCGGGAGGTGCCTCGGGAGCTTACCGGATCATGGTGGGACGCACCAATGCCGGCACCCAGCTGGCGACGCGCGTACGGATGCTCAATCTTGGCGGATGGGGTGGCTTGCCATTTCAAAGTAGAAATAGTCCGGCGACGTTCGGTCATAGTGCGGCAGCAAGCGCTAACAGCGTGGCAGCTTATCGCTATACGGCGCCAGTGTCGCAGCAGAACCCCTTTAAACCGGCTTTTGAAAGCTATAGCAGTCCCGGTCCGGTCAGCATCATGTTCGATGTCCTGGGCAACCGTATGGCGGTAGCCGAAACACGCAAGAAGCCGGATATGGGCGCGCCTGACGGCGGTGACACAACGTTCTTTTATCCAGGCCAAGACTATGAGGGGAATGGCCGGCCGAACTTTTTCGGTACCAGTGCGGCTGCGCCTCATGCCGCTGGTGTTGCCGCTTTACTTATGCAGAAAGCTGGCGGGCCAGGTGCACTGACGCCCAAGCAAGTCAAGAGTATTTTACAAACTACCAGTCCGGCCCGGGGCGTACCATTTTCAGGAGGTCCGGCCACCAAGACCTGGAGTGCCTATGATGGCTTCGGCCTGATTGATGCTGTCAACGCGCTTGGAAAACTCCCTTAGCCAGGCTTGGCGTGAGGGCCTGAAGTCTTGAAATACTGAAGCGCGCTTGTTAGAAAAAGAAGTGGAAAAAAGAAGAGTGGATGATCATGACGTGGATAGGGACGCATTTGAATGAGGCCACGTCATGATCTTTTCTTGCCTTGAAACAGTCATCCAGCCGGTATAAAAGCGCGTATTTTTGCGTAGGGTAACAAAGTAATTTCAACTGAACCGCCATTAAATCAATCACTTAGATGTCTTGGCGCCGAATGGATCAACGATGCAATACATTACTTTATGCAAAAAACTTCTTGTGCGTCTAAGTAAGAACATTCCTCTGTAGTCACAATTTATCCTGCTAAAACGCAAAATGGATTCATCAGCAATACGGCTCGACCGACTGCAATCGGGCGAATGCGGTCATTGATATTTTTGCAATGGCCGTCTACCATCAGCCAAGAGCGGCCTCATGCCACAAGAAGATTATTATGGAAAATAAACTATCAGTGCGGACAGTCATGGGACCGTGGCAAGGTGTTGCGATAACATGACTTATGGAGCACTGCCACGAAAATTAGGATATTTTGCTGTGTGAGTTGTCTGACTTGATGGTGGCGACGTTCCTCAATCAAGAAATCGCCATGACCGAAATGTGTAGAGAAGCAGATAATCGGACGAAAAAAGAGGAACAAGCCAATACCAATTATTTTGCCCGGCAGCTCTCGGAAGCCCTTACTACCGCAAAAAAGTGTCGTGTAAATAATACCCAGTCCTGAATCGGCAAAGAACGGTCAGTCACTAGCCACTTCAAATTAGTGTTGTTTTGCCAATTTTTGTATGGCAGCTCATGGATACTCATAGTTTTCAATTTTCCCAACGTTTGAGATGAGAGGCTTGATCCGGCTTGCCGGGGCAAGTCCTCTCGATTGAAGGGTTGGGCGTCGTGCGTGCTTTCCGTCAGCCAATTGTCTCTTTGAAGTAGGCAAGCAACCGCTGCGCGCGGTTTGGATTCTCAAAGTACTCGCGCGCACTAATATTCGGATCCATAAATTGACTAAATCCAGGTTGAGTGAGGACGTCTGGGTCGTCAAGGTTGCGCCATGCCATTGACCAGCGAGGGAACATGCGTTCGGTCGAATCAGACCTCTGCAGCACGGTTATCGCCCAGTGCCTCGAGTCATTGCAGATTGATAAGAATACTCGTCCTACGGCGTCTTCCGATCCTTCAAGTAACTGCATAAAATTGCCAGATTTGTACAACAGTAAACCGGTGACTTTTTCGCGTTCGTTCTTGCGGCAGACACTAACCAACAACTTATTCAGCTGTTTCGTCGTAAATGGCTCGCGAGCCGAACTGATATATAGTAGTGAGTGCATAAAGTCTCGATGAGGTGGTGGCATCCCTATATCGGTCGATTTGTGCTGATACTTGAGATGCACGGTTACGGAGGTTGATGCCGCGACGTCCCCGTCTCACGACGCCCAACGCCCAACGCTGAGCTGATCGGAACTGCGCGCAACGCGCGGTAACCGAAGAGCAGGTGAATGAAAAAATGCTGGATGCCAAAATGCGCAGTTTCATCATCGAGCGACCTGTTATCCATGATTTTCCCGCGAAAATTATTTTACAACTTGACGATTCTCACGTCGGTTATCACGAAAGATATTATCGTATCAACCGATAGCGAAATTACGGTCACGCCAATGAAAACGATGAAACCAATCCAATTATCCTTTACCATCCAAACCGAATAATAAGTATCCATACCGTGTCCTGACTGAATCTTCTTAATCGAGATAACTATCATCGTAAGCAAAGCGCCGAACGCGGCGACTCCCGCCAGTATCAAGCCAATTTTTAGCAGTCTATGATGAAGCTCAGTAAGCGGCGGTTTTGTCATGGATAAAGTTCGAGCTGAGCTGCCCGCGGAGGCGGGCGCTGTAGCGGTTCAGCTTGAGCGAGGGGTTAGGCTGCACTTGGTCCGCCGCAACATGCACTACTTGCCTCCTGAACGCAGTGTCTTCGTGAAGAAGCCCACAACAGCCTGATTCATTGACTCGTGCAAGCTCTCGCGGCTAACTCCGCTGGGATCTTCGCAGACTCGGCGCGCCTCATTCCGAAACTTCTCAGGGCATGGCGCGAGAAAGACGAAGTGACCGGCGCCTCTTGCCAAGTGGTACTCCGTCGGACTCGGCAGCCATCGCTGAATCAGCTGCGTATGCTCCAGCTCCACACTGTCGCCACCGAGTTCGGACGCCCAGAGCTGCACTGGCACCTTTACCGCCGTGAGGCTCGATGCGCCAAAAAGATTCAAAGGATCGACCGCGACAATCGACCTCACTCTCGAGTCTGTATGCGGCTTTAGCGTCGTGGCATCGTTGCCAAGTTTGCGGCAGATCGGGATGAGAAAGGATCGCCATGAGCCGCACAATCGCTGAGCGCTGGCAGTTCGACTCGGCTCTGCACCGACGAGGGCCAAGACAGTGTAGCCGCCGCGCGAGAAGCCGAATGCGCCGATCGACTGCGAGTCCACTAGTTGGCGATCCTTCCATTGCTCTAGCATGTGGGTAATCACACGGGAGACATCGGCAGGGCGCGACTCGAAGATGGCAACTTCGCTGGTCAATGAGTCATCAGCTAAGGTGTCGCCGGGATGATTGAAGCTCGCAACCAAGAAGCCCGCGTTTGCTAAGGCGGTGGCAGTGTCATGGTGTCCTAGCCTTGTGCCTCCTTGGCCGCGCGAAAAAACTACCAACGGAAGGGAGCGCCCCAGTACCGGGCAATCTTTGTTTGCACGTACGAGATACGGGCCCATGCGAAGGTCGGATGGGGCCGACGAACAGGGGCTCCACACCAGAACTCCAAGTGCTCGATCTTTACCGGCAGCAGGTACGACAGTGTTTGACACACCGGCCGCAGTAGCCAACTGCGCTGTAGCGCTGAGGAGGAGCGCGGCCGCAAGCTTGCAGCACATTGAGGCAAGTGTGTATGGGAGGTGTGATGATCGGAGGTTTATAGTTTTAATGGGTGTGGAAAAGGCACGCCCGCTGTTTGTGCAGCCTAACGTCGAAGCTAACCGGTCCGGAACAGCAGGACGGTATTTTGGGCTAGCATGAAATGCATGCCCAAATGCCGTCCTGCTGCGTAGGGTCCGGTTGAGCGACCTGTTAGGCCGCACCGCTTATTCCGAAATAGGTGTGCAGAGTTCGACAAGCGTGCCGTCTGGTGTCCGGAGGTACGAGACGATCTGGCCCCAAGGCTTGGGTGCCGGCGCGCACAGTTCAATAGCGCCATGGGCAACCGCTGCCTTGTGTGCAGATTCAACTGCTTCAGTTACAAGAGCGATTTCTACCCCTAAGGGTTGTTTGGAATCACTGGCGCGCACATGACCTTCTGGAAAATTCAATGCTCCAAGTTCATGCGATGCGAATGCCAGTGTCGTTTCGCCGGTCTTGAGTTCGCCATAGTTACCAGATTCATGAAGAAACTTCTGTTCGATTCCAAATGCTTCCGTGAAGAATCTGAGTGTTGATTCAACATTTGGTACGTAAATGATCGTGTATCCGAACTTCATGGTAGCCATCCTTTGTGGTTGTACTTGATGTTGAAAGACCGCTATGTGCATTAATGGCGATGGAAGGGTATCTTCTGTGTTTGTGCGGCCTAACATCAAATAGGGTGAAAAAATTCCGCCTAACCTAACGGTCCGTCCGCTTATCTTGGCGAGGTAATTCGTTTATGACTGTTGATCTGTGATGCCTTCCTGCGTGTACAGTATTTATATTCAGTACTAAATAAGCAGGAAAGGAAGACAGCTTCCATGGACATCCCGCAAGCCACTTCCGAATCCAGCTCCAAACAAGCAAAGTTACTCAGCCGCGTTAAAAATTGCATTAATGATAATAACTGTATCTTACGCACAGATGAAGCTTATGTCTACTGGATTTGATGGCACATCCGCTTTCATGGTCTGAGGCACTCCCCTGGAGATGGGCGCGGCTGAGGTCTAGGCTTTCCTTTCCTACCTGACCAATGAACGTAATATGAGCGTCTCAACACATAAGCAGGCATTGTGCGCGTTGCTGTTCTTATATAAACAAGTGCCTGAGACAGACTTTCCTTGGCTTGACAATATTTATCGGCCCAAACGCCCCCTAGACTTCCTGCTGTGCTGACCGAGTGGGAAGTGACGACCGTCTTGGCAGAAATGAAAGGGCTTCATGCGTTGATGACAAAGTTACTCTATGGCACGGGCATGATACCGATGGAATGTGTTTCGTTGCTGGTCAAGCATGTCGATTTCGGCCGACACGACATCATCATTCGTAAGGGCAAGGGATTCAAGGATCGCGTGACCATGTTGGCGTTGGCCGCGCCATTAAAGGAGAAAATTGCTCTTGCACATGCGCCTGATGTCTTCTCCTATGCGGACGTTCAAAAAATTTATGTGACTATCTGAATTTGGCACCGGGTTGCCCATGTGCAGAATCGGCGAATGACCGCACTCAGTCTGAAGCGGGTATTCCCGCTCCAAATTTCTCTCGTGTTATAAAAATATAGTTCGTTGGCACTAACTAAAGAAAGTTAGTAGCAATGCAGTGCCATGAGTTGTAATTACTTTGGCGCCCTAGATTTTGTATTTTTTTCGCTGCTGCCTTTCTGCTGCGCCTATTATTTATACCGCTTATCCCTTGACCGGTTTAGGGTAGGTTTTTAAAACATCGATGGGCTTGGCGTAAGGAGAAAACCAGGTTTGGGCATGTAACTGCGCCAAACGTTTTGCCATTGCCTGATTGTGCATGACCACCTCGATGTTGCGCGAGTTATCCAGATAGCCACCACTCCAGTTGCTGGTGCCGATCCAGGCGGTTTTGCCGTCGATTGACATTGCCTTGCTATGAATGACGCGGGCATAGGGGATGAATCCGGTTGTCGCTTCCGGCAGGGTGACGATCCTGATTTCAATACCGGGGAGTACGGCCAGACTTTGTAAATAGTGAATCGCCGGTTCAGCCGTATTCCAGTGCGATACCATGAGCCTGACCTTGACGCCACGTGAGGATGCCGCACGAATGGCGTCATCAATCTTGGCGTAATAAGGTCTGGTGCGGTTGGGCCCGTAGCTTAACGGCGCATAGTCCAGCAATTGCACCAGCACTTCAGATTTGGCAGCACCGAGCAAGCGGATGAGTTCAGTTTCCGAATCAGCGACCCCGGCCGGATTGTAGGCGTTTGGGCTGGCGACAATATATGCCGCCTGGCTGGTATCTGCCGGCACAACAGCACTGTTCGATAAGGGGACTGTTTTTCCTTGCGCGATGAGCGCGGCGGCTTGCCAGTCGATTTCAAAAAGGGCTTTTACCTGCTTTGCCATGGTTTTATCGGTAATGCGCAAGCCAGTCTCTTGTATGTGGCTTAAAGAGCGCCAGTCAAAATTCTGGCTGCCGACAAAGGCGGTGGTACCGTCAACCACAAAGTATTTGGCATGAATAATGCCACCACCGGCCACTTTGGCAAATTCCATGATCTGTAATTCCAGATTGGGAATGGCCTTGAGTTGCGCCAATGTGGCAGCGTCAGAAGCGGCCTTGCCGCGCTCATCCATCAGGAAGCGGATCTTTACCCCGCGTGTTCCTGCCGCCTTGAGACGGGCCATGACCTTGTCGAGCGCTTCACCAGGCTTGCCGGCGGCATAAAATTGCCCGATGACGATCTCGTCCCTGGCCGCATCGAACATCTCGCACCAGACCGTAACGGGGTCGCGTAAATCGGCTGCGACCAGATTCGTTTCAACGGGAGCGGTATAGACCAGTTCAAAGCCGGGAATCGTAAAGTCGGCATGCACTGGCGCGCTTGTCACCAGGGCGGTCAATAAGGCACTGAAAGAGAAAAGAATTTTTTTCATTGGGCTTGTTGTAAAGTGAGATCGTTTTCAAGTCTGTACGCTACCACGGTCGCTACTGCCATCTGCATCTTCTGGGACAGTAGTGTGACTGATTATACGGTCAGCGCCGCTTGCCTTTCGGTTCGACATAGGGAATGACCTTGACTGCAGTCATGCTGTAGCCGGCACTTCCCATGCTGGTATCAGTGCGTTTGGTCTCTAAAACGCCGGTTACCCAGACCGCATCCATGGCCTGCATCTTGAGCGCTTGTGCTGCCGTGACATCAATGATCTGATTCGCCGGTGGCGGCGGGGTATGAAGGCAGCCACCAAAATAAGGCACCAGTAAAAATTGCTTTACCTTGCCGCGCTCCGCGTCCAGCGGCACGATGAAACCGGGAATGCGCACCCGCATCCCGTTCATGGAAGGATCGACGGGTGCAATATCCCAGGCGGCGCGCATTTTTTGTAATGCCTCCATGGCCCGCGGATCGGCATCGTCCAGGTTTTCCATATCAATCCCCTCAAACGCCTTCATCGGGTCCCAGCTTTTCGGTACCAGTATTTCCCAGCCGATTTCCTTGTATTGGCTCAGCGGAACGGCCTTCTGCGGCGTTTTTGGACTGACAGGCGCCAGACGCTCGCCTAGCTGATATTGGCCTTGGCCGTTGGCTACAGCGGTGGCGCTGGCTGCTGGAATTGGTTTTTTCTGCTCTTCGGCGCTCGTTGGTGCAGCCAGAACGCTGGTGCTCAGGAGCAGGCCGGCGATAAAACTTAATCGAGTAAAAATAATAGGCATTTTTTTTATAAGCGAGGGGTTAAGCCGTCAGACAGCGACAGGCGGTAGGCGCGATAGCCCGGCACCAGGCTTGCCAGCAGTCCGGCGACAATGACCATGCCCAGTAAAGCGGCATCGTGCGTGGTGATAAAAACTGGTTGGATGACCAGGCCATGATGTGCCTGCAGCCAGGGTCCGCCCAACACGCTCAGCAAGTTGACCGTGACGAGACCAAACAGGGTGCCCAGCAGGGTGATCGCCAGGCTCTCCATGGTCAGCATGAGAAAGATGTCACGCGGGCGTGCGCCGACCGAACGCAAGATCGCCAGTTCGCGTCGACGCTCGTTGAGCCCGGCCAGGATGACGGCGGTTAATCCGCTTAGCCCGACCAGCGTCACCATGAATGAAATCAGCAGTAAAATTTGCTCAATGACCCCAATGACTTGCCATAACTGATCGAGGGCGACACCAGGCAGCACCGCCAGCAAAGGTTCACCCTGGTAGTCATTGACAAAACGCTGCATCCTGAAGACCTGCACCCGGTTATGCAAGCCGGTCAGCACCGCCGTGATGTGCTTGGGGGTGAGGTCAAATTTACTGACATATTTGGCCGGAATCGAAAACCCTGGTACCTGCGCGCCGCCTTGCCAGTCAAGATGAATCGCTTCTATTGCCTGCAGGTTGATATGCACGGTACGGTCGACCGGGGTGCCGGTACGCGCCAGTATGCCAACGATCTTGAAGGGTTTATCGGTATGCTCGGTCATGCTGATGTCTCCGGTGCCGTGGCTGAGCACGATACGTTCATCGAGTGTATAGCCGAGTTGCTGCGCGACCTCTGCCCCGAGTACTGCATCAAAAGCGGCGTTGGCACCATCGGCAAATGGCCGTCCTTGTGCCAGTACGAGTGGTTGCGCGCTACCGAAGCGAAAATGTTCAAAATAACCGGCGGTGGTACCGAGTACCGGAAACCCGCGGTGCGAATCGCCCAGTGATAAAGGAATGGCCCAGGCCACCGAGGGGTGCGCAGCGATTTCCTCGTAACTGCTCCAGCGCATGGTATTGGTCGCTTCACCGATCCGGAAAATGGCAAACAGCATCAATTGTACCGGGCTGGTGCGGGCGCCAATCACCAGATCTGTGCCGGAGACGGATTGGGAAAAAGCGGCGCGGGCATCCTGCCGGATCCGCTCGACTGCCACTAGTAATGTGACCGAGAGTGCAATCACGATCACCATGAGGCCCAGGGTCAGGCGGCGGTTCCAGGCACTTTTCAATGCCATCACAAGCAGGTAGCCCATTATGCTTCTCCTGTTTCTGCGGCCCGGTTCAGGCTGCGTAAATCAACGACCCGGGTGAACTGGCTTGCCAGACGCTGGTCGTGGCTGACAAAGAGCAAACTCGCTCCGCTGGTCTGGCATTCCTGCAGCACCAGCGCCAGAAAATTGAGCTGTTGTTCCGCGTCCAGCGACGAGGTCGGTTCATCGGCGATGAGAATTTCCGGTTTTCCGATCAGCGCGCGCGCCGCCGCCACCCGCTGTTGCTGGCCGACGCTTAAGGTCGTGACGGGACGGTGATGTAGCTCGGCACGGAGGCCAAGCGCGTTAAGTAACCGCGTCGCTTCTGCGCTGAGATTTGCCGCTGCGCTGGCAGTGGACTGAGGTTGAGTAGGTGTTTTGGCTGGCTGACTGGCACGCTCGCGTCGCCGCGTCGAGAAGCGGCAGGGCAGCAAGACGTTATCAAATACCGATAAATACGGGATCAGGTTAAATTGCTGGAAAATAAATCCGATATGGTCGACCCGAAAGCGGTCACGCTGTTGCGCCGAAAGTTCTGTCAGCCTTGTTCCCAGTGCAGTGACGCAGCCTTGCTGGGGAATCAGGATGCCGCCAAGCAGGGCAAGCAAGGTGCTTTTGCCGCTGCCGCTGGGTCCATGCAAGAACACCCGTTCGCCCGCACTGACTGAAAAGCCCGCGATATCCAGGCAGACCGGCAGCGCCTTGTTCCAGCGAAAGGAAATATCCGTGAGTGTCAAGCGTACTTCATCTGCGGCAGTGGCAGTCACTTTGTCTACCATCCCAGCTGACGTTGCGCGGCAGTGAGTGTTGCGCCAGATTGCCCGCGTGGTCCTGCTATCTGTACCGACAACCGGCGGATATCCGGAAAGGCAGAAAACAGGTTTACCGTCAGGCCTTTCAGCAGATCCGGTTTGAGACAGGTAAAGTTGATTTCGGCATGTAATTGTCCGTGCTCAGTGGCGTCGGATTTTGTCTCTACCCTGGTGTCAGGTTTAGTGTCTTTTACATCATTCCGGGTGGCATGGTCATGCTTGTCACGGTGTCCGTCAGCTTGGCCTGATGGCAAAACCGGCGAGGTCAGCCTGGCCGGTTTTGCCGAACATTGCGCTGCTGCGGTCAGGGTAAATAAACTGGCGGGGCGGTCGAACAGTTCCGTCATTTTTTGCACTGTCTGCTTTTGCGCGGCGCTACGCGGGGCATGTTCAAAGCCAAGGACATTATCAAGAGGGCTACTGAGTTCGATCAGGACCTGATTGCCGTCCTGTACCAGGTGCAAGCTTGCTGCGCCATGCACGTGGGCGTTATTGTCGCTACTGTGGGCTGATGCTGCGAGGGCGGACAATGCCACCAGACAGGCGGCTTTTGCTACAAATTTCATACAAGATCTCTTTTTTAAATCACTGAAACTGGCCAGCCAGCGCAGGACAAGCCGCCGTGCGCCAGCGTTGACCAGTTTCAGTTCGGGCTCATTTCAAGCTATTTCAAACTATTTCAAACTATTTCACGCTATTTCACGCTATTTCAAACTCAGGCTGGTCGCGTCTGCGGTCAGGTAGCCAACTGCAGCACCAAAGCGGTCGCGGTAATTGGCGCGGATCAGCGGGTCCAGCGTTGCTTGCACCTTGCTGTGCAACTTGGGATTCCAGTCGCCGGGATGCTGGAAGTTACTCATGATATAGGTCCAGCCATTGAGGTCGTCCACCACATGCAAGCCGGTCGCTTCGGCGCCAGCCGGCATGGACATCAGACGCGACAAGCGTTTGGTATCGACCTGATAGGCCCAGAGGAAGTTATTGACGTGACCGCCACTGTCTTCGCCGATAAACAAGGTACGCATTTTTTCAGAAAATTTCAGGTTGTCCGGATTGCCGATCTTGTCTGGATTAGCCAGGTTACCCAGCGCATCTGCAGAGATATCTTCGCCGGTCAGCAAGGGCCGGGTTTCCATCGGTACCCAGTCGCTCTTGATTGCCACACCCGCAGTGTCGGTCTGCCCGCCGCCAAGCTGATGCGCCAGCACGGCACCGGCAACCAGCGCTTTCTCCAGCGCGATCCCGCTTTGCGCATTCCATCCTTTGGGGTGGTTTTTGACCATGGAATCGACGCAGTTCTGTAGCGCTGAATAGGCGATTTTGTCCTTGATGTTGACCGTCGTGCCTTCCATTTTGGTAAAACCCATGCTGCCACCGGCCAGATAGGCGTAACGGTGTGTTTCCAGGAAGGCCGCGGCCTTTTCCATGCCGGGTTTCAGTTTGACCCAGTTAGCCTGGCCGCTGATAAATATCTGTCTATACGTCGTATCCATTGGGTCTGTCTTGACGACCGTCATGATGTCGGCGGGCTTGACGATGTCCGCCATGCGCTCGATTTCTGCGCTGGTAGCGTGACCTAATTTGATCCAGCTCAGTTTTGCTGCCGTTGCAGGGGCAAGGGAAAATCCCGCAGCCAGGCTGGCGACGTACAGCGTGCCGGCCGACAGGTCTTTTTCCTTATCGGCGACAAACATAAACAGGCCGCTGTTGGTGGCGTCGTCGCCCATCAGGACAGTGCGGTTGTCCGGCATCACTTGTACCAGTTCGTGCGATATCCGGCCCATGCAAAAATGCTTTTTTATGCTGCCGCTGCCATCGGGATTCACCGTCACTTCGGGCAAATGACCGTAGTGATACGGATTTGCCCTGGCCGGGTCGCCGTACAGGTGCTGACTAAAAGCGCTTAAGCTCGAACCGTCGTCATTAAACTGTGCATCGGGTTCATATTCCTCGCTCGATAAATGCGTACCCCATGGCGAGAGACTCGCGCCGCAGGTAATCCACAGGCCATGTACTCCAGAGGTATCGACGTTTCTGTACTGCACCAGAGAGAGCTTGCCGCTTGCCTGATCCTGGTCAAGAGTGAGTACGGCGATGGGCGAGGGCAGCATGCCGTAGGTGTGTGTACCCGCCTGATTGCGCGAGTTATATTCAAATTGCACCACCGCAAATACGGCCTTACCCTTGATGCCAGGTATTTGCGGATTTTTGATACTGAGCAGAGAGGTGCCATCGGGGCAGTCTGAAAAAAATTGTCGCTCTTTGCCAGCAACCGAGCGATCGACGATAGGCATGTTATGGATGTCGTAATAGCCGCCGGCCAAAATCTTGCCGCCTTTACCGTCGCTTACCTGGTCGCCGGTTATGAAAAAAGTCTGGTAGGTCAGGTCATAGCGATGCACGCTCGCGTCGCTCATGGTCACGCTCAGGCTGGAGCCGACCGTGGTACTGGCCATGGCTGCAGCGTTGTTCAAGCCGGGTGCCGGCATGGCGCCAAATGAGGCGGATACAAAGCTGGCACCCGTTTTTGGCGTGCTAGTGGTCTTGCCTGCAGCGCTGCCGGCGCTGAGCGACAGTAGTGAGGCGACAGAGAGTGTTCCCAGTGGCAGTAAAGGTGCTCCAGCCAAAATGCGTAGTGCCCTGCGACGGCTATGGTGCGGTTGATCTGGCATGAAAACATCCTTATTGGAATGAAAAAAATTAAAATACGTCAATAACAACGACCGCTCTGACTTCAGCTTTGACCTCGGCTTGACCATGGCGTTCAGCTGCAATGGGCGACCGGATTGAGGCCTATGTTTCTTTGTTCTGGCAAGACTGGCAGTGCCGCAGCAAATACTATTGCAACAAGAAAATAAGTATAGGGGAGGTTGTTTTATTTTGCAACCATGTTGCAAAATTGATGGGTGATGGTTTGAAGCTGCCAAATGATGCTGCTCTCTTATTTTTCCGGTCTGGAAACTTCCAGCCTCAGCTGCGTCAGAGCCTCAACCATCGGTGCAATTTCGTCTGGCCTGAGACCGCCGTGATTCGCCAGATAGTCGAGCACCTGCCGTTGACTCTTGCTGGTCACCAGCACATTATTTTTGATCTGTAGCGATTTCTGCGCGAAATTTGTCGCGTTGCCATGGCAAGCCGCGCACTTTGCACTGAACACAGGCTGCATGCTTACTTGCGCCTGCAATCTGTGTACGGCGGGTTCAGCCAGTTCGTCATTCGCAGAGGGCTGGCGTGGAAAGTTTTCACGTTGGTCCTGATAGTCGTGCCCGCTATACCCGTCGATCTGACCGGTTTGCGCCCAGACAAAAGGACCGGGTACCGTTGCGATTAAGAGAAAACACTGTTTTTTCATTAGATAATCCCTCCGCCGCAATTAAACACGCAGAAATCCGGACCGGCTTTGATG
>CANIFC010000019.1 GCA_947466695.1 Oxalobacteraceae bacterium | reverse complement strand
TGGCAAAATTGTCGGCGTTATTTCTTCGCAACCACATTAATTTGTGCCCCGGACCACATCCATTTCCCGTAGTCAACGTATATAATCAGAAAAACAATTACAATAAATACATAAAAAACATATTTATATTATTAATGTATAAATACTTAAGCAGACCATGTCACCTTACTTTGTGGCATAAATAGTAAATTTATACTATTTTCTATCAAAATCAGCAAATAAAATAAGGCTTGAGCGGGTTGTTCAAGCCGTTATTTAATAAGAATAAGGAAGTCCCAATGCCTGTGGCAAACGTCAGACCGACAGCCGGGAGGTGCTCCCGCTGCGGTTCACTGCCTGATCTGGTGCACTATGGCGCACGTGTAATTACACAGGTAGTGACAACAAGGCCTGTATCCTTTCTGATGTTGCCGTTTCCGGAAGTACCATGAAGATCCGTTTACCTCGCCCGCAACTTTGTCCAAAACAGCGTGAATGGGTGGCGCTGTCCACCGGGCTATTATTGATCGGTGTCTTTTTGGCCTTTGTCATGAGCAATGAAATGGCCCGCCTCAATGCCACTGAGCGCGACCGTCTGCAGGTCCTCAGCACCGTAGTTGCCAACAGCATCCAACGTAGTATCGAATCGACCGACCTGGTGCTTACCGGCATGGTTGAAGATCATCTTGCCGGGCAGAACCGCAATGGCCTATCTGGAAATGAGTCAAGACGGCTGCAGGCGCTCAGTAATGCCGCCCAGAGCGTCGGGTCGTTGTCCGTGCTCGATTCCAACGGCAAGGTCATTGCGTCGTCAATACCCGGGCTGATAGGCAACAGCTTAAGTAACCGCGCGTATTTCAAGACAGTGCGGGACCGGCCGGACCGCACTACGCTGTATATATCAGAACCCTTTGTTTCATCAATCAACAACGAGCGCATGATTACCGCCGCACGTATGTTGCCTGGTGCCGGCGGTGAGTTTAACGGCATGGTGGTTGCCAGTTTGATGCCGGAGTATTTCACCCGAATTTTCCAGCCCGTCATTTACGCACCAGATGTGTGGGCGTTTGTTGTCCATGGCGATGGCAGGCAATTACTCAATTTCCCGGGCAAGAAAAATAGTGATGGCAGCGATCTCAATAAACCTGGTACTTTTTTTCAACGTCATACCGAGAGTCTACTTAATTACAGCATGCTTACCGGGGCAATGCACTCTTCGGGCGAACTGCGTCTGGTTTCCATGCGCACTATCCAGCCAGCTGCGTTGAACATGGATAAGGCCATCGTGATCGGGCTGAGCCGTGAACTCGAGGCGATTGCGCAGCCCCTGCACAACCAGACCATTATTTACGGTGTTTTCTATGCGGTTCTGGTTCTGCTGTGCGGTGGTGGACTGTGCTGGGTCCAGTTCAGGCATGCCCAGCATGCCTTCCTGAATGCGGCGCTTGAGCGAGAACGTCTGGAAGCGGAATCGCGCCTGAAAGCGGCGCAGCATATGGCCGGTATTGGTAACTGGGCCTGGGACATCGAAAGCAATACGCATATCTGGGCGGATGAAATTTTTCATATTTATGGTCGTGACCCGGCATTACATCCAGCCACCTATCCGGATGTTCAGCAATATTTTACGCAGCAGAGCTGGGAACAAGTGTCTTCCGCTGTCGAGCACCTGATCGCGACTGGAATTGTTTGCAAGATAGACGCCGAAGTCAGGCGTCCGGATGGCAGTTTCCGCTGGATTGCGATCAGAGGTGCAGCCAATCGTGATGAGCATGGCACCATTGTCAGTCTGCATGGGACGGTACAGGACATTACCGAACGCAAGCTGTCCGACACCAAGTTTCGCGACTCAAAGGAGTTGTTGCGTTCAGTGATAGAAAACCTGCCGGTGCGCGTGTTCTGGAAAGATCTCGATTCGCGCTATCTTGGTTGCAATACGCTGTTTGCCAAAGATGCCGGTTTTGCGCATCCTGACGAGATCATCGGGAAAACCGATCTTGATTTGCTCTGGAAGAACGACGCTAAATTTTTCATGGACGATGACCGGGACGTCATTGTTACGGGCGTCGCTAAACTGGATACGGAAAAGCAACTGGAGATTGCCGGTGGTCAACTTCTTTGGCTAAATGCTTTCAAGGTACCCCTGCGCAATGAACATGATCAGGTCGTCGGCGTGCTCTGCGTGTACCGCGATATTACCGAAAGCAAGCTGCATCACATTGAGCTGGACATTTACCGCCATCAGCTCGAAGAGCTGGTGCAGAACCGGACGGCTGACCTGGCGACGGCACGTGATACGGCGCAAGCTGCCAACCATAGCAAGGCAGAGTTTCTGGCTAACATGAGCCATGAAATACGTTCTCCCCTCAATGCGATACTGGGGCTGGCTTACCTGCTGGAACGCTCCGACCTGAGTGTCGATGTCCAGACGATGGTGCGCAAGATTCGCGCTTCCGGTCGTACGCTGCTGGGCCTGATCAGTGACATTCTTGATGTCTCTAAAATTGATGCCGGGCAGATGATGATTGAACAGGCGCCATTCCGGCTCGATGATGTGATCGATAATCTGGCCGCAGCTTTGGGCGTCGCTGTCGGGGATAAAAACATTGAATTGATCATACAGCCGCTGCCTGCCGGTGTTTCCATGATCTCCGGTGACGCCTTGCGGCTCGAGCAGGTGCTGACCAACCTGGGCAGTAATGCCATCAAATTTACTACGGCAGGCCGGGTGGTGATCCGTACCGAGCTACTGTCCCGCGATGCCGGAGCACTGATGCTGCGTTTTTGCGTCAGGGATACCGGGATCGGTATTGCGCCTGAATTGCAGCAGGGTATTTTCTCCGCCTTTATTCAGGCCGACAGTTCTACCACCCGGCGTTTTGGTGGCAGCGGACTGGGACTGACCATTTGTCGCCAGCTGGTGACCTTGATGGGTGGTGAAATCGGACTAAGCAGTAGCGTCGGGCAAGGTAGTGAATTTTGGTTTACCTTGCCAGCGCAGCAGTTGGCAGGTGCAGAGTTTTCTTCGCCCATGATGGTCAATATTGATGCCCTGATCGCCGATGACAGCGATATTGCCCTGGCGGCGATGCGCTCCATCGCCGAAAACATTGGCTGGCAGGTCAGCGCATTTGAGTCTGGAGCACAGGTGCTGAACCATGTGCTTGCGCGTAAAGACAGCAAACTGCCTGATGTCGTGGTGCTGGACTGGAAAATGCCAGGCATGGACGGTCTGGCCACTGCGCAGGCGATTCGTGACAGCGTTGCGCAGGAAGAGTGTCCGATCGTGATTATGGCGACCGCGTATTCGCTGTCTACGCTCGCCAGCGTTCCCGGTGCCGAACTGGTCGATGCCATCCTGTCCAAGCCGGTGACGGCGTCAGCTCTGTTCAACGCAGTGATGGAAGCGCAGCGCAAGCGTGCCTTTGTTGCGGGGAAAAAAGGGCTGATTACGCACATGAAAGAAAATGCACTGAGCGGAGTCAGGGTGCTGGTTGTCGATGACAGTGAAATCAACCGTGATGTGGCACAACGCATTCTTGCTGCTCAAGGTGCGCTGGTCGCGCTGGCGGTCGATGGACAGGATGCGCTGGACTGGTTGCAGGCGCACCCGGATGAGGTCGACCTGGTCCTGATGGATGTGCAGATGCCTGTCATGGACGGGATCGAGGCGACACGCCGTTTGCGTCGCCTGCCGCAGTTTGATGATTTACCGGTCGTGGCATTAACAGCAGGCGCATTCAAGTCGCAGCGGGATGAAGCGCTGGCGGCTGGCATGTCATATTTCATCAGCAAACCTTTTGATGTACCCATGACGATTGCGCTGATTGACCGGTTGCGACGTCCTTCTGTCTTGCCTCATATAAGCAGCCTTGCTGTCCCTGACTCAGTATCATCGCACCAGCAAGTGATTGAGGTGACTCTTGAAACAGTCGTGATGGATATCGCGCAAGGATTGCAAATCTGGACTGATGTCAAGACTTACCGGGATTACCTGAGTCGTTTTACTGATAGTTACAGTCATGCGGTAGAAACGATGCAAATGAATCTGGCGCATAATGACCGGCCAGCCGCCGCGGCACTGGCGCATAAACTTGCCGGAGTGGCGGCCAATCTGGCACTGCCTGAAACGCGGCGTCTGGCAGCCGAAGTGGAGCGTATTCTGATTGCACAAGCTGATTCCAGCCTGGCACTAAACCGGCTGGATGAGGCACTTAAGCGCGCACTGGCAGAAATTGTCCGTTTCAGTCATGACACCACGCTGGTAACCGTGCCCGCGCCAGTGTTGCCGGCAGTCAGGGATCTGGCGCCTGAAGAGGTAGAAGCTCTGGGTGGCTTATTGCACGATTTACTGGCGGCGCTGGATACGGATAATCCGGCTCCGGTAGAACCGCTGCTGCTTACTCTGGAACGATTGTTACCGCCACGTATGCTCACTAATATTTGGGAATGTGTGCTTAATTTTGATTTTCGCGCTGCCGAGTCTGGTACGTTTATTCTTGCCAGCAAGCTCGGCATAGCTTTAAAGGAAAGATAGTGGCACTCCAAACGATATTGATTGTCGACGATGAGCCAGTGAATCTGGCGATCATCAAGTCGATCCTGGCCGATAGTTATCAGCTGGTGTTTGCCCGTAATGGCGTCGAAGCACGGGCCGCTGTGATCAAGCATCATCCTGCGATGGTGCTGCTTGACATCGGCTTACCTGACACTGATGGTTATGCCCTTTGCCGTGAGATCAAGCAGCTCGACGCCAGTCAAAGCATCCAGATCATCTTTGTTACCGCTTATAGCGACATGGCGCATGAAGCTGCGGGTTTCGATGCCGGTGGCGTCGACTATATTGTCAAGCCGGTGCTGCCGCAAATTGTCCGGGCGCGGGTGAGCGCCCATCTGGCAATGGTCCGCGCCAGTGTACTTGAACAGAGTTACCGTGACGCTATTTTAATGCTGGGTCATGCTGGTCATTACAACGATACCGATACCGGGGCGCATATCTGGCGTATGGCTTCTTACGCCCGCGCCTTGGCGAAAGGCTGTGGCTGGGATGAGGACAGCAGCATTCAGCTCGAACTGGCCGCGCCGATGCATGACACGGGCAAACTGGGAATCCCCCAGACAATCTTGCGCAAGCCTGGTCCGCTCGACGAGCAGGAGTGGGTGATCATGAGAACCCATCCCCGGGTAGGGCACGATATTTTGAAAAAAAGCCGGGCACCGGTATTTCAACTTGCCGCCGAAGTATCGCTACGTCACCACGAAAAATGGGATGGCAGCGGCTATCCGGACGGCTTGAAGGGAAAAGAGATTCCCGAGTCGGCCCGTATCGTGGCGCTCGCAGACGTCTTTGATGCACTCAGCATGACGCGTCCCTACAAAGAACCGTGGGAGATCACCCGGATTCTTGACTACATCGAGGCTGGTGCCGGGAAGCATTTTGATCCGGCGATAGTGCAGGTGTTCATCACGATACTGCCGGAGTTACTGGAAATTCAAAGCCGGTGGAAAGATCAGGAAACCGTTCAGGCCTACGCTCAGGAGCACGCGGGTCAGCAACTCGTTTAGTAATCCGGTTAGTGCCGGCCGACCGTCTTTCTTCCTGGATTGGCTAGGGTGGCGTATGGGTTTCTGCGGCAGCTGTTGGCGCCGTGTTGCGGGACTGTGTTTTCGCTTCGTGCCAGCGGTAAAAACCGCGTTTGGCAAATTCAACGATGAGTAGGTAAGCCACCACCATTGCCGCCAGGATAAAATAAAAACTGGCAGGAGCGGTGACAAAACCAAAATAGCGCCCCAATGGTGTCAGTGGCAGCAGCGCGCTGATGACGACCACCGAACAGGAGGTGGCGGTCAGTACCGGATGGGGTCTGCTTTTAAATGGATTGCCGCGGGTACGGATAACAAAAATCACTAGTACCTGGGTGCAGAGTGACTCGACGAACCAGCCGGTCTGAAACAATTTTTCATCTGCTTTTAATACCTGCAGCATGACGTAGAACGTCAGGAAGTCGAAGAGGGAACTGATGGGGCCGATGACTAGCATGAAGTTGCGAATGAAATGGATGTCCAGCACCCTGGGCCGGCGTAACTCCTGCGGGTCGACCTGATCAAGCGGAATCGGCGCTTCGGAAAAATCGTACAGAAAATTATTCAGCAATATCTGTGTGGGCAGCATTGGCAAGAAAGGTAAAAATAGTGCTGCACCCGCCATGCTGAACATATTGCCGAAGTTGGAGCTGGTGCCCATCATGATGTATTTCATGATGTTGCCAAAAGTTCGCCGCCCTTCCATGACGCCGTCATGCAACACCTGCAGGTCATGGTCAAGCAGGATCATGTCCGCCGCCTCTCTGGCGACATCAACTGCCGAGTCCACCGACAAGCCGACATCGGCAGAATGCAGTGATGGCGCATCATTGACCCCATCGCCGAGATAGCCGACGACATGGCCGTGCGCCTTGAGGGCGAGTATCACGCGGTTTTTCTGGGTCGGATTGACCCGGCAAAACAAGTTGGCCTGTTCGGCCCTGATCCGCAGGGCCGCATCGTCGAGTTGCTCGATTTCCTTGCCGGTCAGTATGCCGGTGACTGCGATCTTGAGTTGGGCGCAGACGTGCTGGGTGACCAGTTCGCTGTCGCCGGTAACAATCTTGACCGTGACACCACTGTCCTCCAGTGCGGCCAGCGCGCTGCCCGCACTGGCTTTCGGCGGATCCAGAAAACCGGCAAAACCGGCGAACACCAATTCGCTTTCATCGCTGATGACGGCATGCGGATGCGCCAGTGACACCTTGCGCCAGGCGATTCCCAGCACCCGGAAGCCTTCTCTTTCCAGCCCTGTACGAATGGTGCCGATCCGTAGCCGCGAATCGCTGTCGAGCGCGTGCACGGTGGACTGCATCCTGGAATACATCTCGTTATTTTGTGCCGTGGCTGACGCGATCTTGCAGGTGGATTCCCGAGCGTTCGCCTGAGTGCGTTCCTGCAGGGTTTTTTGTATCTGGCCCGGCGCGCTATCGTGTCCGTCAGCAGGTGCGATACCGACGATACCGGGCCCGCCTTCGTAGTGCGTACACAGGCCGAGAATATCCTCCGGCGCCCCTTTGACTACCAGCCAGCGTTCAAGATCTTTTTCCAGCAGTACCGAGACGCGCCGGCGCTCGAAGTCGAAGGGTACTTCATCGATTTTTTTCCAGCTGCTGACATCGATGTTTTCATGATTCAAGATGGCTTCGTCAAGCGGACTTCTCAAGCCCGTTTCGAAAAAACTGTTGAGATAGGCAAATTCCAGCACCCGTTCGCTAGCCCGGCCTTGCGGGTCAACATGCTGCTCAAGCTTGATCCTGGCCTCGGTCAGGGTGCCCGTCTTGTCGGTGCATAAGACATCCATCGAGCCCAGATTCTGGATGGCGCTGAGGCGTTTTACGATGACCTTTTTTTTTGCCATCATCATGGCGCCGCGAGACAAGGTGATTGACACCACCATCGGCAGCAATTCCGGCGTCAACCCAACTGCCAGTGCCACGGCAAACAAAAATGACTCGAGCCAGGGCTTATGCATGAATGCGTTGACGAGCAACACAAAAAGTACCAGCAATATGGTCAGGCGCATGATCAGCATGCCGAAACGGTGTGTGCCAATCTCAAACGAAGTCGGTGGTGCAGGGCGCTCAAGGGTATCGGCAATGGCACCGATGGCCGTCGCAGTACCCGTCTTGACCACGCGCACCCTGGCGCTGCCACTGACGACAGTCGTGCCCATGAACACTGCATTGGTGGCTTCTTCGATTGCGCTGGCGCTGGCCGCAAGTTCACCGGGACGTTTTTCAACCGGATAGGATTCTCCCGTCAACAGCGATTGCTGGACAAAAAAATCGTTGGCAACCAGCACCCGTCCGTCGGCGGGAATCAGCGCCCCGGCAGAGAGGGTGATCAGGTCGCCCGGCACCACTGCCGTGACCGGTATTTCCATTTGCCGACCGTCACGGATGACGCTGGCCCTGGCGCAAACCGACTGGCGCAGGCTGGCAGCGGCCTTGCCGGCGCGGTGCTCCTGGACGAAATCGAGCGTCACGCTGGACAGCACCATCACTAAAATAAGGATGAAATTGGTGATTTCGCCGGTGAACGCGGAAATGATGCTCGCCGCCAGCAGTAATAAAATCAGGGGATTCTTGAAGCGCATCAGAAACTGCCGCCACAAGGCCTGTTCATGATGCTCACGAAAGAGGTTGGGACCATACAGCGCCAGCCGGACAACGGCCTCGGCGCTGGATAAACCGTCAGTGTCCCGAGCCTGTGATAGCTCGGCTGGCTCCGGCCCGGCAAGCGTTTGTAGCCACCACGATTGACCTGACGCAGGAGGCATCATCAGTTTCCTTGGAAAATTCTGGCAGATAAAATGATCGGCATGTCTGCCGCAAAGATTAAGTTTTTAGGCGCATCAAATCTTGACGTTTTAAGAATGAATAGTATTAAAAAAATAATAATTAAGTGTAGTCGTTTGCCGCTCGGCTGACAATGACTATTCTGTAGCGATTCATGCTGCATGACGGTCTGGAAATAGTCCTCTGAAACCAGCATGTGCCGACGCTTTCATCACGCGCGCGATCTCTTTTGAATCGGGCGATATTACCTATGACGATCTGGACGCTTTCGTCGCAATCGCGATCACTTTTCTGACGCCATTTTTTTGAAAAGGTATTCTGGCGTAAATAGTTGAAATTTGGCATGGAGTATCCTATGTCACCGGTACCTGACATGCGCCGGTTTTATTTTTCCATGGAGTGCACTACCTATGAACAAGATCACCAGACGCGTTATCGTTGTCGCCCTGCTCGGTGCAGTGGCGGGCGGACTCTATTTTTGGCAGCAAGGCAGGCAAGCTCAACTGCCGGTCCCCGTACCGGTTGAGGCTCCGGTATCACCTCCGGCTGAGATCGTCATCAAGCCCGAGGCTGTCGCCCCGGCCCATTATCCGATTGATGAAAACCTGATCTCTCCATCTGATGCCAAGGCGAAAGTGCTGCCGGTCCTGAAAGAAAGTGATCCTGAAATATGGGGTTCACTTAGTGCGCTATTTGGGAAAACGTCGGTAATACAGCTATTTCGTCCGCAGGAACTCGTGCGGCGCATTGTGGTGACGGTCGACAACCTGCCGCGCCAGACGGCGACGCCGAGGTTGCTGCCAATCAAGCGTGTGGAAGGCGCTTTTCTGGCGAATGGACAAGCGGGCCACTTTACTATTGCCCCTGAAAACGCCGAACGTTACGAGAAGCACGCGGCGCTCGCCGATATGACGGACGCAAAGAAATTCGTTGCCTTGTACTTTCAGTTTTATCCATTATTTCAACGCGCCTATCAGGATTTAGGCTATCCGGAGGGATATTTTAATGACCGCCTGATTGTGGTGATCGATCATCTGCTGGCAGCTCCCGATAACGATGTGCCTCTGGCGCTGGTCCAGCCGCACATATTTTATCAATTTGCCAGTCCGGAGCTTGAAGCGAAGTCGGCCGGACACAAGATCATGCTGCGTATGGGCAGCATGAATGCGGCCAGGATCAAGGCTAAACTGCGCGAAATTCGCGCAGCGCTTGTCAGGCAGGCTCCGGCACAGGCCAGGTAATCCTTTAAAAAATGAAAATCGCGTGGGTTATGTTTCATTATTGCAACATAATTCGCGCAATTTCTTTATGTATTTCCCTTTTCTTCAATTGCCTTTATGATTCGGCCCTGAGCGCTGTAAGCTGAAGCAACTGTTTCAGTTTTAGTAAAGATTGTTGTAAAAACGAGATTACTGGAAAGTCACCTGACCAGAACGCTGTTGAAGTTAATTGCCACAATCTTGTCGCCTCCCATTTGCCGGTTTCGCTGCCCACATTACCAGTCAACTCACTTTGTAACGAAAGAATCCTATGCCGCGAAAGCCACCCTCCACTTTCAGTAAGGTGCTGCCAATTGTCTTGCTGCTGGCAGCAGGCGCAGTGTTCGCCGATGACGATAGCGGCAAGCCAGTCTGGTCTTTTGGCGGTTTTGCTACCGTTGGCGCCGTACATGCCGATGCGCAGCAGGCAGACTTTACCTCGACAGTGCTGGCCGCGCGCGGTGCCGGCTTCAGTCGCTCGGTCAGTCTCGATGCCGATACACGGCTTGGCGCCCAGCTTGGTGTCAGCCTTAATCCGCAGTGGTCTGCGGTACTGCAAGTTTTGTCTGAATACGGCATTGATAACTCTTATCAGCCGGTTGTGGAATGGGCCAATGTCAAGTATCAGGCGACGCCTGACCTGAGTATCCGTGTTGGCCGGATTGCCCTGCCGATGCTGCTGGCGGCCGATTACCGCAAGGTTGCCTATACGCTGGCCTGGGTGCGCACCCCTGTTGAAGTTTATGGTGCCGTTCCGATTACACACAGCGACGGTATTGACGTAACCTATCGCTGGAGTGCCGGAGAGTTCAAGAACCTGACCCAAGTGTTCTATGGCCGTAATGAGGTCAAGGTTAATGACACAATCAATTCACAGGCCCGTCAAGTCGCCGGTATCTCTCATACCATTGAATTAGGCGCCGCCAGTCTGCGACTTGGTTACCAGGGCACCAATCTGACGATTGATATTGCACGTCCCCTGTTCGATGGCTTGCGTCAGTTCGGGCCTCAAGGCATCGCACTGGCCGAGCGATATGCCATCGATCACAAACGGGTCATTGCCTACAATATTGGGGCCAATTATGATCCAGGTAACTGGTTTGCCATGGCAGAACTGGTGCGTATCGACAGTCAATCTTTTTTGGGTGACAAAACCGCCTGGTACGCCAGTTCAGGCTACCGGTTTGGTCAGCTGACACCCTACCTCAGTTATGCAAGGGCGAAATCGAATGGTCCTACGCAAGTGTCAGGTCTCGGTACACAAGGCTTGCCTCCGGCCTATGCCGGTGCGGCACAGGCTCTCAATGCCGGTCTTAATCGCTTGCTTTCGACGATCGCCGTACAGCATACGGCGAGCGTTGGCATCCGCTGGGATGTGGCACGCGATATGGCATTAAAACTGCAGTACGACCGGGTGATGCCGAAAGACGGTTCATCAGGGATGCTGATTAATGTTCAGCCTAATTTCAAATCCGGGCAAACGATTAATGTCGTTAGCGCCACACTTGACTTTGTATTCTGATGGAGTCCTGCATGCGCTTCCCAACACTGACAAGCTCGCTGCTGCTTTGTCTCCTCGGCTCCTTGCTGCCCGGCTTTGCCTGCGCTGCCGATATTGTGGTCATCGTCTCGGCAAAAACGCCATTGGTGAGCTTGCAACAGGTCCAGGTTGCGGACATTTTTCTGGGCCAGCTTGCTTTTGCACCTTCGGCGGGTAAAGAAATCATGACTGCGGTAGACCAGAGCGTTGGTTCGCCGGTCCGCGATGAGTTTTACAGCCAGGTGACCGGCAAGACGCCACAATTGGTCAAGGCACACTGGGCCAAGATGATCTTTACCGGACGCGGACAGCCTCCGAAAGAAAAACCCGATAATGTGGCCGTACGTAAGCTCGTTGCCGAAAATCCCAATCTGATTGGCTATATTGACAAGGCTGCACTTGATGCAAGCGTCAAGATCGTGTTGGAAGTACGCTAAATGCGTAGCGCCGCCTTGCGCCAGATTTTTACTCTAGATATGCGACATTGGCTCTCAGAGAAGATCAAAGGAAGTCATGCCATGCCGGTGCGCGTGCTGGAAGTTCACGTTGCGCTGCCGCTGGCAGTGCTGCTTTTGCTGGCGGTAATCTGGATATTAACTGGCCATTTTATCGACATGGAACTGGCCAATTCCAACGCCGAGGCGCAGCAATTAAGCCGTGAACAGCTCGATACCTACGAAGCGCAAATGGCGCGCAGCCTTGGCTCGATAGACCAGACCCTGAAAGTACTTAAATATACGGTTGAGTTCAAGGGCGCGCGCGCCGCTTTGCCAATACTCGAAGAGCAAGGATTATTGCCGTCGTCTATCGTCTTTGTGACCAGCGTCATTGACCGCAGTGGCATCATTGTTGCCAGTAATCCGGCGCTTGACCTGATCTCAGTGGCACAGCAGGCTTATTTTCAGTTTCATCTCGGTGGCGAACGCGGTCTCACCTATGTCAGCGAAGTGCTGCGCGATAGTGCCAAGGATGAATGGCAGTTGCATTTTACCCGGCGTTACAATGATGAACGCGGCAATTTTGCCGGCGTCGTCAGAATTGCCGTTGATCCGGCCTATTTCACTAGCGGCTATGAGTTGTCGCGTCTTGGTGAGCAAGGCGTGTTGGGCCTGTTTGCCACCAACGGTGTGTTTCGCGCCCTGCGTACCGGCGAAAATGTGTCGTGGGGCCAGAGCGCGCTGCAAGCGGGCGCTGGTGAGGCCCGGCCTGGTGAGGCCCAGCCTGGTGAGGCCCAGCCCGGTACCGTCATGAGTAATTGGGACGGGGTGCGCCGTTACACCAGTGTGCGCCGTTTGCATGGTTGGCCCCTTAGCGTGATGGTAGGGATTTCAGAGCCTGAGCACATGCTCGCTTTTGAGAAAAAACGCCGCAGTTACCACTGGCAGGCCGGAATTGCCAGTGCTCTGCTGGGACTCGGTGCGAGCTTGATCTGGCTCTGGTCCTGGCAGCGTGGCAAGAGCCGTCGGCTGTTGCATCATCTGCAGAAAACCTACGCGGCGGCCTCGGAGGCGAGCCTTGATGCTGTTTTTGTCCTCCACGGCGTGACCGATACGCGTGGTTTACTGATTGATTTCATGATCGTTGCCGCCAACGGACGGGCTGAAACAATGGTGGGCCTGAAAAGGTCAACGCTGCAAGGCCGTATGTTATGCAGCCTGCTGCCCGGTTGTCGGCGTAACGGTATTTTTGACAGTTTGGTTCAGGTGGCCACGTTTGGCGGTGTGCATGAACAAGAGTGGAAGAACCGGATGCCGGCACTGCGCGGAAAGTGGCTGCATCGTCAGGTCGTCGGCGTTGGTCTTGATGGTGACCTGGTTGCCATCGTACGAGACATCAGCGAACGAAAGCAGTCGGAAGAGCGCATCCTGCATATGGCGCGTTTCGACGAATTGACTGGCTTGCCAAACCGCAGCCTGATCGGTAATCGTCTCGATCAGGCCATACATGCAGCCCGCATTGAGAAAGCCAGTGTTGGCATTGCCTTCATCGACCTTGATAATTTCAAGCTCATTAACGACGGCCTTGGTCACAGCGCGGGTGACGATTTTCTGAAAGTGATCGCCGGACGCATTGCGGCCTGTGTGCGGCGCATTGATACGGTCGGTCGTTTTGGCAGTGACGAATTCGTTATCATCATCGCGGATCAGCAACACGATACCGCCTCCATCAGCTCGATGCTGGAACACGTCCGAGAAGAGGTGACCCGGCCGGTCATGCTGGGCACTCATGAGGTCAAGGTCAGTTGCAGCATCGGCGTGGCACGTTATCCCCAGGACGGTCTGGAACGGGCGGTGCTGATGACCAACGCTGATGCTGCCATGTACCGGGCCAAGGAAGCGGGGCGCAATAACTATCAGTTTTACGCGCCCGAAATGAACGCCAGTGTTGAAGAGAAACTGGTGCTGCTTGAGGCCATGCGTAACGCCTTGGCCGAGAATCAGTTTTACCTTTTGTATCAGCCAAAAGTGAATCTGAAGAGCGGTCTGATGTTTGGCGTTGAGGCCCTGATTCGCTGGGAACATCCGCACTATGGTCTGGTCTCGCCGGTACGCTTCATCCCGCTGGCAGAAGAAAGTGGCCTGATCGTTGACATTGGTGAGTGGGTGTTGCGTACGGCTTGCCTTCAGAACCGCGCCTGGCAGGAGTCCGGCTTGACGCCGATCAGTGTTGCGGTCAACGTCTCGCCGCGTCAGTTCGAAGACAAGCACCTGATTGAACATGTTGCGCACGCGCTCAAAAATAGCGGTCTTGACGCAAGATATCTCGAGCTCGAAGTCACTGAAAGCTCGATCATGCGGGATCTGGGACGTTCGGTGGCGACCATGCGTCAGTTCGATGCGATGGATATCGCGATGTCGATTGATGATTTTGGTACCGGCTATTCGAGCCTGTCTGCCCTCAAGTCCTTCCCGATCAGCCGTCTGAAGATCGACCAGTCCTTTGTGCGTGACCTCGCTACAAATGCGGATGACCAGGCCATTGCGATGGCGGTCATTTCCCTTGGTCACAAGCTCAATATGAAAGTGATTGCCGAAGGGGTAGAAACTGAGCAGCAGCACGATTTCTTGCGCGACAACGAGTGCGACGAAATGCAAGGTTACCTGTTCAGCCGGCCCGTCAAGCCAGAGCACATTGAGAGTTTACTCAGACAGCAAATGGCCGGAATCGTGATCGCCGCTGAAGGGGCTTGAACGCGTCCGCTGTAAAGTGTGACCAGCCCTGAGTATGCCGCTCCAATTTCTCTTTTTACTTGTCCGCGCTTGCCATCACCAGACGCAAGCGGGTGATTTCCGAAGGTGCGCCCAGACGTTTTGGCGGCCCCCAATAGCCTGTCCCGCGGCTGGTATAGATCCAGAGTTGCTCTAAGCGGTTCAGCCCTGAGGTGTACGGTTGCTGCAATGGCACAAACAGGTTCCACGGAAAAAATTGCCCGCCATGCGTGTGGCCGGATAGCTGTAAGTCAAATCCGGCGTCGGCGGCGGCGCTCGCGGAACGCGGCTGATGCGCCAGCAGCATTTTTACCGTGATATTGAGCGGTGCCCCTGCCAGTGCGGCATGTGGATCACTGCGGTGAGATTCATCAAAATGGTGCGCCAGATAATCGGTTACGCCAGCGACCAGAACGGTTTCCCCATCATGCGCCAGCAGTCTGTGCTCGTTCATGAGCACGGTCAGGCCGAGGCGGCGGATTTCAGCTATCCAGCTATGGGCATTGGAATAGTATTCGTGATTTCCGGTCACAAAGTAAGCGCCATGGCGCGCGGATAATTTTGCCAGCGGTGCTGTGTGAGAAGTCAATTCCTGCACGCTGCCATCGACCAGATCTCCGGTGACTGCGATCATGTCGGCATCGAGCTTATTGACTGCCACGACGATCGCCTCGAGATAGCCGCGCTTGATCGTCGGCCCGACATGGATGTCGCTGATCTGAACGACCGTAAAACCGTGCAAGGCCAGAGGTAAATCGCGGATCGGTATCTCTATCTCAACCACTTTTGCCAAACGCCGGGCATTAAAAAATCCTATCAGTGTTGCTACACCGGCCAGTAGAGGAACGGCAATCGCCGTGCTTTCGCTCACCACTACGCTGGAGATGCCAAGCATGGTGGTGAGCAGCATTGCCGCATCACGCAGCAGTGTTAGTAAAAGCAAGGTGGAAAACATACCCATCGTGATCAATCCCACCCACGCCAGGCGGTCCGATAGTGGCTGGCGGCGGATTGTGCGAGCCAGCAAGCCTGTCGGCACCAGGATCACTGATGCCAGCAGTAACAGCGTGCCAAGCCAGCGCAGCAGGTCTGGTCCGGGAATTGCCGGCAGCAGGCTCCAGCCGATGTACCCATGGAGCATGGCAAGCAGAAGAAAAACAACGACGATGACGATGCGAGGAGGCATGCTATTCCTGGTGAAATAAATTCGCGCAAGCCTGCGCACGGGTAGCGATCATAACTGTTTTCGAGGTTGCCGGCAGATGAGCCGCTGATGTCAGTCCTGACCGTCTGCGGTCACGCTTGCATGGCGCGGATGTTCATTGATGGCAGGGGCAGTGAATCGTGTCGCCTTAAAGTATTAATTACCAGGCTGCCGTGATTACAGTTATGGACTGGCACCGCAGGCCTTGCTGGCGTTGCGCATGACTTACGGCAATGCTGCCGCACTCACTTTCAATGCCAGGGAATTTTTTGTCAGTGACGTTGCCGCAACCAGTCGCGGCGGACATGAAAATATTATCCGGGCTGATGCCTCGCTGACTTACCGCGTCTATCAACGCCATGCGGTCGCTGTGAAATATCTGTGGTCGCACCGCGATGCGGCAATTCCCGGCCTGCGCAATCAAACGCAAACCCGTGGCACCATTGGCCTTTACTACACACTGTTGGCAAAGAACGGCTTTGGCGTCGTCGACTGGCGCTAGACCAGCAAGATCCCGGGCTGGTCTATCTGGCCCCGGATTGTTCCGCTGTCTGCAGAATAATCTTTAATCCGCTATGCTGAGGCTGACCAATCATTTGCTTGATTAATGCCGGTCTGCCCCGATCTTTATCAAGAAGAGTGTCGGGGCACTCGCCGCTTCGCGCAAATTTTTTCAATTCGACCATGCAAGAGGAAAGTATGCTTACCGTACGTAAATCGGAAGAACGTGGCTATGCCAAGCACGCCTGGCTAGAATCACGTCATAGTTTTTCATTCGCGAACTATCATGATCCTGCCTTCATGGGTTTTGGCCCCTTGCGCGTCATTAACGATGACTGGATCGATGCCGACATGAGATTTGGTACCCATGCGCATCGCGACATGGAAATTATCACCTATGTGCTCGAAGGCGAGATTGCCCATAAGGACAGCATGGGCAACGGCAGCACCATCCGGCCGGGCGACGTGCAGCGCATGAGTGCCGGTACCGGCGTCAGGCATTCTGAATTCAATCCTTCTGCTACCAATAAAACCCATCTGCTGCAAATCTGGATACAGCCGGCGACGGAAGGGAACGAGCCGGGCTACGAAGAAAAAAATTTCAGCCGTGAAGAAAAGCAAGGACGCTTGTGCCTGGTGGCTTCACACAATGCGCAAGACGGATCGGTCAGGATTCATCAGGATGCCAGCGTGTATGTCGGGCTGTTTGACGGCGGCGAGCAGGCTCAATTGCCGCTTGTCAGAAGCCGGCTCGCCTATGTCCATGTTGCCAGCGGGCAGGTAAGAGTCAATGAGGTCAATTTGCAGGCTGGTGATGCCGTGATGCTCGAGGACGAGGAGTTGCTGACACTGACGCAGGGCGTGCAAGCGGAAGTGCTGGTGTTCGATTTGCCGCGTTAAGTGTTAAGTCGCGCTCCGGTCAGGCTCAAGATCCGGAAGATTCAAGATCCTCAGGCGGGTCTTGCACCTTGAGAATCTGCAAACCTTTGCAGTGCTGGTCAAATACACAGCAAGAGCCGGTCCAATCCAGAGTAATTCATCGGCCATCAGCTTCGAGTCAGTACCGTGTGTATGCCCGGTTCTGGCGATACAGGCGTTGAATTGAGTGGCAGCGCCCTAAGGGATGTCAACACCGCTTCATCGTTAATCATCCTGTGCCGTTTTTGTTGGGGGTGCAGGATCTCCGAGACGTGGTGGCTATCTCCACCATCGTCCCCATTACCTCAAAATGATACGTTTACGGAGCGTCGATAACACGTTTAAGTAAAGCGTGTTATTGTAAAAAAAAGAGCTGGCTAAAGGTAATGTTGCTTCTATTTTGACGACGATCAAAGCGCATTTTTCAGTAGTATTGCACCACACGGCACGCTCTTGGCCCTGCACCAGATCGAAGGCTGAGAGGCCGCAGTGCGGGTCAGATTCCGACGATGGTTTTCATACCTGACCGGCTGTTTGATGCCGGTTTCGTAGCGCGCCAGTTACCCAAATCTGCGCTGCCGGACTTGCGCTTTAATCCTAAACCGGTGCAGCTGCACCAAACTAAAAAATTTACTTACGAGAACGATATGGACGACCACCACTACCGCGCGTTACCACACTCAACATTACTGGCCGGGACGGCCTATCATTTGCCAGACCGGATTGCAGCACCACTGGTAGATGCCGGCTCTTCGGCGGTTGATGTCATGACTGATTTGCGTCAGATTGCCGCAGTGACGATAGCCTTTGATGCGCTGATTGAAGCGGCTAACCAGAAAATGATTGCCCACGGCATCCGTACCTTAATTGTCCTTGACGAGCAACGTCATGTGACTGGTATTTTCACCCTGACCGACATACTTGGCGAGAAGCCGCTGCAATTCAGCCAGCAACGCGGCGTAGGTCCCGCTGATATTACGGTGGGTGACATCATGACGCCAGCGAGCCGGATAGAAGTCATCGATCTCGCGGCAGTTCTGAATTCACGGGTTGGCGACGTATTGGAAACCCTGAAACTTTCCCGTCGCCAGCATGCCCTTGTGGTCGATGGGGCGAGTGGCGGGCGTCAGATGGTACGTGGTATTTTTTCACGGACACAAATTGAACGACAGCTGGGACTCACTCCTGTTCCTCCTGAAACCGGCCAGACTTTTGCCGAGATTGAGACCGCAATCGGGGCCTGATGCTCTGTCGGTACTTTTGACCTGATTGTTATCGCTGATGGCGGCAATGCCGGCAATTCCGGTGAAACCGGTGAGCCGTCATTAGCAAGTTTCTTTCGTCGTTAAATGACGTCATATCCGGCATGGTGCGCCCTGATTGCCACACAAGTACCTGTTTGGCCTCGCGGTCACTGGCCGGCATTCCTTTTAATGCGAAGTTCAGCGGTGGCGACCCGCTGAGATGAGAGCGCCCACATGAATCTTCACGTTCAGCAGCGGAAAAGACATTGATCTGCAATGCAAGAGCATCGTGGTTCGATCGCTCTCGATACTGTTTTTACCATACCGATAGCATGATTGATTTTCAATAAAATGCAGTGATTTTTATTCAAAATAACAGCAAGGATATCTTATGAAAATGCAGGATCTCAACGGGAAAGTAGCGGTAGTCACAGGCGCGTCCAGTGGCATCGGCGAGGCCGCAGCGCGGCTGCTGGTGCAGGAAGGCGTGCATGTGGTACTGGCAGCGAGACGCCGGGAACGGCTGGATGTACTGGCCGCTGAACTGGGCAGTTTCGCTACTGTCGTGGAAACTGATGTCTCCGACAGGGGCCAGGTCCAGGCGTTGTTTGATCTGGTGAAAGATCGCTTTGGCGGGCTTGACCTGCTGTTCAATAATGCCGGATTAGGTATCAATGCAAAGTTTGAAGACAGTGATCCGGATGACTGGAAGAAAATGATCGATGTCAATTTGTATGGCGTCCTCAACTGTACACAGGCGGCGATTCCTTTGCTGCGCGGTCGTGCCGGTGCCATGATTTGTTCGGTCTCTAGTGTCGGTGGCCGTTATGGCGTGGAAAATTGGTCGGTCTACAGTGCCACCAAATTTGCGGTCGGCGGCTTTCATGATGCCTTGCGCAAAGAACTTGGCCCGGAACGCATCCGCGTTTCTGTCATTGAGCCAGGAGCGGTGTGGACGGAATTTGGCCAGAACGTCAGCGAGGCAATGAAAGAAAGACGCCAGCAACTCGAGGCACTGACCTCGGAAAATATCGCTCAGGCGATGATTTATGCGTTTGCTCAACCGGCAAATGTCTTGGTCGAAGAGATTCTTCTGCGGCCTGTACTGCAAGTTGCTCCATAGCTGATTTTGGCTAAGCATCGCTCTGTACGGCAGCGTTCTGCTAGCCCTATTTTGCGTCAATAGCCAGATAGCGTGCAATTCTGAAAAGCCTGTTTTGCGCGCGGTGTGCTGAGCGATTCAGTAAAGATAAGAAAGAATTTTTTTAGTTAATACCAACGACCGTGAAGGATATAAAAATGTCATCATCACAAAATTCTCCCGTCTGGTTTATTACCGGCTGCTCGACTGGATTTGGCCATGAACTGGCCAAGCTTGTGCTGGCGCGTGGCTGGCGCGCTGTCGTGACAGCCCGCGACAAGGTACGCGTTGCCGATCTGGTGCAAGGCGCTGGCGAGCGGGCCTTGGCACTCGATCTTGATGTCAATGATGCAGTGCAGATTAGCGCTGCCGTCAAGGCGGCACAAGAGCGTTTCGGTCGTATTGACGTGCTGGTCAATAATGCCGGCTACGGCTATATGTCGTCCATTGAGGAAGGTGTGGAGGCGCAAATTCGCGCACAATTTGACGCCAACGTATTTGGCTTGTTCGCGATGACGCGTGCGGTGCTGCCGCTGATGCGAGCGCAGCGCCGCGGCCACGTCATCAACATCACTTCGGTTGCCGGCCATGTCGGGTTTCCTGGTTCCGGCTATTACGCGGCCAGTAAACATGCAGTGGAAGGCTGGTCGGATGCGCTGGCAGTCGAGGGCAAGCCGCTGGGTATCAAGGTCAGTTGTGTTGCGCCAGGTCCGTCCCGTACCGATTGGGCCGGCCGCTCCATGACACAAACACCCAATCTGATCGCCGATTACGCGGCAACAGCCGGAGTTCGCCTCTCGGGGACGAGCGCAGCCAGTGGCACCCAACTCGGCGACCCGATACGCATCGCCGAGGCACTGATCGCCATTACCGAAAGTGACAATCCCCCGCATAATTTTGTGCTGGGTGAATTCGGGGTGAATGCGGTGACTGCCAATCTGCAACAAAAACTGGCACAGATCGAGCAATGGCGCGGCGCAGGAGTGGCGACTGACTTTCCGAAAGAGTAATACTTGTCTGATCTCCGCCACGCATTGAGCGTGGTGTTCTCTGCCGGATTAATGTGATGCAGGGATTAATCCGGACTCTGTGCCAAACCGCGTTCAGCTGACTCCTTCCTCAATGCCTGAACAGGCGTCAATCATCCGAACTACCTCAACACGGTCGAACATCAATCATCCGCGAATAGTTATTATTAATTATTGATAATTGCTATTGGAAATTTCAGTCACGTCCCTGAACGTACCATGATGCTGCGAAATTAACAGAGTAATCAGTAGAGTCATTTTTGATTGATCAAGCCGGGCGGGTGATTGCCTGGCAAGATAAAAAAAGCATGTTGCGCGAAAATCGCGACATGCTTTTTTATTGTGTACTTCAGCCGCCGGTTTCAGGAGTGCGTTGAAAAGAGGCAGGATCTCCTCAGTGGCTACTGAAACTACTGAACGCAAAGCGACTTTTTCAGTGGGGCTCTTTCCAGGCGGCTCTTTCCAGGCGGCTCTTTCCGCTATTGCCCGGTTTGCTATCTTAGCGCTTGAAGCTGGCCTCGGCGATACGGTCTGCAACCACGCTGGTGGCAACGTCTTCGCTGTCTGCCCTGGCAAAAATCTCGGCCAGGGTGTCACCGATGCGGCGTACGTGGGCGTCCATGCCGTCTTCCGGCGTATTGAAGTATTCGTAGCAGACCTTGATGATGCCGCCCGAGTTGATGACAAAGTCAGGCGCATACAGGATGCCTTTCTGACGGCAGGCATCACCCATTTCGGCGCTGGCGAGTTGGTTATTGGCGGCACCGGCAACTATTTTCGCTTTCAGGCGCAACAGGGTATTCGGGTTCAAGCTTGCGCCGAGCGCGCAGGGTGCGTAGATGTCGGCCGGAACATCATAAATGGCGTCGACGCTGACCACTTCGGCACCGAATTCTTCTTGAGCGCGCTTAAGCGCAGCGGCATCAATATCGGCAACGATCAGGCGTGCACCTGCGGCGTGCAGGCGGCGGGCATAGTCATAACCCACATGTCCCAGGCCCTGCACCGCAACGACCAGACCTTCCATGCTATCGCGCTTGAGCTGGTGCTTTACTGCTGCCTGCGCACCGACAAAACATCCCAGTGCGGTAAAGGGCGATGGATCCCCGCGGTCACCCAAACCTGCGACGTAGCGGGTCTTGCCTGCGACGCTGGCCATATCAGCCGGGCTGGTACCAATATCTTCGGCTGTAATGTAACGGCCGCCAAGACGATTGAGCGCTTCACCCAAGGCTTCAAACAGGGCCGGTGTTTTATCTGTTTTCGGATTGGCGATGATGACGCTTTTGCCGCCGCCAATTGGCAGCCCAGCAACCGCATTTTTATAGGTCATGCCGCGCGAGAGGCGCAAGGCATCGCGCACTGCCTCGGCTTCGGTCGCGTAATTCCACATGCGACAGCCACCCATGGCCGGACCAAGATGGGTATTGTGTATTGCGATGATGGCTTTGAGACCAGATTTGGGCTCTGAGGCGAATACCACTTGTTCGTGGTTGTCGAAATTGATTTCGTTAAAGACAAAGGCGGTCATGCTTATGGCTCCGCGCGGTGGATGTCACCTGGCCCGATAAGGCGGGTGATGCTACACAGCGTAAAAAATAACAGGGTTAAGAAGAAAAGGATGACGAATAAAAAAATGAGACAGATCATTTGACGCCGGTTATTGCGGCAAACACCTTCGGTCGTGATTGTGTCACGGGCAGTAGAGTATAGGTGATAGGGGTATGAAACTCAACCGTAGCCAGCCGGGCCGCCTATTGGCCGCTGCTATCTTATATCCCGTGCCGGACAAGCCTGGCAGGGTTGACAGAGTGCTCCCGGTAGCTGCCCGGACTGACGCCAAACCAGCTTTTAAAGGCGTGATTGAAGGCGCTTTGCTCCTGGTATCCCAACAAAAAGGCGATATCGGCCAGATTGAGCTGGCTTTGATGCAGATACTCCTTGGCCAAATCATGCCGGGTCTGGTCCAGCACTTGCTGAAAACTTGAATTTGCCCCTGCCAGTTTTCTTTGCAAGGTGCGCTGGGTCAGGCCAAGATCACGGGCGATCAGCGGTAGCCTGGCTTTATCTTGCGCCAGGTTGGCGAGGATGGCGGCACGTACCTGGCTGGTGACACCACCGCCGGACTGCGCGCGCATTTTTTCCTTGAGCAGACGCTCGGCGTGTTGTTGCAAGACCGGATACATGCCGACATCGGCATTTGGCACTGGCCAGCTCAGGAGCGCCGCGTCGAAACTGGCGCTGTTGATGGCAGCTCCAAATACCGGCATCGTGCCAAACAGGCGCAGATATTCGCTGCAATCGTCCGGTGCGGTGTGCCTGAATGCAATCGGTACCGGTGGCAACGGTACCCCGGAAAGCCAGTTGCCAAACACCCGGATGCCGGCAAATACGCTGTCCGCCAGATGCCGGCTGGCCTCCGGAAAATGGCTGTGCCACTGATAGCGCGCCGTTGCACCGTCCACTTGCAGGTCTGATTTGCCCAGATCGTGCGCCAGCCCTTCATAGCGCAGGGTTTGCTGCAATACCTGGCCAAAATTCTGGCAGCTGAGCAGCATCAGGCCATAGGCGGTGTACGTGCCGAGTTTTACGCTTTCTCCGACATGCAGTCCCAGGTGCGGGTCATCGCCCAGTTCAGCGGCAATGGTGAGCAGGTGGACGTAATCGGCCGCCGCCAGCGACTCTGGACAAGGCGATAGCGCCCGCTCTGCCAGACCAGCAGCGATTGCCAGCGTCGGTAAGGAGATACCACGCGCCGTCACGACATCGAGCAAGGGTTGCAGGTACGCCCCCGTCACGCGCGCTCCCGGGCGACCCGACTCTGGAGTGATGATTTTAGGGGCGTTTGGCATGATGGAACAAGTGAGTTGTCATGAAAGCGCAAGACCTTTATGGGTCTGCAGGTTAAGCTTATGATAATAGGTCAAGTGCTGACAAGTATAACCATCCCTATCAACAAAAAGGAAAACAACATGAGACGCTGGAACGGTTGGGGTGACGATACAATAGAATTTTCGATCAATGCCGATGCATTGCAATTTTTACGCCAACGCATCGGCGAGGGTATTACTCCGCAGGATGTGGCTCTGGAGCAGGCCTGTCAGGGAGTTCCGCCCAGCCGCTTGCCGGCTAATCCTCTGGTGGACACGTCGGCGCAATGCCGCATGCGTCATAGCCTGGGACAAAGTCTGCCGGATTGGTTGAAAAGGCGTTTCGGCCGGATCGATCATTTTCCGGATGGAGTGGCGTTTCCTGAAAGTGGCGAGCAGGTCCGTGAATTGCTGTCGTATGCCAGTGCTTGCGGGGCGGCGGTCATTCCGCACGGCGGCGGCACCAGTGTGGTCGGTCATCTGACGGTACCAGACGGAGCGCAGCCGGTTCTGAGCGTTGACATGTCACGTCTTTCCCATCTGATCAATCTCGATAAGCACTCGCAGCTGGCGCGCTTTGGTGCCGGTGTTTTTGGCCCAGACCTGGAAGCCCAGTTGCGCGCGCGCAAGGCTATACGCTCGGGCATTTTCCACAATCCTTTGAATACTCGACCCTGGGCGGCTGGGTGGTGACGCTCTCGTCAGGTCAGCAATCGCTGCGTTATGGCCGTATTGAGCAATTGTTTGCCGGCGGCCGCATCGAAACGCCTGCCGGCCGGCTCGATATCGAGACCTTTCCGGCCTCGGCGGCAGGTACTGACTTGCGCGAGATGATACTGGGCTCCGAGGGCCGCATCGGCATCCTGACCGAGGCCGTGGTCAGGGTCACGCCCTTGCCCGAACGGGAGGTGTTTCATGCCGTTTTTTTCCCGGACTGGGATAGAGCGCAAGAGGCGATCCGGCAGATTGTCCAGGCCCGTTTGCCGCTGTCGATGCTACGCTTGTCCAATGCGACCGAGACCCTCACCACGCTGACGCTGGCAGGTCACAAGACGCTGATCGGCGCGCTGGAAAGCTATCTGGGCTGGCGTGGCTGCAAGGACGAAAAATGTTTGCTGATGATCGGCGCCAGCGGACAAAAATCAACTGTCGCCGATGCCATTAGGAGCGCCTTGCGTATTGCCCGTCGCCACAAGGGTGTTGCCGTGGGTCAGGCGATGGGGAAAAAGTGGAAACAAAACCGTTTTCGCAGCGTCTATTTGCGCAACTCCTTATGGCAGCAAGGCTATGCGATTGATACGATAGAAACCGCCTGCGACTGGCCCCGGGTCAAGGCCATGATGCTGGCGGTGGAACAGGCTGCCACAGAAGCACTTACTAAAAATGGCGAGCGGGTGCACACCTATACCCATCTCTCGCATGTGTACTCACAAGGTGCCAGTGTCTACACCACCTTTGCCTACCGGCTCAGCGGCAACTATGAACAAGACCTGGCACGCTGGCAGGATCTGAAGGCTGCTGTTTGCCAGGCCATTGTCCATATCGGGGGCACCATTAGTCATCAGCACGGTGTCGGCACCGACCATGCGCCCTATCTGGCGGCAGAAAAAGGGCCCTTGGGTATTTCAGCGATGCGTCATTTGTATCAACATTTCGATCCGGATGGAATGATGAATCCGGGTAAATTGTTACCTGCGGAAGAGGTCTGAATATGGCTGGTATTTTGAAAGGGAGCGCAAAAGAGAGTGCAAAAGAGAAAGCGATGCTACCGCAACCGGAGTTGCCGGCTTACCCCTGGAGCAACGGATGGCGCACGCGGATTCCTGCGCAGCTGGCGCAGCAGTGGGACATCGTGATCGTCGGTGGCGGCATCACCGGTGCCGGCATCTTGCTGGAAGCGGCGCGCCGTGGCCTGAAGGTGTTGCTGGTCGAGCAGCGTGATTTTTCCTGGGGCACTTCCAGTCGCTCGTCGAAACTGGTGCATGGCGGCCTGCGCTATCTGAAAGAAGGGCAGTTTCAGATGACGCGTGAATCGGTGCATGAGCGCCAGAGCCTGATGCAACAGGTGGCAGGATTGGTAGACCCGCAAAGTTTTGCCTTTGCCGATTACCGTGGCCGCAAGCCGGGGCGCTGGATCTTTGCTCTCGGTCTGGCGATCTATGACTTGATGGCGGGGCAGCGTGCGCGCCATTATTTTCCGGCCGATGCGTTTCTGCAATTGGCACCGAACATCGGGCGTGCAGAATTAAATGGTGGCATGTGTTACACCGATGCCAAAACAGATGATGCGCGGCTGGTGTTTCGCGTCTTGCAAGAGGCCGCCAGCGTCGGCGGTGTGGCCATCAACTATCTGGCTGCGCGCCAGATCTTGCGTACGGCTGACAAGGTGGATGGTGTAGAACTGCACGATGCCATCAGCGGTGAAGTGCTGCGGGTCAATGCCACTGTCGTTATCAACGCCACCGGAGCCTGGGCCGATGGCTTACGCCAGCAGCAGGGCGCCAGCGCAAAACTGCGGCCCTTGCGCGGCAGTCATCTGGTGTTTGCCGCATGGCGTTTGCCGGTAGCGCAAGCCATCAGCCTCATGCATCCGCTGGATGGCCGGCCGGTATTTGCCTATCCCTGGGAAGGTGTGACACTGGTGGGCACGACGGATGTCGATCACGACGCCGACTTGCAGACCGAGGCGAGCATCACGCCCGCTGAAGTGAGCTATCTGATGGCAGCACTTGATTTTCAGTTTCCGCAGTCGCAGCTGGTGCTGGACGATATCATCGCCACCTATGCCGGCGTGCGTCCGGTAATCGACACCGGCAAGGCTGATCCGTCCAAGGAAGGGCGCGATCATGCGGTCTGGCTGGAACAAGGATTACTGACCGTCACCGGTGGTAAATTAACGACCTTCAGGGTCATCGCCCTGGATGCCCTGAAACAGGTGGCACCGTTGCTGCCGCACTGGCATTACATGCCGGACCTCACTCCACTATTTAATGCGGTACCGCCATTGGCTGCCGACAAACGTCTGAGCAGCCAGCAACGGCTGCGCCTGCAAGGCCATTACGGACCGCATGCCTGTGCCGTACTGACGGCGGCACATCCCGGTGAATTGGAAACCATTGCCGGCAGCGAAACCATGTGGGTGGAATTGCGCTGGGCGGCGCGCCATGAGGCCATCTTGCATCTGGAAGATTTACTGCTGCGCCGTACCCGCCTTGGCTTGCTGTTGCGTGCCGGAGGGGAGAAGATTTTGCCGCGCATCCGCGCCATCTGTCAGGCCGAGTTAGGCTGGGATGACCCGCGCTGGGATGCCGAGCAGGCGGCGTATCTGCATTTGTGGCAGCAGCATTACGGCCTGCCCCCGCAAGCGCTGATCAAGGACTGGCGGCAGCAAACTGTGAACTAAAAATCAGAAAAAAATAATTAAAAATAAAAAATAAAAAAACGAAGAAAACATCAGGAGACCTATGTCCACCCCCTATATTCTGTCGATTGACAATGGCACGCAAAGCGTACGTGCCTTGCTCTTTGATAGGCACGGAGCTATCGTCGCCAAGACACAAGTGCCGCTGGTCGCCTATTTTTCCAGGCATCCCGGCTGGGCCGAACACGACCCGGAAGATTACTGGCAGGCGGTATGTACGGCGTGCCAGCGTCTGTGGGCGGAAAATCCGCTGGCGCTGGCCTCAGTCAGGGGTGTCGCCGTCACCACCCAGCGCGGCACCATGATTAATCTGGGCAAGGATGGCCAGCCCTTGCGTCCGGCCATTACCTGGCTGGACCAGCGCCGGACCGACACTATTCCACCCATCAGCAGGTTCTGGAAATTGGCGTTCAAGCTGGCCGGGGTAGGGCAGACCATCAATTATTTTCGCGGTGAAGCCGAGATCAACTGGATCAAGGCAAACCAGCGCGATATCTGGGAACAGACCGGAATGGCACTTACTTAAGGTCTAAGTGCATGAATTAGCTAGAAAAAACAGGCTGGCATGATGGTAAGCGGCAGTCGCCAAACCATTGCCACCATCGTAAAGCCAGCCCTCATGCATAATACCCGCTCTGTGTTATCTCAACACAGTCGTTTTCGACATCACGCTGCCGCCAGCGACACCTTTCGTTTCTTTCATTTAC
>CANIFC010000018.1 GCA_947466695.1 Oxalobacteraceae bacterium | reverse complement strand
GCTGACCGGATTGACGCAGCAGGAAATCAACCGCATGCTGCACAAATTGCGGCGGGAATATGATGCCGTGGGTGCCGCCGATTATTTCCCAAACGAAGCTAACAGGCAGAGTAGCCTCTAAAACTAAGTGCAACATCCTTTGCTGTAAAGTGCTGCCATGTCGAGAGTTTCATTACCCATCTCAAGCGTCATCTGGCTTCTGGCTTCTGGCTTCTGGCTTCTGGCGGGTAGGCAGCACTTCATCTGAAAATCGGTATCGCTAAAATGGAACAAAGAAATAATCAAGTTCCATTGAACCAAAAATTCATGAAACATTCAGGTCAGGTGCATCAGGGCAGCATGCCGTATTTGCGGCGTGAATTCGCATAAAGTAACCGGTTGGCAAAACCGGAGAAAATCAGCGACTCCGCTTTAACCGCCCTACGCGCAACGAGCAGCGAGCAACAATCAACGATCATCAAACGACAAACGACAAAACCAGTTTTATCCAAAGACTGAAAACCTGGAGTGATTGGTGTTGTAAAAACCGCGCTATAACTTCATCGGCTTGACGTAACCGGTCATTTCCAGATAACCCTGGCCAACACGTTTACCCTCCTTTTGTATCGTTACCGCGCCTTCCCAGTAGACCGCACCGGTCGAGCGGCGCGAATCAAGTTCCTGGTCATCTTGCAGCGGAATGACCTGCCAGTCGAGCGCCCCCGTTGCAATACTGGTCGCCACCGGATAGGTCGCATTGGTGCGCGGTGAGGTCCACAGGCGGATGGGCGTGAAGCGGATCTGATCCAGGCCAAATTGCGTCGTCTTGCCGGATTTTTCCCGTAAGCTGGCATGCGACCAAAGCGCTTCACCCCGCTGGTTGCGGATCTGAAAAGCCATCAGCACGTCGCCGTTATCAAGATTGGCACCCAGCCAGTTCCAGCCAGTGGCATCAGCATCAAGCACACTGGTTGACCACTCATGATCGAGCCAGGCCTTGCCCGCAACAGAGACCGCAACACCACTGCGGATAAGTTCACCGCGAACCTGCAATTGCGGCTCGCTGTAATAGTAACTGGCCTGGGCCGGTTGCGGCCCCTTGCGGGAAAAGCCGCCCTCCCCCTGCAGCAATACCGCTTGGCTCGGGGTCAGGGTGAAGCGCAGTGTAAAGTCGCGGGTGGCGACATGGGCCTGATAGCTGCCATCGGCGTTACGCAACAAGCGCCAGTCATCGAGCTTGACGTCGGTATTACCCTCTTTGGCATAGGCCAGGCCAAAACCGGCACGGGCGCTTTTTTGCCCATGCAAAAGATGGCCACGCGCAGGATCGGACAACGCAGCATGCGCGATCACCAACTGTGATGGCGCAAACGCACTGGGATTAGCGCGGTCATGATCGGTAGCCGAACGAAAAAAGGTAATCTGAAATCCCAGCGGCTTGCGATCGGGGGTGTCAATCCAGCCAGTGACATACCACCATTCCGTACGAAACGACGGATGCGCACCAAAGTCAGCAGGAAACTGCAAGGGCATGCCGGCACGCACGGCATCGAATACCGGTGGCGCGGCATGACTGTCACGCATGCCCGCACCGGGGCTCACGCTCGTGCCCAGTATCAGGATGCACATCAAAATCGGCCACAAAAAGCGCCGCTGTACGAATTGAAGGTCATCGCCCCGCATCACCAATCCTCCTTGACGGCGCGGATAGAATCTCCGGCGACCGCGCGCGAACCGGCCAGTACTGCAGTGGCAGCCGAGGAGAGTAACAACAAGAGGGCGACCGATGACAATAGCAACCAAGGTATATGCATCTGCATACTCCAGTGAAATGACTGTGGATTGACAATAAAAATGAGCACCAGGCTGATGAGCCAGCCCATCACAAATCCGACCACGATACCGATGCCCGTCAACAGGCTGCCCTCGGTTCCCAGTATGAGCAGGATCTGTTTTCGGGTGACTCCGACATGGCGCAACATACCGAACTCCTTGATGCGCGAGAGGGTCTGTGCCGAAAAAGTCGCGGCGACACCAAACAGGCCTATCATCATCGCGACGATTTCCAATAAATAGGTTACGGCAAAACTGCGATCGAAAATCTTGAGACTGATGGCGCGAATTTCACCCGGATCGGCGAACTCAACAGTGCCGCCAAAAGGCAAGGCGCGCACTGCCCTGATCACCGTAGCGCTACTTATATCGGGCTCGAAGAACAACGCCGCATCGTTGATATCGAGGTCACCGGTCAGGCGCTGGTAATCCTCGAGCCGGATCTGTATCGCACCCGATTGCCGCGCATAGTCACGCCACACACCCGCCACCGTAAATTGCCTGCTGGCAGAACCAACGTTGAGGCTAACGCGCTGCCCGACCCGGTAGCCATACAGGTCGAGCATGGCTTCCGAGACCCAGACCGGCAAGGTATCGGCGGCAATCGTGCGCTCGTCGATCACATCTTCCGTCAAGGGCAGGCTGCGCCCCGGCGCGGCAACGTCAATGGTGCGCGCGATCAGCACCACCGCTGGCCGGGTGCTGTCGAGCGTCAATGACCGGGTCCTTAAAAACTCCACCCGACTCACTCCGGGAAGAGCCAGCAGCAGCTGTTGTTCAGGCGGTTTCAGCGCGCCGGTTTCACCACTGGCGGCGCTGCGCACATACAAGTCGGCCGACAGGATCTGGGCCAGCCAGTCATCGACCGAAACCCGAAAACTCGACACCATGATGGCCATCGCCACCATGAGACTAAAACTGGTCAGCACACCCCCGAGTGCGATCGATGCCTGGTTGGGCGTATTTGCCAGCCGCGCCAGGACCAGCAGCATGAGCCGCGGTTGCCGCAGGCCTTCGACACGACGCAACAGAAAAGAAAATACGCTGGCGGCAAAACGCGGCATCAGGGCGATGCCGCCAATTAACAGCAGTGCCACTGCCAGATAACCAAACAGCGGCAACTCCCAGACTGGCGGCAATTGTGTCAGTACGGCGCCGGCAGCAAGGCAGCCCAGTGCGGGCCAGGGCGAGACAAAGCGCGCCATGGCAACATCTTCACTGCCCGATTTCAGCGCAGGACCGGGCTGCGCGCGCGCCGCTTCAAGCGCTGGCGCGACACTTCCCAATAACGCGATTCCGGTACCGAGTGCAAAAAAAATCAGGGCTGAAAACAGGTCAAATTGCAGGCTGGGCCGCACACCCGGGAAATAGCCACCACCCAGATCGGCACCAAAAAATCTCAGCATCAGCGCCGCAAGAGTGTAACCAGCGGCCAGTCCGGCGCAGGCGCCAAGCGCACCGAGCACACTGCCCTCCAGCAAGACCTGGCGGATCAGCATGGCACGCGTCATCCCCATCACCCTGAGCAAGGCAAATTGGGCGCGTCGTCTCAATACCGACAGCGCCTGCGTTGAAAAAATGAGAAAGGCACCCGTGAACAAGGCCACCAGCGCCAGCACATTCAAGTTCACCCGATACGCGCGCGACATGTTGGCACTGCGGGCCTCCTGATCAGCGCTTTCCGTGATGACCAGACGAGCGGCATACTCCCGCGTCAGGCTATCGCGTACAGCGCTGCGCGACACGCCGTCCTGTAACTTGATGTCGATGCGCGAGAGTTTGCCAATCCGCTCAAAGCGCCACTGCGCTGCGGCAATGTCCATGACGGCGATACGCTGTCCCGGACGGGCCCGCACGATGCCACCGGCAACGCGCAGGGCAACGGTGGCAGTGCCGTTTTGCACACGCAGCGTTTCACCCGGTGTGACCTTGAGCCATTCCTGCGCGGCCGGCGACAAGAAAATCGCGTCATCGGATAAGGTATCAAAGGGCCTGGACGCATCCGGTACGCCAAGTAAATCGGGCGCCAGATCAACCGCACGAAACACGTCAGTCCCCAGCACTTTGAGGGCAGTACGCTGGCCGGGAATGGATACATCAAGCTCAAGTACGGGATTGGCCAGCACAACGTCCTTGTGCCCGGCGATCAAAGGGTAAAACGACTCGTCGAACGATCCCTGCACACCGCTCACCTGCAAGTCCGACTGTCCGGTCAGGCTTTTTGCCGCAGCGGAAAATTCATTCAGGGCGGCACCGTTGATCAGGTCAATTGCAAAACCCAATGCCACACCAAGGGCGATGGCCGCGATGGCGGCAACAGCGCGCACCGGATGGGAGCGCCATTCACCAAAAACCAGCCAGCGTACCAGACTGCCCTGCGTAGTGCGCTTCATGCGGAAAAGCTGGTTAAGCTCGATGAAGTCGTGGAAGATTCGGTCTCAAGAGGATGCAAGCCGGTACTGGTCAGGATCAGGATACGGTCTGCCGTCGACGCTGCCGCCAGAGAGTGCGTGACGAGAATGGCCGAGGCGCCATTGGTCTTGATTTCGTCCCGCAGCAGTTGCAAGATGCCTTGCGCCGTGGCGGGATCAAGATTACCGGTCGGCTCGTCGGCCAGCACCAGCGCGGGCTGGTGTACCAGTGCACGCGCGATGGCAACGCGTTGCAACTCGCCACCAGACAATTGACGCGGGAAGTCCTTACCCCGCCCTTCGAGCCCGACTGCCGCCAGCAACTCGCCGGCGCGCTGCATCGAGGTTCCGTTCAGCAGCAAGGGCAGGCTGATATTTTGCATCAGCGTCAAATGCGGCAAAATGTGGAAGGCCTGAAAAATAAACCCCAGTTTTTGCCGCCGCAACAGTGTGGCCTGATCGTCCGTCAGTTGCGACATCAGCTTGCCATCAATCAACACGCTTCCTGAATCGGGGGTATCAAGCCCGGCAATGAGATTGAGCAAAGTCGATTTGCCGACGCCAGACTCGCCCATGATGGCGACGTATTCACCGGCACCGAGAATAAAATCGAGTCCGGACAATACAACCCTGCCATCGGCATAACTTTTCTTTAATGCACGGCACTCCAGCGCCGCACCTGCGCTGAACGTCATTTGATCGACCTGGTAAGTAATTTTTTCATAAAAGAGATAGTCTCACAAAACAATCCTGTCGATTTGATCGCGCCGGCAAAGGGAAATGCGTCCTGTATGTATTTGGCAGACTCAAAAGGTCAAGCAGTTGAAATCGTAACAACACGGTGTTGTACTCCGGAGTTGAATCCGCCAAATTTTTTTCCAAGCACTTTCTACTGAAATAATGCCTTTACTCAAGATAAATACACCGTCAATTATTGTTTGACGATATTTAATGAGATCTTTGGATCACTACTCTGCCAAAGAGTTTTTTGCTGCGTTGCAGCATTGCTGCCTTGATATATTCGAATTATTTTTTCCAAGGTGAAATTATTTTGCAAGAATCAGTCCTTCTTTGTCGAAGAAGGACTGATTCTTTCCCTGTAACAGGCATTTCCCCTCACAAAGAATGATTAAAAAATAAAGAATCATTGGCGTAAGGTGGCTAAATTAAGCTTAATAAACGCGCATATTGCTGTTGCCCGCTGTCATTCATCAAAATAATATCTGATATTTGTTAAAAACCATTGGCATTTTTGCTGCGGTGCGATATAGTACATCTGTCTCCTCCAATACCTCCTAAGGTTTGGATTTCAGCCCGCACACTCTGCGGGCTTTTTTTTGTCTTTTCCTCCGGAAATCAAGATGTGCCAGGTGTATCGCTGGCCTGCCTCGTATCGGAATGGCCTGCATATAAACTTAATCCGCATTGAATCGATGTAGAACATCAACACGAGCTGAACTGGCAGGATGACAGGGAGGCAGAAGTGTAAGCGGCCAGGAGAACCGCGAAACAGCTGCTAAGCTAAGGGCAGCGCAACTGCCTGGCCAGCAAGAACATTGATCTTCGACACTGCAAAGTCACGGTTGGCTTGATTGCCGTATTGAGCGCATGAGCCGATTGACGTGGCTAAAACGATGAGAGTGATTTTTCCGCAACCGGATCACTAGCCCGATTCATTACCCTTCAGACGCAACGATGACTGCATCATCATCTTGCTTAACTATTTACCATAGAAATAACATGATATTACAACAAAGAATACGCCAGGACTGGCTATCAAACATTCGCGGCGACGTCCTTGCCGGCATCGTCGTGGCGCTCGCGCTAATTCCCGAAGCGATCGCGTTTGCCATCATCGCCGGTGTCGATCCCAAGGTTGCCCTGTATGGCGCTTTTTGTATTGCCGTCGTGATTGCCTTCGCTGGCGGCCGGCCGGGAATGATTTCCGCCGCAACCGGTGCCATGGCATTGGTGATGGTGACGCTGGTCAGGGATCACGGCTTGCAATATCTGCTGGCGGCAACCATCCTTACCGGCCTGTTGCAGATCGTGGCAGGCGCGCTGCGCCTCGGGACGCTGATGCGCTTCGTCTCGCGCTCGGTCGTGACGGGCTTTGTCAATGCGCTGGCGATCCTTATTTTCATGGCGCAATTACCTGAACTCACCAATGTCACCTGGGTCGTCTATGCGATGACCGCAGGCGGCCTGGGCATCATTTACCTGCTCCCTTACCTGACAAAGGCCATTCCATCACCGCTGGTCTGCATCGTCGTGCTGACCATCCTCTCGCTGGTGCTGGGACTCGATATCCGTACTGTCAGCGACATGGGGCAACTGCCCGACAGCTTGCCTGTTTTCCTGTTTCCCGACATCCCTTTGAACCTTGAGACGCTGCAGATCATTTTTCCGTACTCGCTGACGCTGGCCGTGGTGGGCTTACTGGAATCAATGATGACGGCCATGATCATCGACGATTTGACCGATACGCCGAGTAACAAGAGCCGTGAATGCGCCGGGCAAGGCGTTGCCAATATCGCCGCTGGCTTTCTGGGTGGCATGGCCGGTTGCGCGATGATCGGCCAGTCCGTCATCAACATTAAATCCGGCGGACGCGGGCGCCTGTCAACACTAACTGCGGGCGTCGTCCTGCTGATTATGGTCGTGTTCATGGGCCCCTGGGTCGGCATGATTCCGATGGCCGCGTTGGTGGCCGTGATGATCATGGTGTCGATCGGTACCTTCAGCTGGGAATCGGTGCGTAATCTGCCCAAAAATCCACTCAGTTCCAGCATCGTCATGATCGCTACCGTCGTGGTCGTGGTCGCTACCCATGACCTGGCCAAAGGCGTACTTGTCGGCGTCTTGCTGAGCGCGCTGTTTTTTGCTGCCAAGGTAGGACGCTTGCTGCGCACAACATCGAGGCTGTCTGACGATGGCAATGCGCGCGCTTACACCGTCACTGGCCAGGTGTTCTTTGCCTCGGCCGAGCAATTCAATGCCGCCTTTGATTTCAAGGAAGCCATTGCAAGGGTCTGTATCGATGTGCATACCGCGCACTTCTGGGACGTTACGGCGGTCGGCGCGCTCGACAAGGTGGTCCTCAAATTTCGCCGCCAGGGTACCGTGGTTGACATCATCGGCATGAATGAGGCCAGCGCGACGATCGTCGACAAGTTTGGCATCCACGACAAGCCGGATGCACTCGAACAGTCGATCAAACACTAAGGAGAAAATCATGAACAACAAGATATTGGCCTGCATCGACCATTCAAGCTACAGCACCGGCGTCTGCGACTATGCCGCATGGGCTGCGCACCAACTGGCGGCACCGCTGGAATTTGCGCATGTGCTGGACCGCGCATCGCAGCAATCGCAAAAAAGCGATCTCAGCGGCAGTATCGGTCTCGGTGCGCAAGAGGATTTGCTGGAACAATTGTCCGCACTTGATGAGCAAAGGAACAAGCTGGCACAGGAAGGCGGGCGACACCTGCTCGATGGCGCCAAACAGCGCGCATTGACGGCAGGCACAACAGCGCAGGACACGCACGCACGGCAATGGCACGGCGACCTGGTTGAAACGCTGATCGACCTGCAGCACGACGTGCGCATGTTCGTGCTGGGTCAGCGCGGCGAGGCGGGAGAGCGTACGTCCCAGCATATCGGCAGCAATCTGGAGCGCGTCGTGCGCGCCCTGCACCGCCCCATCCTCGTCGTCCCCAGGCTGTTCAACACGCCGCAGAAAATCATGATCGCCTTCGACGCCAGCGTCACCACGAAGAAAGGGGTGGAAATGATCGCGACCAGCCCCCTGTTTCGCGGCCTGGAATGCCATGTGGTGATGGTCGGTACAGACTCCGGCGCCCGCCACGAAGAGCTGGCATGGGCGCGCACCACACTTGAAAACAACGGCTTCATCGTGTCAGTTACGCTCAAGCAGGGCGATGCCGAACACGTACTGACTGAGTATGTGCAAGCCAATGGGATTGATCTGTTGATCATGGGTGCGTACGGCCACTCACGCATCAGGCAATTCATCGTGGGCAGCACTAGCACGACTATGTTGAGAACATCTTTGATCCCGATACTGCTACTGAGATAAGAAATGGGAACTGTCGCGATTTTTCACACCAACGCCATGTTGCAGCGACACGTTCCCGGAGTGTGTCAGTACCCGGCATCACGGCATTAACACTTGCCCCCCAAAAAACAGCACAGCACCTCGCCTCGCCATTTTGCTTTGCCGGCGATTGACAATGATAACGATTACCTTCAGCGTCCCTGATCAAACCGGATTTTCCGCCGACAACACCCTGTCAGTCTGACCGCAGGATAGTGTCGCATTTTGCGCAGCCTACCGGCGTCCGGTTGATTAAACTCAAGATCAGCATGCTCTTTTTAAGTGAATGTATGACATGAATTACTGTCATGATTTACCGGCGACCTGACTCAGTTAGGGGTACAGAAATCAGTTTTTTCCAATGCCGGTGGCAAACACTGCCAATGCGCCTAGAAGTACAACACGAGCTTGCAGCAAACATTACTATTTTGAAGATTTTTGTACATTTTTATGCGATTGAAAACAACTTGCAGAGGCACTTTGCATGAGACCCGACACCCCTTCGCACCAGCGCTATGAAGACGACAAAGACGGCGTAGAGCAGCTGCATGGCGGACGACTACGGGTGGGTAAGCACCAACGCCGGTGTCAGCACTGGCCTTACCGCTCCCAGACGGTCGGGAGTTTAAGGTGAGAGCGCATATCACCAGTGTATTTTTAGTTGACGATGACCTGTCGGTGAGAAACGCCATGGTAAGCCTGCTGCAAGCGCACGGATTGCGAGTGGAAAGTTACGCCTCGGCACAGGAATATATCCACAGTTACGATCCGGATGCTGCAGGCTGCCTGCTGCTTGACCTGATGATGCCTGACAGGAGCGGGCTTGCCCTGCAAAAAATTCTTGCCCACCACGATCAGGCACCACCTATCCTGTTTCTCACCGGCCATGCCTATGTGTCCGACGCCGTACAGGCGCTCAAGGGTGGCGCCATTGAATTTCTGACCAAGCCGGTTGACGAAACTGTCCTGATGCTTGCAATCAGGAAAGCGCTCATCCTTGATGCCGTCAATCGCGGAAAATTTAAAGAACTAGCCAACATCCGCAAGCGACTGGCGACACTGACACCGCGCGAGCGTCAGGTGCTCGGCTACGTGGTTGCAGGCAAGCTCAATAAGCAGACTGCCAGTGAACTGGGAACAGTGGAAAAGACCATCAAGGTACACCGCGCGCATGTCATGGAAAAGCTGGAGGTACGTTCCCTCGCCCGGCTGATCCAGATAAGCGCCATCGCCGGAATATCATTTACAGCCTGAAAAACTCACAACTCACAAGGCCAAGGCCAAGGCCAGAAGTAGATATGGCGGGGTAACCGGGGTCAAGACCGCCAGTGAGATGAAGTACCCGTAAAAGACACGCTGATCCCTTACACCGCGCAGCCAAAGAAAAATAATCCAAAGAAAGCTTACATCATGAAAATGACCAGCCGCCTAACGGAAGTACGTCATATCGTCAGGGATGCCACTGTCTACGGCTACCCGATGGTGGAGCACTACCGCGTTCAGTACGCTTATTTTTGTGACCGCAATAATCCCCGCTACCAGCGCGGCTGGAACCAGCTCTATCAATTGATAGAGCCAGAGATCACTGACGACAAGACGATACTCGCCCGCGGTCCGAAAACGTCAGGCGTAGCAACACCCTGCGCCCTCATCGGCCTTGATCTGCGCGCCGAGCCAATGGTGCTCACGCTAGCGCCGGTTGACGACAAGCCTTGTTTCAGTATCACGCTCATTGATGCCTACACACATCACGTTAGCGATATCAGCAGCCCTATTAGTGGCAACGACTCCGGTCACTTTCTCCTTGCCGGGCCGCACTGGAAGGGCAAAATCACTGATGACATCCAAAAATTTATCTGCTCAGAAACCCAATTGGTAACCGGAGTCGTCCGTTTATCACGATTCGGACAGCAAGAGCTCGATCAACTGAAAAAAATCCAGTCAGCCTGCCAGATCCGGACCCTGTCAGAATTTCTTGGCCAGCCCGCACCCAAGGCCGTAGCGGCGATTAAATTTATCCCGCCATTGACACCAGAAGCACAAGAAAACCCGCTGGCATTTTTTGACGTACTGAACTTTATTCTCACCTTCTGTCCGGTGCATCCATCCGAACAGATGCTCATGACACGCTTTGCCGCCATCGGTGTCGGTGCCGGTCTGCATGCCAGCACCAGCGAACTATCAGCCGACATGCGGCAAGCCTTTGCAATGGGAATGGTAGATGCGCGGGCTGATCTTAACGCCTTGAAGAAACACATTGATGCCGGGGAAGTGGCTGTCAGTGCGCTGTTTGGTACGCGTTCCCATCTGAAAAACAATTACCTGTACCGCATGGCGGCCTCGGCACCCACTATCGAGAGCAACACCAAAGAGTACGCGACGTATCCGGCAGAGACCGTGGATATCGTGGATATCGTGGACATTGTCGATGTCCCGGACGCAAGAGATGCGGTAAGCCAGCTATGGCGCTGACAGTCTCAGCGCCGTGCTTGCAGCGGCCTTTCGATGAGTTCAAACAGCAACTGCGTCAAGAGCGCCAGCACTGCCGCTGGAATCGCGCCCGCCAGCAGCATGGTGTTATCGTTGATCGCCAGCCCGATCACAATCCGCTCGCCGTAACCTCCCGCGCCAATAAACGCGGCGATCGTGGCGCTGCCGACATTGACCACGGCAGCGGTCTTGATCCCGGCCAAAATGGTGGGCAGCGCCAGCGGTATGTCGATGTAGCGCAAACGCTGCCAGCGGGTCAGGCCCAGTGCCGCAGCGGCCAGTCGCAAGCCGCCAGGCACTTCCAGCAAACCGGTACAGGTATTGCGTACGATCGGTAACAGCGCGTATAAAAACAGCGCCACCAGCGCCGGCAACATGCCGATCTGGCCCAGCAAGGCGATCAATATCGTCAGCAAGGCCAGCGCCGGCACAGTTTGCAAGATTCCCACCAGTGCCATCACAACCTGCCGCAGACCGGGTTTGAATGCCGCCAGCGCCCCGAGCGGCAACGCAACAATGCAGGCCAGTGAGACCGAGACCAGCACCAGCGTGATGTGTTGCCAGGTCAGGGTCCAGAACTTGTCATCAAACAGCCGTTCCATCAAGCCGCCCTGCACCTTCGACACATTGGCGGCATTAGTGACTTTCGTGACTTGCACGACCGGGGGTATCCCTGCCGTGTCAGACGCAGCAGAACCTGACGCACTTTGTGCACGCTCCGGCACCGGCCTTAAAAAATCCTGCGCGATGGCCGTGAAGCTTTTCCCTTCCAGCTCGGCCTGGGCGTTCATCGCCAGCATCTGGCCATCGCTGATCCTGCCTTCCAGTTTCTGCAAGGCCGTCCATGCCTGCGGAAAGCGACTGGCGATATCGAGCCGGTATAACAGCACCGCATCGTAGCGCGGAAAATACGCCAGATCGTCGTTTAGCACACGCAAGCCATATTTACCGATCTGGGACGACGTCGAATAGGCATCAATGACATCGACCTGTTTTTTCGCCAGCGCCTCGTAGGCAATACCGTTTTCCAGTGCCTGCGGTTGCTGGCGCAGCGCATAGTGCTGTGCCAGCGCTGGCCAGCCATCATTACGTCCCAGAAATTCAGGTGACAGGCCAAGGCGCAACTGCGATGCACGCACCAGGTCACTAATACGGTGGATGCCGCGCGCCTCACTGTCATCCGCACGCATCGCCAGTGCATACGTATTGTTAAAGCCCAGCGGGACCGACATGCCCAGCCCCTTCTGCGCCAGTTCGCGCTGCATCTGGGCCAGCGGCGTAGCGCCGGTATGCTTGAGCACTTCAAAGTTAATGGTGCCGGTGTAATCGGGGTAGATGTCAATGCTGCCGTTTTGCAGTGCCGCCAACACGACGGCCGTATTCCCCAGACCCTGGTGATGCTCGGCCCGGACGTGTGGCATGGCACTGTGCAGCAAGATTTCACCCAGGATATAGGACTCGGTAAAGCGTTTGGAGCCAACGTGCAAGACCGCCTGGTCAGCCGCTTGCGCCGTGAGCGGCAAGGCGCCGGACAACACGCCGGCGATCAGGAATAACAGTGTCAATTTCAGCCTCAGCTGCCAGCAAGCATTGATCATCGTCGTCATTTTTATTAATAGTAGCAAGGGCATGGTCAGGGCTTGGTTATCGTCAGAATTTCAGTGAAAAAAGATCGGTATAAAACAGAACGCAGGTCAGCATCCACGCATCAGCCAGGCCAGCTTACGACGTCGTCGCCATGCCGAACGATACCAGATTTATCTCCGCAAAAAAATCGCCAACCATGACGCTGGCGAAATATCACGGGCAGAAATTGCCGGTCACGATCACGCTTGCGCTGCGTCCGGCCAGAGGAACAGGTGAACGGGCGTGTCAGGCCGTATTAGACTAAAGTCCCGTAGATACCAGCGTCCGGCGTTGATAAGATTAAATTGCCCCGGATCAGGCGACGCCAGGCTCGTTCAGCAACCAGGAGAGGGATGCAATAAAAATGCCCTGGCCACCAGCAAGATCCTCATGAGAGATCTTCCTGCAACAGGATCAGCGCCATTTTCAAGCACAAAACATTCATCAAGATGTACCCTATCGCGCGGGCGATACGCTGAACTATGCCGACCTGCCCTTATTTCAGATCATCGCAGGATTGCACTATGCTTTTCCAAAACGAGGCAACGGCTGCATGCCCTGCACAACCGGGTCATGTCCGATCCCGGCATCGGCAAGACGTTCAATAAACAAGGTATTTTCCGCCATGATAACGGGCTCAATACATAGTCGCCGCTATGTAACAATCCAGAAAAGAACGATAATCTGACATCGCGCCAAGCTACCTTGGGCAACGGGCCAATACTGCCTGTAATAGCGCGTACGCCTTAATCAAGAATCAAGAATCAAGACCAGGAGAACTGATATGTATGTACCCGCCCATTTCGATGAGTCTCGTATAAAAGTGTTGCATGAGCTCATCAGGCAACATCCTTTTGGCATGCTCGTTACGCATGGTGCCAGTGGTCTCGATGTTAACCATATTCCTTTTGAGCTCGTCACCTCGCTGGACGAGGCCGGGGTGCTCAATGCCCATGTGGCACGCGCCAATCCGGTGTGGAAGGACGTCTCCGATGGCGATGAAGTCATGGTGGTCTTTCGGGCCGCCGATGCCTATATTTCACCCAATTGGTATCCGTCCAAACATGACTTCCACAAGCAGGTGCCGACCTGGAATTACATGGTGGCTCATGCCTACGGACGCATCACCATACACGACGACGAGCGCTTTGTGCGTGGCGTGGTTGCCCGTCTCACACGAACCCATGAAGCGTCACAGCCAGCACCATGGAAGATGACGGACAGTGCCAGGGAAGACATTGACACGATGCTCAAGGCCATCGTCGGTCTGGAGATTCACATCACGCGCCTTGTTGGCAAATTAAAACTGAGCCAGAACAAGGAAGTGCGTGACATCCGCAGCGCAGGCGAAATACTCAAGGCCCGGGGGGATGGACTGATAGGCGACGCCATGCTGGCTTGTGCTGACGCTAAACCAGCATAAATTTTCAACTTTTTGAAATCAGGCCTTAGCGGTTAGCCGCCAAACTCCATTGCGTGACCGGGATAAAGCGAATGTGGCTGGTCGACACAAAAATTTCATGTCGGCCTTCCCGGTTCAAGAGAAATTGGCGCCTTGAGGCAACTGCGACTGAAATATGTAAGTACGCAATGCTATTACCGTGAACTTGTCCGGCCACCTGCTCTTTTTCAGCGGCTTTCTCTCACGCCAGGATCTTCCGCTAGGCCGGGCGACGCCGTCGCCAAACGCTGGGTGGAGACGACCAGACGATTGTCAGCTCTCACATTTCTGCATTTCTCTGTATAAATGCAGAAATTTACAAATTGACCGATTGACCAATTGACCAATGCTAAAACTTATTCCATTTTTTGATATCGAGAACGATTGATTACAGTGCCTTCTTTGTCAGGCATTAAACTTGGCGCGAATCGCCTCAAGCCTCTTGCGATTGACGTTCAAGTCTTTTCGACCCAGACGCGAAGCCGAGCGCATCTGTATGACACCGGCAGGCTCATCAAGGACAAACTCCACGTCATCGACAAATTTCAATACCTTGCTCTGAAACTCTGCATACAGGTAGTTGTCTTGTCTCGTGATGATCGTGGCGCCATCCATACCCCGTACTATCGCCTCAAGTTTATTGAAAGCCTCCTGGCCGCTGCCCGTGTAGTTAATCGGTGCGATAACGTGATAAGCCGTGTGTGGCTGCTTTCCAGCATAACTTGAGACCACATTGAAATAGTCTTTTACCGGTGGCTTGAGCATGCCATCTTTCAGGCCGAGATCGGTGGGTCGGGTGCCGCTCAAGAGACCAGCTTGTCCGGTCAGGATGAGTGCTACCGGCGCGATAACGAACACGATAATTGCGATGGTTTTTAAAATTTTTAACATGGCACCCCCAAATTGTGTAGCACCATGTTATCTGAATAACAGTTTTTGTCAAATTGCCGTCCAGCGCGATTGCGTCCGGACACTTCAGGGACGACGAAATCAAGCCTCTGTCATTTTTGTACATTGCCGCCCTGCTTGAGCGAATGTAACGCTGTGGCGATACTTGCCTGAGCGGAGCGGCCTGTGCTGGCAAGGCTCCATGAAGATCCGCACTGCACGCATCAATGTACCAGCTGCTATGCACTTGACCGACTCGTCTGGCGATCTCCAGCGCAAATGGCGTAAGCCTGTCAACACCCGTTTATCGCTGACCGCCAGAGCTGCAAAGGCGAAGCCAGGGAAACAAACGGCAAAGGAAAATTACCAGGTCAATTTCCCCTTTTACCGCAGCATTTTTTTATTTAATGTACAGCCTGGCCCCAGAGCTGCTTGACGCGCGCATCGCGGCCGCAACTACTGCGATAATAGAAATAACGTAAGGGATTCTTTTTATAGTAATTCTGGTGATACTCTTCAGCCGGATAAAATGGCCCCGCCATCACGATCTCCGTGACAATCGCTTCCTTGAATGGCTTGCTTTTTTCCAGCGCCACACGGGATGCCCTGGCAATCTTTAGTTGCTCTTCGTTCACGGGAAAAATTGCCGTACGATATGGCGACCCATGATCGCAAAATTGTGCATCCTTAGTGGTCGGATCTATCGAATGCCAATAAAAATCCACCAGCTTTTCGTAACTCACTTTGGCCGGATCAAACAACACTTCTACCGCTTCCGCGTGCCCTGTCGTATGTGCCGACACCTGCTCGTAGCCAGGATTAACCGTCTTGCCACCGGTGTATCCGGACGTCGTGGAGATCACACCCGGTAGCTTATCGAAGTCCGATTCCACGCACCAGAAACACCCACCAGCAAAGATCGCCTTGTCAGCCACCACCGGCGCGCTCGCTGCGCTAGTGCGCGCCTCCCCTTGTGCACTAGCTAGTGCAGCTAAGCTGAGCAAGACACCGGCAAATACTGTTTTTAAGAAAGTGGGAAGACGATGCAAAGTGTTCATGCTGCACCTACAAATTTAAGTGCAATACCGTTGTTACAATAACGCTTTCCAGTTGGCTTGGGACCATCGTCAAAGAGATGTCCCTGATGTCCCTCGCAACGTGCGCAGTGGTATTCGGTGCGTGGCAGAATTAACTTGAAATCGGTTTTAGTCACTACGGCGCCGGGCAGGGTGGTAAAAAAACTTGGCCAACCGGTACCACTATCAAATTTCATTCCGGATGAAAACAAGGGAAGATCGCATCCGGCACAATGGTAAAATCCCTTGCGTTTCTCCTGGTCCAGCGGACTGCTGCCCGAACGCTCGGTACCCGCCTTGCGCAACACCTTGTATTGCGCTTCGGACAGGCGTTTTTTCCACTCGGCATCACTCAGGTCTAATGGTGTGACAGGGGAAGCTGGTGCGCTGTTGTCAGCAGCCATAGCGGAGCGAGCCAAAAAAAGGCTGCCGAGCAGGCTGACAAGTTGACGTCGGTTCATGATCAGGCTTTCAGGTAGTAATTCATCGTCAATGCACCTTCGCCAGCGCCTAAAAGCTCATGCTTCAAAAACTGGAAAAAGGATGCCCTTTTACAGATAAGCACGGTCAGCAACAGCTCGCGCCCTGCGTCGCATCTTTAGTGAACGGCAGTTCCCCGCCACAACCGGCGAACAGGCCAAAGTGCCGGCTGAAGTCGCCAAAAAAGTCAAAATGTTCCCGCAGGCGGGTATCGTGCAACATGTGCCAGGTGTTGCCACACACCGGAAAAACCCTTCCGGTCTGCATGTCATGATGCTTGTCAAGCTTGAAGCTGTGGACATGGCCGGGAATCGTGCCACGATACAGCACGGCCTGACCGAAATCCTCGCAGTCCGGCTCCAGCGTATCGAGCTTGAACAGGCGATAGGTGGCAGAATAAAATTCTATCCCTTCAGCACGTCCGGCCAATTTTGCATCGGTAATCACAATCGGCCGGTCTTCCACCAGGCGAGGATCCGTAAACCCGTGGCGTTTGGCCAGATGCAAAAAGTCATTCCAGTACAAGGCACCCCCCAGACATTCTCCATAGAGCAGTGGATCATTTTTGACACGATCCGGCACGCGACGGTTAGCATAGATATCGGAAAAATATAACTCGCCACCCGGTTTCAACAGCCGGAAAATTTCGCGCAGCACCGCATCCTTATCCGGCGAGAGATTCACCACGCAATTGGAGACCACGACATCAAAACTACCGTCTGGCAGGTTCAGATCACTCAGATTCTCGATATAGCCGAGGCGAAAATCGACATTGCTTTTGGCATGACCGAATTGTTGGCGGTGGAAATCCTGGTGACGGATCGCGACAGCCAGCTGCTCTTTCGTCATATCAACACCGACCACGGAACCATGCTCACCCACAAGTTGCGACAGGGCATACACATCGCGTCCGCTGCCGCAACCCAGATCAAGGACCCGGCTACCGGTCAGCAACGGCGGGCAGACCAGGCCACAGCCATAGTAACGTTCAGTGACTTCCGGATGAATCTTGGCCAGCAGCACTTTCATCCAGTCCGGAATAGCTGCCAGATCACAGCATGCGCTGGTCTGCAGGTCACTACTGCTTTGCAGCTGACGGCCATAATAATCTTTCACTATTTCATGCATCATATTCTCGAATCAGTATGGTTTTTAGATAAAAATCAATCCAACGCAGAGCGCGAGCCGCATCACCGGGTGCTCTTTATTATTCATGTACTTGCGAAACGCTAACAATACTCTTTTCCCAAAATTACATTCACATCCCCCGCGATATGCTTCGTTCAGGATGTCGGCACCTTCAGCCAGCTCGCAGGGACATGCAACAGATCGGCTGCTTCGTCGACGTCATAAAGAGCAGGCAATTCAAAATAGCTTTCGCCAAGCGCGGCTAACTTGCTACGCGTTTGAGCCATCACCTGCGAAGAGCTCCACGTGATGCCCTCGAACAGGGCTGGCATGGTCCGCGACAGACCGATCAACACATAGCCGCCGTCATGTACGGGAGCGAAAACCGCACCATGACCGGATAAGGCATGCGCGGCTTCAATGAGCTGGGACGCCTGTAAATCCGGCGCATCCGTGCCGATCAGCAGCACGCGCGGATACTCCTGCAGGGCGCGCTCGAATGCCCGGCACATGCGTTGTCCCAGGTCGCCTTCCCCTTGCGAACTGAGCACAAGATTATGGGTTTCCTGCTCTCGCAAAAATTGCGCATGCGAGATGTCAGGTGTACAGCAAAGTTCGACTGGCCCCAATTTTGCGGCGACAGCCTGCGCAACCGTCTCGGAGAGCATACGTGCAGCCAGATTGGCCGCCGCCTGATTACCGATCACACGGGCCAGGCGAGTTTTGGCAAAGCCGGCAACCGGTGCCTTGGCAAAGACGATGACTTTACACGTCGTCTTCACTTGTATTCCCTGGCCAGCTGCTCAGCCGGTACGCCCAGCCAATATTTCAGGCGCAAGCGCCACATGAGAAAGATGGTGCGCCAGACCCCTTGTTCAGACCAGCGCCGGCCAGAGGTGGTGACTTTTTCTGCCAGGCACAGCGGTGCAGAACGTTGCCTCAATCTGTGCGAAATGGCGATATCTTCCATGAGCGCCTGCGCAGGAAAACCGCCCACCGCTAAAAAATCATCTCTCCTTACAAAGATTGCCTGATCACCGGTAGCAATACCCGTCAGGCGTGAACGCCAGTTCATCATGGCACCAATCACGCGCAACATGAAGGGCTCGCCTTCAATCGTCACGTCGAAGCGCCCCCATACTTTTTTTGACGCGGCCAAACCCTGCAAGATAGCCTCGCCGGCATCTTCCGGCAAGCGGGTATCGGCATGCAGGAACAGTAAAACATCGCCCTGTGCCAGCTCTGCACCGGCGTTCATCTGGCTGGCGCGCCCCCGCACGCCCTCAATGAGCGCATCCACCAGGGGCAGCGCCAGCCGGACGGTAGCGTCGCTACTGCCGCCATCGACCAAAATTACCTGCGTACCCGCTGCACGCATCGCCTGCAGGCTTGCCAGCGTCACGCTGATGAGCGCTTCTTCGTTGAGCACAGGAATGATCACCGATAGCTGCAGCCTGGCCGCAGACAATCTGGTGCTCGTCGCTGATTTGTCAGCCACGACGCCACTCCTGATAGCGTCCTACCCATGCCAGCAGCCTATGCGGGGCATGCGACTTGGCCCATTCACTGGCGACAAATTTATTCGCTTCCGCCATGGTCGGATAAGTATGTATCGTACCCATAATTTTTTTCAATCCCAAGCCATGTTTCATCGCCAGCACATATTCCGCCAGTAATTCTCCGGCATGCTCACCGACGATGGTGACACCCAAAATCTTGTCGCTACCTCGCGGCGTTAATACCTTGATGAAACCGTACGCGACCTCGTCCGTAATGGCGCGATCGAGCTCGTTGAGCTCGAAACGAGTCACTTCACAGGCAATGCCCTGCTCTTTCGCTTCGGACTCCGACAAGCCGACGCGCGCCACTTCAGGATCGGTAAAGGTGGTCCACGGAATCACACGATAATCCACCTTGAAACGTTTCAAATGACCGAACAAGCCGTTGACCGTTGCGTACCAGGCTTGATGTGACGCTACATGCGTGAACTGATACGGGCCGGCGACATCGCCACAGGCCAGAATATTGGGATAGTTGGTTTGCAAAAAGTCGTCAACCGCAATCGTCTTGTCCTGTGAGATTTCCACGCCCAGTTCTTCGAGCCCGAAACCCCCGGTGCGCGGGGCACGGCCGACGGCGCACAACAAGAGATCAAACTCGATGACTTTTTCTACGCCTTCATGCTGGACGATGAGGCGCTTGCTTTGCACACCATTGTCAACCACGAGCTCACAACGCACCGCCTGATGCGAGGTCAGCAGATCAACGCCATCGTCGAGCAAAGCGCGCCGTACCAGATCAGAGACTTCCGGATCTTCACGCAACATCACGCGTGGCGCCATCTCGACCTGGGTCACTTGAGAGCCCAGACGGGCGAAACTTTGCGCCAGCTCGCAGCCGATCGGTCCGCCACCCAACACCACCATGCGGCGCGGTAACTCGGTAATACCCCAGATGGTGTCCGAAGTCTCATAACCGGCTTGCTCCAGACCAGGAATCGGTGGAACGAATGGCCGCGCACCGGTAGCAATCACGATGCTGCGAGTACTGAGCACTTGCTTGCCTGCTGGCGTGGTAACTTCTACCGTCCAGGGCGAAGTGATTCTGGCCTGGCCTTGCAGCACCTCAACACCGAGCCCGGTAAAACGCTCGACCGAATCATGCGGCTCTATCGTTTTGATCACGCGATGCACCCTTTGCATGACTTTGGAAAAGTCTACATCTACCGTCGCGCCGGCCATTCCATACGAGGTCGCCAACCGGTTTTGCTTGACGAATTTAGCGGAACGGATCAATGCCTTCGAGGGCACACATCCAACATTGAGACATTCACCGCCCATCTTGTTGCCTTCAACGAGCGTTACCCTGGCCTTGACCACGGCCGCGATGAGCGCGGCGACCAAACCGGCAGAACCGCCGCCAATGACGATCATGTTACGGTCAAAATGCTTGGGCTTATCCCAGCGGGAATAGATGCGGCGCGCCTTGACCCACAGCATGATCTGGCGCGAAATCAACGGGAAAACACCCAGCAAGACAAACGAACCTAGCAGAGGTAAAGAAATAATTCCACGCAGGCTTTCCAGCTGGCCTAATTGTGTGCCGGCGTTGATGTACACAACGGTGCCAGCCAGCATACCGACCTGACTCACCCAGAAGTAAGTCCAGATGCGAATAGAGGTCAGGCCCATCAGCAAGTTCACCAAAAAGAAGGGTGCGGCCGGCACAATGCGCAGCATGAACAGATAAAATGCTCCCTGCCGGGCCACGCCCGCATCGATGGCAGCGAGCCGGGCGCCAAACCTGGCCCGGACCCAGTCACGCAACAAATAACGTGAAGACAGGAAGGCCAGCGTCGCGCCCAGCGTCGAGGCGAACGACGCCAGCAACGTACCTGTAACCAGGCCAAATAGTGCACCACCGGCCAAGGTCACCACCGTGGCACCAGGGACAGACAGCGCTGTCAACACCACATACAGCCCGAAGTAGATCGCCATGGTGCGCCATGGATGGAGCGCGTAATAGGCGTCAAACGAGCTCTGGCTGGCTTTCAAAAAATCCAGACTAAAATATTGTCCGAGGTCAAACCAGAAAAAAGTCACTATCGCAGCAACTAAAAAGAGCAGCAACGCCAGCCTGTTACGGCTCATGCCGCCACCTGCTTTTCGGCACTTGTGCCGGGATTGGCGCTTGGTGCCAAGGCGCCACCACAGCTACTACCCTGGCCTGCGGTGCAACCATAGCAATGGTCTGCAATCGCGACCGGCCGGCCAGCGGGATCTTGCCCGAGCAAATCGCGCAGGTGCGCGCGCGGTACCTCTTTCAAGCGCATCGGCATACCGAGCATCTGGTTGAAATCACAGTCATAAAGGTCGCCCTGATAATCGACACTCACGGTCGTGCGGCACATCAGGTTTTCTCTATTTTCTTGTTTGAAATTATCTTTCAACAGGTTCATGTAGTCGACAAATGTCCCTTTGGAAATCAAGGTACTGCCAAAGCGCTGGATCGGCATATTTGCCAGCGCGAACAGCTGGCTGAAGGTGATACCAAAGTGCTTCGCCAGTTCACGCTTGAAGTCGCGCTCCAGCGTCTGCTGATCCGGCGGCAAGGATGCCCCCAGGGGATTGAACACAAGGTTCAGTGGCATGGTAGCGCCATAACCGAGTGCGTTGAGCTGTTGCAGCCCGGCGATGCTCTTGTCAAACACCCCGTCGCCACGTTGCTTGTCGACATTCTCTTGCGAATAGCAAGGCATTGAGGCAGTCACTTCCACCCCCTGGTCGGCCAGAAACTGTGCCAGATCTTCCTGGCCGGGCTCAAACAGAATCGTCAGGTTACAACGGTCAATCACGCGTACGCCCAAAGCCCGTGCCGCCACCACCAGCCGTCTGAAGTAAACATTGAGTTCTGGCGCGCCGCCAGTCAGGTCCAGCGTGGTCAAGCCGCGTTCACGCAAGACCGCAATGACCAGATCGATGGTTTCACTCTCCATCATTTCAGTACGGGTCGGGCCGGCGTTGACGTGACAGTGCTGGCAAGTCTGATTACATTTGTAGCCAAGGTTCACTTGCAGGGTGTCGAATTTCTTACGCGTTACCGGTGGAAAGTTGGTTTTGCGCAGCAAAGGATAGGTAGCGTGCATGGCATCTTTCTATTGTCAAGTCTGATAAAAACCAAACATAAATTGTACTTTGGTGGCGTTATTTTATAAATACTGCACCTGTTTGTCTAAAGTTGCAGGACCTTCAGCCAGTTAAGCTGCGCCTCGCTCAGGGCTTTCTCGTCACTCAGCATGGCATGCGACAGCGCGCTGCGAATGCCGCTTTCTTCCTCAGGCAAGCTGTCACTGAGCATCTGCTGCAACAAATTTCGGACCTTGGCGAGGCTCTGGTGATAGAGGGTAAATATAGCGTCAACCTGCACATGCTGATCCGGATCTTCCATCCAGCAATCGTAATCGGTGGCGATGCCGATCGTTGCATAACAAATCTGCGCTTCACGGGCAAGAAAGGCTTCGGGTACATTCGTCATGCCAACCAGATCGCAACCGGCACCACGCAAAAAATGACTTTCTGCACGGGTACCGAGGCGCGGGCCTTCAACGCAGCCATAGGTAACACCACGATGAATGCGCAGCTCTTGTTTTATGGCATGCGACGTAATCCAGCTCACCAGATTACTACTTACCGGATTGGCAGTGGAGACATGCGCCGCCACCCCTTCACCAAAAAAACTGGCGCGTCGCTGACCACGCGTCCAGTCAAAATATTGTTCAGGTAAAGCCAGATCGCCGGGTGCAATTTCTTCACGCAGGCTACCGACCGCCGAGACACCGATAATCTGCGTGGCACCCAATTGCTTGAGTGCGTAGATATTCGCGCGATAGTTGATTTCATGCGGCAATTGGCGGTGCCCTGCGCCATGACGCGATAAAAAGAGGATTTCATGCTGCCCCATGCGCCCCCTCAGTACCGGGCCTGAGGGCTCGCCGAAAGGGGTGCTGCACGTGATCGCTTCAAGTGATTCGAGACCGTCCAATTGGTACACGCCGGTTCCGCCGATAAGTGCAAGCATAGAATTTCTTCCATTCAGATGTTGGTTGATAGCCTTGATGTTACATGAATATCCCTCAACATTTTTTTCACCTTGCGATAGCGCCACATCGTCAAGGGGTGCGACGCTGTAAAAAAAGCCGGTCGATTTTTTCCTTCCAGCGCCAGACCCAAGCACCTTGCCAGGAAAATGCGCCCCAGACCGCCACTGCATACGGATCGCCGGTCCCCACCAGCACCAGATAACGCCGCTGTGGACGATACGCTTGCAACGCATTTCTTTCGATTGCCGCGCACAGGTTTGCGGCCAGCACCGGCCCCATGCGTACGGCAAAAACGCCTGCCTTGGGTAACTGCTGAGCCCACCGTGCGCAGTCGCCGGTGGCAAAAATGTTCGGATGCGACACCGATCGCAGCATCTCATCGATCACGATAAAACCTTGCTCATCGGTGACCAGAGACGATTCACTTGGCCAGCGGTGGGCCTGCGCTCCGGTCGCCCATAACACCCCGTCTGCCCTAAGTCTGCGACCATCGCGTCCGACCAGACTGTCTTGTTCAATCCGGTCAACCGCGAAATTATTGAGTATTGTGATGTCACGCCGTTCCAGATGACCGCGCAATGAGCGTACGGCGCTCGCTGGCATAGAGGACAAAATCTCCTCGCCGCGTGTCACCAGTGAAAACCGGCAATGTACCTGTGGGGCTATCTGCCTCAAACGATACTGGACAGAAAGCAGGCTTTCAATACCGGCCGCGCCACCACCGACCATCACGACTTTGTACTCTGTGCCTTTGGCGAGTGCGCTGACCGAGGCCTGTAATTGTTCCCACTTTTTCTGCAGATCAGACAAGGGCCGCATCGCCAAAATGTGTGGCGCAGCCGAAATGTGTGGCTCAGCCGAAATGTGTGGCGCAGCCGGTTCGTGTAAATTCATGTCGGGGCGCAGGGTCGAGCCTATATTCAATGACAGCCAGTCATAACCGATGTTCTCGCCGCTGCTTAATCTGAGTTCGCATCGATCCGGATCAATCGCAGTGACGCTCTCCAGACGGAGTTTTGCACCGGCTTTCTTGCACAGTTTTTCGAAATCCAGACAGCATTCCTGCCAGTCATAATGCCCGGCCAACCAGCCGGGAATCATCCCCGAATATGGCGCCAGCGTTGCCGGCGACACCAGAATTATCTCGAGATCGCTACTGCAGCGCTGTGCAATCGTCATCAGCACCTGCGCATGGGCGTGACCGGCGCCAACCAGCACCAGGCGCGTCATTGCGGACCTGCCGCGCCAGCAGGCAAAAACCGGATGTCGCCATACCAGGCCGTCGCGCTCTCACCCGTATTGTCGGTATCCGTGGCCACGGCGATTGCCACGACGTCCGGCGCATCTTCGCCAAAGGCCAGACGAAAATCGGCTGCCAGATCGCGCGTTTCTTCCACCCAGGTACCGGATTTTTCTATCCCGCTTTGCAAGACCATCATGCGGGCGCGGTCAGTGTAGACATTGGCTTGCAGGGTACCGGCAGGTGCGCGGTTGTCCCAGACATAATTAAAGGCGGCGGTAGGTAATTTTTGTCCATAGATCGCGGTTGCCAATTGAAGTTTCATGCGTGTACCGAAAGATAATTTGTCATATGGGTAATCAAACATGACATAGATGCGCGCCGCATAATCGTCGCCAGATTTTTTTGTCATGTCGGCACTTTTGACGGGTGCCGCGATTTTCCAGCGCCACCGAAGTAAAGGAAATTGGCCAAGCCTGACCCGCACAGGATAGATCAGCCCGGACATGGAATGCACCGCATCGGCCTTCAACACCACGCCAGCGCCGTCCGTCACCAGACTATACCGCGTATCGGCTGCGTTCGGCGCTGGCCGCAGAGGCTGCCAGCCGCTGATAGCACCCCCGGCCTGCATGTGCGAAAAGGCAGGGACAGGCGGAACAGCCGCATGGGCGCGCAAGGCTAAAAGTAGTAATAAAAGAGAAATATTCAACCGCATACAAGAATCTCATCTTTGATAGTTCGACAAGACAGAATAAAGCCTGATCCAAGTTACGTGTTAAAACTTATGATCCAAGACGAAATATTTTTTTACTATGCGTCATCGTTAGCTGACTCAGCGTCTGCTTAAATCGACGCTTTCTTGTAGCAGGTGCTGAAAGGTTTAACTGCTGCAGTGCTATCATCCAGATCTTGTCCAACCATCTACTCTTCTGCAGCGGACCCCTCTCATGCCACAGACCCCCGCCACGTCCGGCGATGCCGCCATCAAACCCTATCTGCCCTGGGTCGTCGCCGTTGCCTTATTTATGGAGCAACTCGATTCGACCGTCGTCAATACCGCAGTGCCAGCTATGGCCGCGAGCCTGCAGGTGGCGCCGCTGAGCTTAAAGGCCGTCGTCACGAGTTACATGCTGAGTCTGGCAGTAGCCATTCCGGTCAGTGGCTGGATGGCGGACCGCTTTGGCACGCGACGTGTTTTTAGCATCGCCATCGCGCTGTTCACCCTTGCCTCGATGCTGTGTGGCCTGGCGCTGAATCTGCCGATGCTGGTGGCGGCGCGCATTTTACAAGGATTGGGAGCGGCGATGATGATGCCGGTCGGGCGACTGACCATTATCCGGACCTTTCCCAAAGCGGAATTGCTGACGGCGATGAATTTTGTGATTATTCCGGCCTTGATCGGCCCGCTGCTGGGACCGACGATCGGCGGCATCATCGTGCACTGGACCTCGTGGCGGGTGATTTTTTTCATTAACATACCGGTCGGTCTGGCGGCGCAATACCTGATCCACCGCCACATGCCCGATTATTATGGTGCGACGGCGCGTCCGCTCGATGTCATCGGCCTCGTACTGTTTGGCACCGGTGCTGCCTTGCTGTCGTGGCTGCTCGAGATCTTTGGTGAACATGCGCTGGACCCGACCTCGACGGCGGTGCTGTTCGTTCTCTCGCTGGTGCTGCTGGGTGCCTACGTGTGGCACGCACGCCAAATCGAGTTCCCACTCTTGCAACTGCGCCTGTTTCGCGTGCGCACGTTCCGTATCTCCATCATCGGAGGATTTATCACACGTCTGGGCCTTGGCAGCCTGCCATTTTTACTGCCGCTGCTGTACCAGCTCGGGCTAGGCATGCCGGCATGGCAATCAGGTGTATTGATGATGCCGGCCGCCGCTGCAGCCATGGGCATGAAGCTTATTGCCGGCCGCGTATTACGCCGCTTTGGCTACCGCCAGGTGCTCATTATCAATACAATCCTGATCGGCACCACCATCTGCCTGTTTTCCCTGGTCTCGGCAAATACGCCAATCGCGCTGATTGTATTGATAGGACTGATCCAGGGATTTTTCAATTCACTGCAGTTTGCCAGCATGAATTCTATGGCTTATGCCGATATCACGGACGCCGACTCGAGCATGGCCAGTACCATGGCCAGCACTTTGCAACAGATGTCGATGAGCTTTGGCCTCGCCTGCGGTTCGCTGGTCACAGGCTGGTACCTGAGCGGCTTTGCAGAATCGCATCAAGCTGCGGTTACCAATGCCCTGTACCATACTTTTCTGACACTCGGTGCCATGACCGTCCTGTCATCGGTTACCTTCTGGCACCTGCGACCAGACGACGGAGAAAGCGTAAGCAAGGGAATGGCCTGACATCGGCCACGTTAAGCAAGATTCATCGTTGCAGCGCTCAAAAAATGGCAATTACCATTAAATCCGGACCTATATCGCCAGGATCAACCAAACAAGTTACGTAAGATAATCCGCTGAATTAACAACTCGATAAAAAAATCGCGATTACCACCCGATATGTAAGCGCTAAAAATTTCGTCAAAAAATCTTTGTTTTCAATAGTACAAAAATAGAATCCCAGGAAAAGGTGCAATAAAAAGCCAAATAGTTGCTTTCGGTTTAGACGTATCGTCGTTGCTATCTTGTTGACCCCCTATGTCAGGATAGTTGTCGTGTCATTTGATTTTTAAAATTGAGTTGGGGGCGGAGCAAAGTTAAGCAATGAATCGTTATTCAGAAGAACGTAAGGAAGCTATTCTCAGGCGAATGATGGCACCGGAAAATAAATTAATCTCCGAGCTGGCGCGGGAAAACGGAATCTCAAAACAGACACTCTATAATTGGCAAAAGAAGCTTCACGCCAAAGGAATGCCAGTGCCGGGTAATGGAAAAAATGCAGAGGATTGGTCCTCAAAAGACAAGTTTGCGGTAGTGCTGGAAACGGCGTCGCTGAACCAAGCCCAATTGGCAGAATACTGCCGCAGCAAAGGCCTTTTTATCGAGCAAATTGCCGCATGGAGTGAGGCCTGCCAGCAAGCCAATGCGCATACTGTTGAGCGGACACGCGAGCAACGCGAGCAGAGCAAGAACGATCGCAAGCGTATTAAGGAACTCGAAAAAGAACTACTGCGTAAAGAAAGGGCTCTGGCTGAAGCCGCCGCGATTATCATTCTCAGAAAAAAAGCCCAGGCGATCTGGGGGGAGTCCGGGGACGATTAACCGGCACCTCAGATCGCCAGTTGGTCAAAGAGTTAATTGAAGAGGCTGTTGGAAGTGGTTGCCGGCGTGCCGTTGCCTGTGCCACGTTGGAGATCAGCATTCGCACCTATCAACGCTGGACGCGGGAAAACCATTCTGCCTGTGGCGACCAACGCAAGACTGCGAAGCGTGCGGCACCGGCCAATAAGCTCAGCGAGGCCGAGCGGGAGAGAATCAGGAGCGTAGCCAATAGCCCTGAGTTTGCCAGTCTGCCGCCAAGCCAGATCGTTCCTGCGCTGGCGGACCGGCAGCAATTCTTCGGCTCGGAGTCGAGCTTTTACCGGGTGCTCAGAGCGGCGGCGCAGCAGCATCACCGGGGACGCGCCAAGAAACCGGTGAGCAGGAAAGTGACAACACATTGTGCAAGGGAACCCAACCGTTTATGGTCCTGGGATATTACCTGGCTGCCGTCAGCGGTGAAAGGACAATATTATTACTGGTATATGATCCTTGACGTTTTTAGCCGGAAGATCGTCGGTCATGAAGTGCAGCTTGCCGAGTCGGCCGAACTGGCAGCTCAATTGATGTGCAAGGCAAGCCTGGCAGAAGGTTTGGCGGGCCGTAAAGTGGTGCTGCATTCCGATAACGGCAGTCCGATGAAAGGTGCCACGATGCTGGCAACGCTGGAGCAATTAGGTGTCGCGGCGTCGTTCAGCCGGCCACGCGTAAGCAATGATAATGCCTATGCAGAATCGTTATTTCGTACTTGTAAATATCGACCGAACTATCCACGCAAACCATTTGGCAGCGTCGAAGAAGCAAGAGTATGGACGCTGCAATTCGTGCGTTGGTATAACCAGCAGCACAAGCACTCTGGGCTGAAATTTGTGCCGCCAAACGAGCGACACAATGGAACCGCACAGGTGATTCTGGCACGCCGTAGACAAGTGTATCAGGCCGCCAAGGAGCGTCATCCTGAGCGTTGGTCAGGCGAGGTCAGAAACTGGACACTGAAAGATGAAGTCTGGCTCAATCCAGAGCGGATTGAGCCAGAAAGAATCAAGCAAGCCGCTTGAAGTGACGCGACATCTTTGTTGACAACTACCGACCCGCACTAAAAAAAGTAAAAAATACACGAAGGCAGGTTTTTAGACAATACCTAACCCTCGCAGTGCCTTAATCACTGCGCCAATTCAAGCTGGGACGGGTCTGAACTATTTTTTGATTGGTCTCTACGCTGTCATGCACATCGCAGGCATACGCACACCCCTCACACAACGCTTCTTGAGGCTGATCGCGTAGGCTTTTAATCTCTCGACCTGGCCGATGACCGTGCCGCGCGTCATTGCCTGCGCTTGCATG
>CANIFC010000017.1 GCA_947466695.1 Oxalobacteraceae bacterium | reverse complement strand
TGCCGTTGATCTGGTCGTTGCTCTGGCCGTTGCTCTGGTCGTTGATCTGGTCGTTGCTCTGGCCGTTGATCTGGTCGTTGCTCTGGCCGTTGCTCTGGCCGTTGCTCTGGCCTGGCGGGTTGTTGCTCTTGAGGTCTTTCTGGTGGGCGTTCTCCTTGTGGCCGGTTGTCAGGACGCTGTGCACCTTCCTGATTCCTCTGCGGTCCTCTATCTTCTCTGTCCGGCGCTTCACGGCGATCCGGAGGCCCGCCCCGTTCTGGCGCTGCGCGCTGCGCTTGAGCCTGCTGGCGCACTAGCGGATCTTTTGGTTGATAGCGATAATTTTTTTCCTGCAATTGACGTTGTTGCTCAATTTTCGGATAACGGTTGCCGGAATAATTGCGCTGATACGCAGGAAGTGGAGTGCGCGCTATGCTGCTCTTGCGATCCCATCGGTCCCAGCCACGCCGGTTGTCCGCCCACGCGTTGCCCCAGTGCTGATCCCAGCGCGGGGCTGCATCGCGTTGCCAACCCCTGAAGTAAGAAGGTGTCTGACGGTAATAGCGGACGGGAATACGCAAGATGAAAACTGGTACGTATTGTGGTCTCACAATTTGCCATGGACCGTTATACCAGTCACTGGCGTACCAGTCGTCGTCCTGGTACACCCAGTACATGCCATCGTAAAAAAAGTAGTTTGAATTGAGTTGCGGCGCGTAGTAGACCGGATATCCCGGTACTGGTATGAGTTCAGGATAGAGCCGCAGATTAAGGCCGATGCTGACGTTGGGGCTGCCATAGGCCGGGATACCAACGCTGATACTGACCTGAGACAAGGCGGGTACGCTGAAATACGCCAGCGCCGAAGCGACGATAAGTCGTTTAAACATGGTATGACCTCCTTAATAATGCCTGTATTTTAAGTGCAGCCTGACGTGGCGTTCTGTGTGCTGGCGCACCCGGGGGCTAATAATATGTTATTTTTAATAACTTCTTGATAAGTCGGTGCAAAAGTATTATCGCTACCGGTTCCCGCTCTTCTCGTCCCCATCCCGGAAATACCCCGATGGGGTGGCAGTCCGGCAACGATAGGGTGAGGTTGTGTGGCGGTCCTGTTCCTGCAGAAAGTGTCCAGGACCGGCAGAGGGCAAGAAAGAAGCTTCTTTACCCTCTGCGCTGGCAAGAGTCAAAGACACTGCCGTGAAATGTTAACGGCGGTCGCCGTGACCGCGATCGTGCCGGTCATGCTTGCCGTGCCCGCGGTAACCATGGTTGCCCGGTCCGCGATGACGCCCATGGTCGCTGCGGGCCCAACTGCCACGCCGGATCTCCCAGTTTCCACCGCGCTGGTGCCAGCCCGGCCGGTTATAGGTGTAACCGGGGCGCTCACGCATCCAATTGCCCTGAGCCCAGACATGGCGTTGCCCGCGCCAGTCCCAATAACCGGGAGCCCAGACGTAGCCGCGCCGTGGCGAGGGGATGCGTTCATAGCGCATAGGGGGCGGTTCAAGCCGGATGACAACGTTCACCGCGGCTGTTGCCGGTGGTGCGGCAACGCCTAGTGAACCGGCGAACATGACTGCAATAAGTATTTTTTTGATCATAATTGAATCCATCCTGTTTTTAGTTCTGGTCTGACCCTGTCAGTTATAGACCCTTGCTGGCTGGTTTTCCGTGCGCCAAAGCACATAAGCGGGACCTCAGGCCGTTGAAAAATTTAGCCACCACATACCGGATTTAATGGTCGGACAGGCTAGGTATCGCCATATCGCCATATCGCCTGCGATTGTCCTGGTCAGAAACGAGAGCGGTAGCAGACATCGCCAGCACATCTCCTGCAGCTGTGTTGATTGCGTCATGACAATGTTCAGGTTAGCGCAATCGGCTGAGAAATACAGTAACAAAAAGTAATGCATCGTAACGTAGTCAACGACGCACCCTCATCGTATTGTTAATATCGTAGTCGATTTGGATTCAGGTGGGCGATACCGGCGTCGTTGCAAGGCTGCGTAAAGCGTCGAAACACCTGAAGGCACACAATGGTTCCGTGGTGTCACCTCGCACGCAAAATGCTAGCTTGGGCCCGCCACCACGACCTCGACGCCGGCTTTTTCAAAAGCCTCCAGCGCTTCTGGCGGAACCGGTAAATTGGTAAAAAATTTATCGATTTGCGCAATATTACCAAGTCGCACCAGCGCATGTCGACCAAACTTGGTGTGGTCCGCCACCAGCCAGACTTCGCGTGATTGTTCGATGATCGTCTGGGTGACGCGCACTTCGCGGTAATCGTAGTCGAGCAGGGTACCGTCGTTTTCAATGCCGGAGACGCCGATGATGCCAATATCTACCTTGAACTGACGCATAAAGTCGATAGTGGCCTCGCCAACGATTCCGCGGTCGCGTTTGCGTACCAGTCCGCCGGCAACGATCACTTCCGCCTCCGGGTTGTCAGAGAGAATCAATGCCACATTGAGATTGTTGGTAACGACCCGTATCCCCTTATGCTGCAACAGGCATTTGGATACTTCTTCCGTGGTGGTGCCGATATTAATGATGAGGGAACGGTCGTTTTCGACCCGCGCCGCAGCCAGTTGCCCGATGCGCCGCTTGGCCTCACTGTCCATCGACAGGCGCTGGTCGTAGTCGGTATTTTGTACCGTTGACGGGATGCCGACACCGCCGTGATAACGCGCCAGCACGCGCGCCTCTTCCAATTCGCGGATATCGCGCCGGATGGTTTGGGTGGTCACGCCAAGGATGTTGGCGAGTTCCTCAACGGAGGTATCGCCATGCTGGCGTATGTGGTCAATCAATCTGCGGTGGCGTGGAGTCATATTTGCCAATTGAAGAAAAGTGAACAAAATTAATGCGGCAATTTGCGTACATTGCGTGCACTGCGTGATCGGATGAACGGGCTAACGGGTGATCGTGTAAAGACAAAGTTAATTATTTATTCACTTTGTCTTCATTATAGTTCATGTAAACCGGTGCTACCCCATGTGGCAACATCCAACAACCTCTCTTTTTTACCTGCGTCTGTTTGGTGACGTTTTTTTTTGAAAATACTGCGATTCGCTGATGAGCCTCTGAAAATGATCAGACCGTATGAATTCAAGCTGTCCGGACGTACCTGAAGACCGTGTAAGGGTAAAGCAGGATAAGCTGATTGCAAACTACTTTTCACACTGTAGCTACAATACGACATGCGATGTTCAAATGAACTTATATGAACAATAAATAATAATTAATTGTTGTAAATATTACGGATCTGCGTATAGTGAGAAAAAAAAGAGCATAAATTTTCGATTTAAGGCTCATTGCAGTTCATCTGCATGTCTATTTTTCCACAGTGACCTGTGCCCAATCACGTACCAACGGATAAGAAAGCTGGATATGAAAAAATATCAACATTGTCTGCTCCTGCCTGAACCCGGTCGCGGTCCGTTACCGTCGATAGGATCGTGATGACGCCGGCACACTCACAGGCGGCGCAGCAGGAATGCGATTTACTGGTCGTCGGCGGCGGTATCAACGGTACCGGAATCGCGCGTGACGCCACCGGTCGCGGCTTGCGCGTGATTTTATGCGAGCAGCACGATCTGGCGCAGCACACCTCATCGGCCAGTACCAAGCTGATCCATGGCGGCCTGCGCTATCTGGAATATTACGAATTCAAGCTGGTCCGCAAGGCCTTGCAAGAGCGTGAAGTGTTGTTGCGCTCTGCACCTCACATCATGTGGCCGCTACGTTTTGTCATGCCGCATGACGCCGGCCAGAGACCTGCATGGATGATTCGTGCCGGCCTGTTTCTCTATGATCACCTGGCGCGTCGTGAGTTCTTGCCGGCCTCGCAAGGTATCGCCCTGAACCAGCACGTTGCAGGAAAACCACTCAAGGGTAATTTCCGGCGCGGCTTTGTCTACTCCGACGGCTGGGTCGACGATGCCCGTCTGGTGGTGCTCAATGCGCTCGACGCGAGCGAGCACGGTGCCAACATCCTGACCCGTACCAAGTGTGTCGCAGTGCAGCCGCAAGACAGCGGTTGGCATGCCATCCTGGAGAGCGAGCAGCATGGCCGCATTGAAGTCAGGGCACGGGCAATTGTCAATGCCGCCGGCCCATGGACGGCGCAGTTTGCCGATGCAGCGGTGGGCGCGAAGAATAATCAGGGACTGCGCCTCATCAAGGGCAGCCATATTATCGTGCCGCGTCTGTTCGAGCATCCGTATGCCTATATTTTCCAGAACCCCGACAAGCGCATCATCTTCGCCATTCCTTATCAGGATGAATTTACCCTGATCGGTACGACCGACCTGGAATACACCGGTGAGCCGGGCAAGGTGAGTATCAGCGAGGACGAGATTACCTACCTGTGCGACATGGCCAACCGGTACTTCAGCAAGCAGATCGTTCCGGCTGATGTTGTCAGTACCTATTCCGGAGTGCGTCCGTTGCTTGACGATAGTTCGCAGGATGCTTCAGCGGTGACGCGCGATTATCTGCTGGAATGCAGCGAAGAGACGGCACCATTTCTTAATGTCTGGGGCGGCAAGATTACCACTTATCGCAAGCTTTCTGAAGAGGCGCTGGCCATCTTGCAGCGCCGGCTCGGTAATGCGGCCCCGGACTGGACTGCCACGCAGCCTTTACCGGGTGGTGACTTGCAGCAAGCCGGTGTGCTGGTGAAGAGCTATGATTTTGACCAGTTCAGTGCCCAGTTTTGTACACAGTATGCCTGGTTGCCAGTAAAGCTGGCGCAGCGTTACGCGCGCTGTTACGGTACCCGTGCCAGCCGGATGCTAGGTACGGCCAAGAGCGTGGCTGATCTTGGCGAGGAGCTGACACCCGGCATGTTCGAGCAGGAGGCGCGTTACCTGACCGAGGTCGAATGGGCGCAGAGCGCGGAGGATATTTTATGGCGCCGGACCAAATGTGGCTTGTACTGCCAGCCGCAGCATCTTGAGCGATTGCAGGAGTGGTTGAAAAACAGATAATGACAATGCAATAATTGAACTGGCAACTCAAATAGCAACTAACATGGCAACATAATAAAAATATAGCTGGCATTACAGCAAGCACTACAGCAAGCATTACCCACGGAGACCTATAGTGATACTAGAGCTTAAACAAATAAGCCTGAGAGTAGGGGCAGAGACACATCTCTATCCACTCGACCTTCAACTCAGTCAGGGCGGTATCAACGTCCTGCTGGGCCCGACCCAAGCCGGCAAGACCTCGCTGATGCGGGTGATCGCCGGACTTGATCGCCCTAGCGCCGGCAAGGTGGTGGTCGACGGCAAAGACGTCACCGGCGTGAGCGTACGCGACCGTAACCTGGCGATGGTGTACCAGCAATTCGTTAATTACCCTGCCATGACGGTGTATGAAAACATCGCTGCGCCACTGCGCCTGAAACGCTGCCCCAAGGCCGAGATCGATCAGCGTGTTACCGCGATTGCCGCCAAACTGCACATCGATCATCTGCTGCAGCGTTTGCCGGGCGCCTTGTCCGGCGGCCAGCAGCAACGTTGTGCATTGGCGCGTGCGCTCGTCAAGCGGGCGCCGCTGGTGCTGCTCGATGAGCCGCTGGTCAACCTTGATTACAAGTTGCGCGAAGAGTTACGGAGCGAACTGGCCTCGTTATTTACCGATGGTGACACCACCGTGGTGTATGCCACCACGGAACCGCAAGAGGCTTTGTTACTCGGCGGGCGCACCATCGTGATGGACGCCGGCCGCATTTTACAGACCGGCCCTACGCTGGAGACGTACAATCATCCGGTTTCCGTCAGGGCGGCGGCAATTTTTAATGATCCGCCGATGAATATCCTCGAGGCGACGCTCGAAGACGGCCTCACTGTCAGGCTCCAGCACGGTTCACTGCTGCACATTGCCGCACCAGCGCTCAATTTGCCCAGGGGTCAGTTGTGTAAGGTGGGCTTTCGCTGCAATCATGTGCGCCTGAGTGCCGATTCTGCGCGGTCCAACCGCTTTGATTGTACGGTAGACCTGGCTGAACTCAGTGGTTCGGAGACCTACGTGCATTTGCACTATGACCAAACCGGCATGGTGGCGCAGTTGCCGGGAGTGCAGAAATGCGTGATTGGCTCGACCATCCCGGTCTATGTCAATCCTGAAAATATATTCCTGTTTGATGCAGAAGGACGCCTGCTGAGAGCCCCTGAGGAGATCCAACATGGCGCGCATTGAATTTAGTAATCTTGGTCACGCCTACGGACCCAATCCCGGCCCCGATGGCGACTATGCCTTGCAACCGATGAACATGGTATGGGAAGACGGCGGCGCCTATGCGCTGCTGGGGCCCTCGGGTTGCGGCAAGTCGACCCTGCTCAATATTATTTCAGGCTTGCTGGTGCCATCCCATGGCAAGGTGCTGTTCGACGGCAAGGACATGACCACGACCCCGACACGCGGGCGCAATATCGCCCAGGTGTTTCAGTTTCCGGTGTTGTACGACACCATGAGCGTCTTTGATAATCTGGCCTTTCCGCTGCGTAACCGCAAGATGCCGGAAGCCGAGGTGCGCAAGCGCGTGCACGAGGTAGCCGAGATCCTCGGTATGTCGCAAGATTTAAAGCAGCGCGCCAGTGGGATGGCTGCTGATGCCAAGCAAAAAATTTCACTGGGCCGCGGCCTGGTGCGCAAGGACGTCTCGGCCATCTTGTTTGATGAGCCGCTGACGGTCATCGATCCGCATCTGAAATGGCAGTTGCGCCGCCAGCTTAAGCTCATTCATCAGCAGCTCAAGCTCACCCTCATTTATGTGACGCATGACCAGGTTGAGGCGCTCACTTTTGCCGATGAAGTGGTGGTCATGACCGACGGAAAAATCGTTCAGCAAGGCTCGCCCGATGCGCTCTTTGAACGTCCCGACCATACATTTGTCGGTTATTTCATCGGCAGTCCCGGCATGAATTTTTTTCCTGTGATGCTCAACGGTGACGACAGCAGTATTCTCATCGGCCCGAATCGTCTCGCGCTTGACCCTGCCAGTATGCAGCAGCTGAAAAATGCCAGCGGCACCCTCAGCATGGGAATCCGGCCTGAATTTGTCGACTTGGCAGAGGCCGGCAGCGTTGGCGCACTTGAGGCCGAGATCGTCAGCGTGCAGCATCTGGGTACTTGCCAGTTGCTGACCGGCATCGTGGCCGGACATCCGGTCAAGGCCAAGGTCAGCACCACGCGCGCGGTGGCAACAGGGCCTCACTGGTTACGTCTGGCCAGACCTGAAACCATTTTCTTTTGCAATGATGAGAGGATAGGGCGATGAACAAGCCGTATAACAATAAAGCCTGGTTTTTTATCCTGCCGGTGTTTCTGTGTGTGGCTTTCTCCGCCATTCTGCCGCTGATGACGGTCGTGAACTACTCGGTGCAGGATATTTTCAGCCCGACCCAAAGTGTCTTTGTGGGGCTTGAGTGGTTCCGCGCCATGATGCGCGATCCTGAATTGCACAGCGCCTTACTGCGTCAGCTGATTTTTTCCCTGTGCGTGCTGCTGGTGCAACTCCCGCTTGGAATTGGCCTGGCGTTGTCAATGCCTTCAAAAGGCTGGAAGTCTTCTGCCTCGCTGGTGATCTTGTCGATGCCCCTGCTCATTCCCTGGAATGTGGTTGGTACCATCTGGCAAATTTTTGGCCGTGCCGATATTGGCCTGGGTGGCTATGCACTGAGCCAGATGGGAATTGACTACAACTACGCGTCCAATCCGCTCGACGCCTGGCTGACGGTCTTGCTGATGGATGTCTGGCACTGGACGCCGCTGGTGGCCTTGCTCGGTTTTGCCGGCTTGCGCTCGATTCCGGACGCCTATTATCAGGCTGCGCAAATTGATGGCGCCAGCCGCTGGGCGGTGTTTCGCTACATCCAGCTGCCCAAGATGCGTGGCGTCCTGATGATTGCAGTGTTGCTGCGCTTTATGGACAGCTTCATGATCTACACCGAGCCGTTTGTGCTCACCGGTGGCGGTCCGGGTAACTCAACCACCTTCCTGAGCCAGTATCTGACACAAAAAGCGGTGGGGCAGTTTGATCTTGGTCCCGCTGCGGCATTCTCGCTCATTTACTTTTTAATCATCCTGCTGTTTTGCTTTGTGCTTTACAACTGGATGCAACGCGCCGGCAACAGCGGCAAAACCACAGGAAGCGATCATGAATAAGTCCAGTCGCCTGCCCCGCGCAGTGATGTTGTTTCTCTATGTTGCCTTTACGCTTATCCCGCTGTACTGGATGCTCAATACCTCGCTCAAGACCAATGAAGAAACGCTCTCGGTCTTTACGCTGTGGCCGGCCGACCTGACGTGGGATAACTACAAGACCATTTTTACCGACCCGAGCTGGTACAACGGCTATATCAACTCCATGATTTACGTCGCGCTCAATACCGTGATGTCCTTGCTGGTCGCCTTGCCGGCGGCGTATGCTTTTTCGCGTTACCGTTTTCTCGGCGACAAGCATATGTTCTTTTGGTTATTGACCAATCGCATGACACCGCCGGCGGTATTCCTATTGCCATTTTTTCAATTGTATTCAACCGTTGGCCTGATGGATACGCATATCGCCGTCGCGCTGGCGCATATGCTGTTTAATGTGCCGCTGGCGGTCTGGATACTGGAAGGCTTCATGTCAGGCATCTCGCGCGAGATTGATGAGACTGCCTATATCGATGGTTTTTCTTTTCCAAAGTTTTTCGTCAAAATTTTTCTGCCACTGATCAAGGCCGGGGTCGGCGTGACAGCGTTCTTTTGCTTCATGTTCAGCTGGGTTGAACTGCTGCTGGCGCGCACGCTCACTTCGGTGGACGCCAAGCCGATCAGCGCCATCATGACGCGTACCGTGTCGGCTACCGGCATGGACTGGGGTGTATTGGCCGCCGCCGGTGTGCTCACGCTGATTCCGGGCATGCTGGTGATCTGGTTTGTCCGCAATCATATTGCTAAAGGTTTTGCGATGGGAAGGGTATAGAGATGGCACAGACATTTGCATGGATGGCGTGGACCACGCCAGTGGCGATTTTCTTCGGCAGTATCGTCCTGATGCTGGCCGGTATGACGATCTGGGAAATACGTTCACCAACCATTGAGCGAAAAGGGTTTTTACCACTGCGCACGACACGGGGTGACCGCCTGTTCATCGGCTTGCTGACAGCGGCTTATATCAATCTGGCCTGGGTCGGGCTGACCGATATCAACCAGTGGTTTGGTACTGCCATCAGCTTCATTGTTCTCGTGATTGTGATGGCCCGTGGCTGACAGGATTTTGTAGTGACGTAGTGACGTAGTGACGTAGTGACGTAGCGATGTAGTAATGCAGTGATGTGGTTTTACAGTTTGGCAGTACAGGAAAATGCAGTAAAACAAGGAGAGATACCCTTCCGTCTCTCTTGCCGTGTGTTTTTAGGAAGCTCATATAAAAAAGTGGAGAAGACATGAAGAGAACTAAACAGGCAAACTTCAAGCTCACGGTGCTGGCAGCCGCGATCCTGGCGTTTTCAGGCCATGCTCTGGCCGACACGAAGGCCGCAGAAAAGTGGGTGGATGCAGAATTCAAGCCCAGCACGCTGACGCGCCCGCAGCAACTGAACGAAATGAAATGGTTCATCGACGCTGCCGCCAAGTTAAAGGCCAAAGGCGTCAAGGAAATTCATGTCGTCTCTGAAACGCTCGATACGCACGTTTATGAATCCAAAGTGCTGGCCCAGGCTTTCACTGAAATCACCGGCATCACCGTGATTCACGATGTCATCCAGGAAGGTGACGTCGTTGAAAAGATGCAGACTTCGATGCAATCCGGTAAATCCATCTATGACGGCTGGGTCAATGACTCTGACCTGATCGGGACCCATTATCGCTACGGTCAGGCTGTCGTGCTGACCGATTACATGGCCGGTGCCGGCAAGGAATACACCAATCCCGGCCTGGACCTGAAAGATTTCATCGGTACCAGTTTCACGACAGCGCCAGATGGCAAGATGTATCAGTTGCCCGATCAGCAGTTCGCCAACCTGTACTGGTTCCGTGCCGACTGGTTTGCACGTAAAGATTTGCAGACCCAGTTCAAGGCCAAGTATGGTTACGAACTCGGTGTGCCGCAAAACTGGTCGGCCTATGAAGATATCGCCGCCTTTTTTACCAATGACGTGAAGAACCTCGATGGCAAGAAGGTGTTTGGCCATATGGATTATGGCAAGAAAGATCCGTCGCTGGGATGGCGTTTCACCGATGCCTGGCTGTCAATGGCCGGTGCTGCCGACAAGGGTATTCCAAACGGCTTGCCGGTTGACGAGTGGGGTATCCGGGTCGCTGCCGACAAGTGCACTCCAGTGGGTGCCTCGGTATCACGCGGTGGTGCAACGAACTCGCCTGCCGCGGTCTATGCACTGACCAAATACCTCGACTGGATGAAAAACTATGCGCCGCCTGAAGCGCTGGGCATGACCTTCTCGGAAGCCGGTCCGGTGCCAGCGCAGGGGCAGGTCGCGCAACAGATCTTCTGGTACACCGCGTTTACCGCCGGTATGATCAAGACCGGTTTGCCAGTGGTCAATGCCGATGGCACACCGAAATGGCGTATGGCACCCGGACCACACGGACCCTACTGGAAAGACGGCATGCAGAACGGTTATCAGGACGTTGGTTCCTGGACCTTCCTCAAGAGTACGCCACCTGACCAGATGTCGGCAGCCTGGTTGTACGCCCAGTTTGTGACGTCCAAATCGGTTTCCTTGAAAAAATCGATCGTCGGCCTGACCTTTATCCGTGACTCTGACATTCGCTCGAAAACAATGACTGAGATGGCTCCGAAACTGGGTGGACTGGTGGAGTTCTATCGCAGTCCGGCACGGGTGGCATGGACACCAACGGGTACCAACGTGCCTGATTATCCGAAGATCGCGCAGTTGTGGTGGAAAAATGTCTCCACCGCGATCTCTGGCGAAAAAACACCACAAGGCGCCATGGATAACCTCGCTACCGAGATGGATCAGATCCTGTCCCGTTTGCAGCGCGCAGGCATGAAACACTGTACGCCCAAGCTCAATGACAAGAAAGATCCGGCCACCTGGCTCAGCGCCAATGGCGCACCATGGACCAAACTTGCCAACGAGAAGCCAAAAGGGGAAACCATCCCTTACGACACCTTGCTCACGGCATGGAAAGAAGGACGCGTACGCTAACAGGCGTCGCGTAGCGAGCGGCGTCAGTGCATGGAAATCCTGATGCGCCTGACGTCGCTCGCTAACACCTGAACCGCGCCACTTCCTGCCTGCCGGGGGTGGCTGTTTCTGAATGGCTGGGCTACTTGGTTACTCAGTTACTCAGTAACTAGGTTACCAAGTTACTTAGCTACACAATGACAGAATTAAAGATGCAGTGCATCGAGGAAAATCATGGCTTATTTGCTGGCATTAGACCAGGGCACCTCCAGTTCACGCAGTATCGTGTTCCGCGACAACGGCGAAATCGTCGCCTCCGTACAGCAGGAATTTACCCAGATTTTCCCTCAGCCAGGCTGGGTTGAGCATGATGCGCTGGAACTGTGGGAAAGCCAGCTGGCGACCTGCCGCGCCGTCTTGAAAAAGGCGGACATCAAGGCCAGCGAGATCGCCGCACTGGGCATTGCAAACCAGCGCGAGACCACGGTGGTGTGGGAGCGCAGCACCGGTAAGCCGATCTTTAACGCCATCGTCTGGCAAGACCGGCGCACCGAAGACCTGTGCGATCAGTTGCGCAGCAAAGGGCTGGCAGATCCGATCAAGCAAAAAACCGGTCTGGTGCTTGACCCGTACTTCTCCGCCACAAAATTGAAATGGATACTTGAGCATGTCAGCGGTGCGCGCGAACGCGCCTGCCGTGGCGAACTGGCCTTCGGTACCGTTGATGCCTGGCTGGTATGGAATCTCACCGGTGGACGGCTGCATGTCACCGACGTGAGCAACGCTTCGCGTACCATGCTGTGGAATATTCACGAGGGTTGCTGGGATACCGAGCTGTTGCAATGGCTCGATATCCCACCGGAAGTACTGCCCGAAGTACATCCCTCAAGCCATCTGTTTGGTGACACTGACCCGCAATGGCTGGGGCAAGCTGTCAAAATTGGCGGGATGGCAGGCGACCAGCAATCAGCACTGTTTGGCCAGGCCTGTTTTAAGCAAGGTATGGCCAAGAACACCTACGGCACCGGCTGCTTCATGCTGCTCAATACCGGCGACGAATGTGCCGATTCAAAAAACGGACTCATCAGCACTGCCGCCTGCCAGATTGGCGAGCATAAGCAATATGCGCTGGAAGGCAGCGTTTTTATTGGTGGTGCTGTGGTGCAGTGGCTGCGTGATGGTCTCAAGGCTATCAAGGAGTCTGCCGACATCGAAGCGCTGGCCGCGTCGGTCCCTGACTCTGACGGTGTCGTTTTTGTACCGTCCTTTACCGGCCTGGGCGCACCGTACTGGGAACCCTCGGCCAAGGGCGCGATCCTGGGCCTGAGCCGTGGCTCCACGGTGGCGCACATCGCCCGTGCGGCACTGGAATCCATCGCGTTTCAAAGTGCCGCCTTGCTGCAAGCCATGATGCATGATGCGGCGTCACCGATTACCGAGTTGCGGGTCGACGGCGGTGCCTGCGCCAATTCACTGATGCTGCAATTTCAAGCCGATTTGCTGGGCATACCCGTCATCCGGCCCAAGGTAACCGAGACCACGGCGCTCGGCGTGGCCTATCTGGCCGGACTGGCATGCGGAGTCTATCGTGACAGCGCTGAACTGGAAGCCCAATGGCGCGTAGAGCGGACGTTTGAACCAACAATCGGACGCGATGAGGCCGCTGAACTGATGAAAAACTGGGAAAAGGCGATCGACCGGGTCAGGCCGGTGCATGATGGCAGGGCAGGGTAACAGCTCATTTGCAGATAAATAAGATAAAAATACAATAAATACAGGATCATATTTTGCTCCAGCTGCCGTTGGCAACCGGTGTTCTCGCTACCAAAACGCTTACGCTCTGTTTTGTAGAACGATCCCGATGCACGGCACCAAGAAATTTTTTTGCGCGTGATTTTTGCAATCTGCTGTACCCGCAATGCGATTTTTGCACCTTCATCAAGGGTGGTAAAAAAATCTGTAACGTTGTTGACCATACCAATAAAACTTCAAAACCAGCACCGATCATGCAAGCACGCAGACCCTCACGATGAGATGCCTGTGATGAGCGAAGCGATGGAGCACCGTGATACCGGACAAGATCAGGATGGCGCACAGGTCCGATAAGGATGTTGATCAGGTTGGCTATTGGTAAATGCCTGAATTTGTTCAATGTTGATGCGCTCTACGCTTCGCGCTCTGCGCTCTGCGCTCTACGCTTCGCGCTCTGCGCTCTACGCTTCGCGCTCTGCGCTCTAAGCTCTACGTACTGCGTCAGGAATTGCTTTGCACTCCCTTTGCACTCGCTTTCAGAGGCGGCCCTGCTTGAGAGTGGCTCTCGCCAGAATCTGTGGCTCATTGAGTGCTGTGTTTGCCCAGGGTGCGGATCTTTTTTGCGTAGTTAGCAATTTAAATAATGATTGTGATAATGTTTCTGATATACAATATGCACACAAGCAACTTATATTTTCTCTATGATAATACCTGCCCACATGACGAGAATCTGCGTAGATGTTGAGCCGGGTTATCCACCGCGTGTACGCACTTGCCCTGCACCTGGTGTAGAGAACGATACCGTAGATGATCCCACATCGGTTACGGACCACCTAACAATCTAGAGATTTTGTCCAAATAAACCGGGCCATCTCTTACATCCTATTAATATTTTGATTTGCACTTTATGGACTCCTGATGAAGAAAATTTTTAAACCCGCAATGAGACTGATGGCAAGACTGCACTTCGGACTTAAATTTACAGTTTCTGGTTTAACCGTATTTGCGCTCTTAATTTACATGGGATTCCTACACGTTTACACTTTGAATGAACGGGTTACCCAACTTCAATCAGAACGGGCAGCCGTTTCCTTAATGGCTCTGTTGGTGGACTGGAACAAGGCGCTGATCGACAGCAGGCGCATCACCATCACTGCAGCTGCAGGGGACGAATCAGTGCGTCAGCGCTTCAATCTGAATGCTGCTTCTGTTGATAAGAAATTATTAGAGATCGAATCTGCGGTTGCCCATGTCAAACCGATGTTTGACATGGGCAAGGAGATTAAAGGAATCCGCGATGGCTGGCTTGAATTGCAAAAAAATATCAACGCTTTACCTGTCGATGACCAATTTGCCCAAAAGGCTTTTGCCGCGCATGCGCCAGAGTACGGGCGTCTCTATGCTTTTATGCGCGACATGGGAGATCTCTCCGGTATGATCCTCGAGCCCGATCTTGATCTTTTTTATCTTGCCTATCCCCTGGCAAACAATACGCCAATGACCGCCGGTATTGCGGTACGGATCGCCGCCTATTCGACTCTGAACATTGGTCGTGGTGCAATTTCACCAAAAGACAAAATTTTTTACGAAGTCACGGAAGCACGTCTGAATGATACATTTGGTAATGTTGAAAAAATGCTGTCGCAGTCAATGAAGGCTAATCCAGAAGTAGAGCAACAACTGAGTAAAAACTTCACGGACCTGAAAGCGAGCTCCAAAGAATATCTGACTTTTATCCGTAAAAACTTTACCACTAGCGACGCCATTACCGTCACCTCGGAGCAGGCTGGACAAGCGGCATCGGCAACGATTGATGCGGCTTGGGCCCTGGTAGAAAAAAATCGCTCGCTTCTGGAGTCGCTATTGATCCAGCGAGCCGATCAAGCCACGTCAAGCCGTAATGTCATTTCAGGGCTTCTCGGGCTGTGCATTTTGCTCTCTATTTACCTCTATGTTGGGATGTATTTGGGTCTCAAACAGGGAATGGATAACGCCAGACGCGCCGTGCGCGCCATTGCCGCCGGAGAACTCAACACAGTCATTGAAAGTGACAGTAAAGACGAATTTGCCGATTTGATCATCGACTTGCAGCGTGCCAATGAGTCGCTGGTGAAAATGATTAGCCTGGTGCGGCAAAATGCGAAAGGGGTTGCTACCGCCAGCGCGGAAATCGCACAAGGTAACAACGATCTGTCTGCCCGTACCGAACAACAAGCCAGTGCGCTGGAGCAAACCGCTGCCAGCATGGAAGAACTGAGTTCCACCGTTAAACAAAATGCCGGCTCAGCTCTTCAGGCCAATCAGCTATTCCAGAAGGCCTCGGATGTCGCGCTTTCGGGTGGCAAGGTCGTGGGCGAAGTGGTGGAGACGATGAAGGGGATCAACGAGTCCAGCCGCAAGATCAGCGATATCATCAGTGTCATTAATGGCATTGCCTTTCAGACTAATATTCTTGCTTTGAATGCTGCCGTTGAAGCAGCCAGGGCTGGCGAACAGGGACGCGGTTTTGCGGTCGTGGCCAGTGAAGTGCGTAGTCTGGCCGGCCGGAGCGCAGAAGCTGCCAAGGAAATCACCAGTCTCATTAATGTCAGCGTAGAGCGCGTAGAACAAGGAACCATGCTGGTGAATAAAGCGGGAACAACCATGACAGAAATCCTGGGCGCGATTCACAGGGTCAGTGACCTGGTCAGTGAAATCAGTTCTGCCAGTAATGAGCAGGCAACGGGGGTCGCCCAGGTTGGGGAGGCAATTACACAGATGGATCAGGCAACGCAACAAAATGCAGCTTTAGTAGAAGAGATGGCTGCATCGGCCAGCATGTTGAAATCGCAGGCCAGCGAGCTCGTCGAGGCAGTAGCAGTTTTCAAGCTCGACCCCAACGTCAGTATGATCCAAACGGATGGGCATTTCTCTGCCACCAAGGCCACGCAGTTCAAGGGCGGGGAGCGTCGTTTAGTGCCGGCGATCAGCGCTAAACCAAATCGATTTGCATCCAGACCGGCATCTTCTCAAAAAACGGTGGTGAGAGCCAAGGCAGTCCCTGCAGGCAAAGACGATGATTGGGAAACGTTTTAAATAAGGAGCTGCGATACAGCTCCCAGCGGGGCCTGGTCAATCAAATGATTTTAAATTATATTTTTGTTAATATTGCTTGGATTGGTACTTGAGGCCACTCACTCACTCACTCACTCACTCACTCACGTAGATACAAGACTGGCTCAATTGTCACAAGCAACCAGACGCCGTAAAAAGTGGGGAGAAATGCCAAGGTTTAAAAGGATTCGCCGTTGATATAGCGGGAGATCTGTTGCAATTAGTTCAGCACACTGTGAGTGGCAAGCTGCGTGATGCCGCTTGCCACTCGGGTTTTTCAATCGTGTGATTCTTTTATTTCACCATAAACTACCAGCCCAGATCTTTCAGTAAGGGTAAAGTCAGGTCTTTTGGTGCGACAAGAATGGTGCCCAGGTCTGCGTTGATGTTTGGTTCCATCAACAGATTGGGACTGGCAGTCACGTCCCAATGGGAGACCGACGAACCGCTGGCCAACACGGAAGGCGTGTACAGCAGTGGTCTGCCCAGGCTATCGGCACCGGCAATCCGGCTGGCGTCAGTTCCCCAGGAGGACGTCACCGTACCAGCTTTTCCCCGCGAGCCATAGGGAATCGCTGCAGTGACCGCCGCCTTGAGAGAATTGCCGTCGGCCATGGTGATGCCGGCCGAAGGAATCGTGATTGTTCCATCGGCGCCGCCCGGTGCGATGACCCCGGCGACGTTGTTTGCGAGCAAGACACCCACCGCTCCGGCATTTTGCGCATTTTTTACCTTGGACGCAAAAGTACAGCCACCGCGGCTGATAATGGCAACTTTACCAACGACTGCCATGGTATTGGCGGTATTAAATGCATTGCAGCCAGGGCCGGCTTCACCGGATTGCGCGGCAGGTACCGCCAGCGTGCCCAAGGCGCCCGGACTGGTGATAGCGGGGCCAAATGCGGCTCCGTTGTAGTCATACAAACCTGATACACCAGGAACGGAGGTCGCAATTTTTACCACTGGCAGCGGCTTGAGCATCACAGCACCATTGACCGCATTGGCACCGGTCCATGCCAGTTTGAGTGGATTAATTGCCGAGGCTTTACGCTCCAGACTGGTCATCGTCAGCCAGCTTTTTTGAGCGGTATTGTCAAACATAAAGCCTTCCCAGATGCTGGGCAGACCATCATCGGCATAGTCGCTACCGTCAGCTTTGATACGTTTACCACTTGAGGTCGATACCGACAAGACGGAAAAGCCCAGGCCGTGACCGAGTTCATGCAACAGGGTTTCGACAAAATTGACGTTGGATCCGGCGTTGCCATCGAGTCCCAGGTAAAACGACGAGCCTGCCAGACAATCGGCCTTGCCCAGATTGATATTGAACTGGGTCTTGATATCGACGTTGCCATAGCCAGAGCCATCATCCGGATTGCCAACAGTAAGATCAGCGCCGTAAAGCTTGTTGGCCAATGCCTGTGGATACCAGGTCCCCGGTACGCCACCTGGAAAATCGTGCCAGATATTCCAGGCGCCTGCGCTGCCCAGTACCGCTGAATTGCTGGTACAGGTCAGGGCTTCCCAACCGGCGCTGACGTTGATCACGGTATTGCTTTGCAAGGATTGTTGCCAGATGTCGGCGACGTAGCGGTAGACATTCATCCTTTGTGCGCCCAGTGTCGTGCCGTTATTGCCACCGACGGGGGCGACCGGAGTTGTGTCGTTAAAGCCGACACCGGGCGCATCGCGGCTGGTGATGGCGATCACGGCGGTCACCGCTTGTGCGCTCAGGCACGTGAGTGCACAGGCAGTCACCAGGAGAGAACGGGTAAAGCGGGGTAGTGAATTTTTCATGATACGCATGGCTTACTCCGGTTCCAGCTTGTTGACAGGTGTGCCAACTGCCTTCATGGCAGCTTCGGCGGCTTCGTTTGAGTCAAAACAGTGCTTTTCCAGACTGCCGTCAGCTTGACGGACAACCACGGAAGCGCTCATGAATTCATCCGTAAGACGGGCCCCGCGCGCACCGCTGAAATGCCATTTTTGCTGCGTCACTGCAGGTGCAATACGTCGGTTCGCTTTGTTCATCGCGGCTTTTTTCTGTAAGTCGTCATGTTCTTTTGGCGTGGGTGCCCGCAACTTGCCGGTGGTGGCATCCTTGACGACAGTGACATTGTCATTCGCGTCCACACTTTCCGGTATCACTTCAATGCTTGCATCCTGTGCCATTGCCTGAGCCGGCATCGCGGCGAGGCACATCAGCCCCAGGCCAATACCCGCGCCATTGATAAGGCGCTGTCCAATCTTGATTTTTTTCAACATAGGGATCTCCAGATTTCGGCGCGCGCATCAGGGCACGTCACCGTATTTCAATACAAGGTATAAATGAGAAAATCTCAGCGTTGCTGGCGGCGACGTAAACTTGCCAGAGCCAGTAAGCCGGTACCCAGCATTAACCACGATGCAGGTTCGGGCACGCTGTTGATCGACAGGGTATCAACGCCGACAAAGTTAGAAAATTCAGCCAGGCCGTTATAGTGAATTGCAAAGCGCGCCATCGACCCATCGCCTTTTGGTCCCAAGCTCATGGAGTATTTGGTCCAGCCGTCCACGGGGACGGTGAACGATGTATTAAGAATAAAATCAGCGAGACTGCTGCTACCGTTGCTGACGCCAAATGCCAGGCTATCGCTATAGCCTTCAGAAAAAGCAGCCTTGGCCCAGAATGAAATCAGGACATTGGTGGTGGTCGAAAACTGAGGGGTAATGAGCCAGTTGCTGATTGTGCCACCTGCTTCAGTACTGCTGTTGTAATTGGCTGCGGCATAAGAATCGGTCGCACCAGACTGGGCTAGCAACTGGTCTGGCGCTCCCTTGAACCAGTTGAGTCCGCCCGGTGTGCTGGCGTTATTAAAAATCCAGCCGGATGAACCAAGACCTTCGAAATTATCAAAATTTTCATTTAGCAGAACTGCGGATTGCGCGGATGCAGCTATGCCGATAAACGCAAGAGCAAGAAGAGTTTTCTTAAACATACGACATGAACCTCCAAAAAACAGAAAAGTGGGGATAGCCACTTAAAAGTCTGGTAAAGCGCAAGAAAGAAAGCCACGTGATATAGGCAATGCTTTACGTGACCAGTTTAGTAGTGATTTTTATTTTAAGAGTGAAAAAATGATTAAAATAATATTTTTACTACCCACGTTATCGGTAGCAAAAAACATACCAGAATGTAGGTCGTTGATTTTTATGAAACAAATATGAAATTTAAAAAAAATGATTAACTATGTAAGATTTTTCGACAATAAACTAATAAAAAACTATGATTGTTTTTGCAAAGCAAAGAAACAGTCTTCATTAAGGGAATTTTGAGACTTAATGAGCGCCTAAAGTTGTCTTCCCATCTTCATTAGTGTGTTTATTGATGTAATTTATTTCATTTACAGAATTGATCTGTAAAATTTTTCGACACAATGCGCGGTGATGCGTCGTTGTTCCTGATGAATTATTAAGCTCAATCTAATAAAGTGGTCAACGAGGTCAACGAGGTCAACGAGGTCAACAAGGATGTTAAAGCGAGAAAATCAGCCCTGGTCACGCTACTGACTCTGTTCGCTACCAATACAAAAATAGGCTTGTTAAGCCGGTCGCCTGGTGCAATCACACGCAGTAATTACACGTAGTAATTACACGTAGTAGTCACTTGCGATAATCGCGTAGCATTAGCCATAACACGATGCGTTTCAAAGGGGGTTATGCGAGTTCGGGACAGGGGGCAGCGAGTGCTGCGATTCCCCCGGGCTTTCAGAAATACGATGCCCGGTGAGAATAAGGCATATTTATTTTGTGTAGAAATCACTACAAAACCGGATACCAGGCACTCTTGCGTGGCGTCACTCTCTGGGGGGCGTTTTGAGCATTCTGAGTCCATTCATGACCACGAGCAGGCTGGCGCCCATGTCTGCAAAGACGGCCATCCACATGGTTGCGCCATTGAACAGGGCAAGAAAAAGGAAGATCGCCTTGATGCCCAATGCCAGGGCAATGTTTTGCCACAGGATGGCGTGCGTCTTGCGTGATAGCCGGATGGTTTCCGGAATGCGGCGCAGATCGTCGTTCATGATCACGATATCGGCCGCTTCCATGGCGGTGTCGGTCCCTGCACCGCCCATGGCAAAGCCGAGATCAGAGCGTGCCAGCGCCGGAGCGTCGTTGATCCCGTCTCCGGTCATCGCCACATAACCGTAGCGCTGTTGCAGCTCTCCGATGGCGGCAAGTTTTTCTTCTGGCAGCAGATTGCCACGCGCGTCGTCAATGCCCGCTTGGCTGGCGATGGCTTTGGCGGTGGCAAGATTGTCGCCGGTGAGCATGACTGACGCCACACCGAGAGCATGAAGCTCGTCGATGGCCTGGCGCGAACTTTCCTTGATGTTGTCAGCGACCGCGAAGATCGTTAATACCTGACTATCTGACGCCAGCATCGTGACCGTGCGGCCCAATGCCTCATGGGCTTGTAGTTGCGCCTCGATGTGCGCACTGCAAAGGCCACGCTCCTCAATCAATCTATGGTTGCCAAGAATGAGGGCGCGTCCATCGGCTTGCGCCGTAATCCCGCGACCGGGCAAGACGGTGAAACCTGCAAGCTGCCCGTTGCCGCAGATACCTAGCCCTTCGGCGATGGCGCCGGAAACGGGATGATTCGAATGGCCTGCCAGATCCGCTGCCCAGCGCAGAACTTGTGACTCCTCCAAATCGCTAGAAAGGACTTCGCTTGCCACCAGCCTTAGCTTACCCACGGTAAGGGTGCCGGTCTTGTCCAGCGCAATGGCCTTGATATGGCGTGCACCCTCCAGATGAATTCCGCCCTTGATCAGGATGCCGCGTCGCGCCGCAGCAGCCAGACCGCTTACGACGGTGACCGGCGTAGAGATCACCAGTGCACAGGGACAGGCAATGACCAAAAGCACGAGAGACTTGTAGATCGCCTGCATCCAGGTCCACCCGGTCAGCCACGGTGTGATCAGGCAAACTGCCAGCGCCAGTATAAAAACGGCCGGCGTGTAGATGGCGGCGAACCGGTCGACAAACTGCTGGGTAGGCGCACGTGATCCCTGGGCCTGCTCCACCGTATGAATGATTCTCGCCAGCAAGGTGCTATTGGCTGCGGCACTCACGCGCGCTTCAATCGTGCCCGTCGTGTTGAGGGTGCCCGCAAACACCAGGTCACCAATGGTCTTGTCGACAGGAATGCTCTCGCCGGTCACCGGCGATTGGTCTACCGCAGTGGTGCCCGCGATAATCACGCCGTCGAGTGGAACTCGCGCACCCGGTTTGATGCGAACAACGGCACCGATGGTGACGAGCTTGACCAGACTTGCGCACCAAGAGCCATCGGCTTGCTTGAGCTCGGTGCTTTCAGGAGTCATGGCCAGCAATTTTTTGATGGCATTACGGGCGCGCTCCACCGATCCCGCTTCAATGAGTTCGGCAATCGCATACAAGGCCATCACCATGGCGGCCTCTGGCCACTGGCCAATGAGGAAGGCGCCGGTGACTGCCACGGTCATCAGGGCGTTGATGTTTAATCGAAAGTGACGTAGTGCAGCCACACCCTTTACGTAGGTCGAAAATCCTGCCAGAGCGACGGCCGCAGCAGAGAGTGTCATGCCAAGACCCGCAAAAATTAGAGTGTGGGGCGCAAATAAGGAAGCAGATTCAGCGCCAAAGGCCAGTAGTAAAGCGATGGTGTACCGGATAAGGCCGTCGGGCCGCATTATGCCGCTATCGCTATGGCTGCGCCTGTCGCGAGGTGTGCGCTGTCGCTGAGTATCTTGGGCGTCATGACTGGCACGTGGTTCAACACTACCAGAGACCAGGATCGGTTTGAATCCGGCTTTGCGGATCGCTTCCAGCGCCTGCGCTAGGGCATGGACAGGGGCGTCGATGGCCAGCGTAGATGCGCCCGGTTGAAAATGCAGGCTGCGAAGTCCTGGTAACTTGGCTAATGCATGGCGTATTTCAGCTTCTTCGGCAGCGCAGTCCATGCCCGGAATCCGGAATACCTGCATGCCTTCTGGTTCCGGTTCCGGTCCCGGTTTGGAACTGGCTTCAGCGGCACAGGTGTCGCCGCATTCGTGGGGCGGACTGTAGTCTGATTCGCCGGTAGGTGGCTCGCTCATAGATGCCCTTGCTGCATGACATGAGAATAAGGAAAGTAGTGAAGACATGACACCACTGTAGAGTCAGGTAGCGCCACAAAGTTCTCACGCCAATATCTTGTGCCAATATCTTGTGCCAATATAACAAAGGATACCCCTAACGATGACGAGGGCGGAAAAATTGTTCGTGAAGTTCAGTCTGGGCGACGGCAATTACCGCATCAATGATGCCCGGAGGACAGATTTTTCTTTCTGCTTATCGAAACCGGTTTTAATCTAAAATTTTTTTGAGGACAAGCGCTTCGATTTCGCCGGTGAATGGCCCGTCTTATCCGGCGGTACCAAACAGGGAGCCCGCTATTGCCGTGATTCCCATCGCCAGCGCGCCCCAGAACGTGACGCGCCAGGCAGCGGGCAACACACTGGCACCGCCTACTTTGGCGGAGATGGCGCCGAGCGCGGCCAGAAATACCAACGAGGTAATGGACAGCCACAGGAGCAGCTGATGCCCGCTGACCATGATCGTTACCGCTAGCGGCAAGGCGGCCCCGACTGCAAAGCTGGCAGCGGAGGCTAATGCGGCCTGAATGGGCCGCGCGCGGTAGGTCACTGAAATACCCAGCTCATCCTGCGCATGGGCGCCTAGGGCATCATGTTGCATCAGCTGTTGCGCCACTTGCTGTGCCACTTCCGGAGTGAGTCCGCGTTTTACGTAAATAGCGGTCAGTTCCCGCTGTTCGGCAACCGGGTCCTTGTCAATTTCCGCTTTTTCGCGTGCCAGGTCTGCTTTTTCCGAGTCGGCCTGCGAATGCACCGAGACATATTCGCCTGCGGCCATCGACATGGCGCCTGCCACCAGTGCGGCAACGCCGGTAAGCATCATACTTTCATGGCTGACCTGTGCTGCCGCTACGCCAACTAGCAGGCTGGCCGTTGAGACGATACCGTCGTTGGCGCCAAGTACCGCAGCGCGTAGCCAGCCGGCACTTTCTGTGTGATGTCGTTCGGTATGGCGGCGAGAAATGCTCATGGCGGGTAAATATCTTTACAGTGGACAAGAAAAACAAAGGAACGCGAAGGTGCCAGAGTGTACAGCAGGGTGGTTTTTTCTGTGCAGCGAGAGCGACATTTCTTGTTTCACTTCAATCTCACGTCAATGAGCGTCAATCACGCCTGATTCAGTCGTGATTGATGCTTGGGTATGCTTACGTATGCTTACGTATGCTTAAGTCTATTGCAGATGATGATGGATGATTATTCCTGGATGCGGATGCCCGTTTTGCGGCTTTCATGTGGCTTATTGCCGGCGCGGTCCCAGCATGTTTTCAGGGTTAACCCAGGCGTCAAAATTTTCCCCACTCACGGCGTTTAATGCCAGTGCCGCCACGCGCAGGCTTGTATTGTGCTTGTAGGCATGCTTGGCGATTTCGCTGGCCTTGTCGTAGCCGATGTGCGGTGTGAGTGCCGTGACGAGCATCAGTGAACTATGTAACAGTTGCTCAACCCGTGGCGCGTTGACCGTGATTCCGCTAAGGCAGTGGGTGGTAAAGCTGCACAGTGCATCGCTGAGCAAATGGACGCTATCGAGGGTGTTGAGGATGATCAGGGGCTTATAGGTGTTGAGTTCAAAGTGGCCCTGGCTGGCGGCAAAACCAATTGCCATATCGTGACCCATGACCTGGGCGCACACCATGGCGAGTGCCTCAATCTGGGTCGGATTCACTTTACCGGGCATGATTGAGCTGCCAGGTTCATTTTCCGGTAGATGCAATTCTCCCAGTCCGGCGCGTGGACCGCTGCCCATCAGCCGTATATCATTGGCAATCTTGGTCACGGCAATCGCCAGCATTTTCAAGGCCGCGTGGAAGGCCACCAGCGCCTCATGGCCGGCCATAGCCGCGAACAGGTTGTCGGCCTGCACCAGTGGCAGCGCCAGAGTCTCTGCCAGCTTTGCCGTCACTTTTTTGCCAAATTGGGGATGCGTGTTGAGGCCGGTTCCGACTGCGGTGCCACCGATGGCAAGCGTGTGTATCGGCCCAAGGGCGTGTTGCAAGGCATTAATGCACAGTCCGATTTGCGCCGCATAGCCGCTAAACTCCTGCCCCAGTGTGACCGGTGTGGCATCCTGCAGATGGGTGCGGCCAATCTTGATGCTATCCTGAAACGTTGCTGCTTTATCACTGAGTGCCTGGCGCAAATCCTGTACTGCCGGTAGTAATTGGCTGGTCGCCTGCAGCGCGACGGCAATGTGCATTGCAGTGGGGAAAACGTCATTGGAAGATTGCCCCAGGTTGACCTCGTCGTTGGGATGCACCTTGCGTTCGTTGCCGGTGCTGCCACCGAGTTCAAGCGAGGCCAGGTTTGCCACCACTTCGTTGACGTTCATGTTGCTTTGCGTACCCGAGCCGGTTTGCCAGACAGACAGCGGAAATTGCGCATCGAATTCGCCGGCGGCAACCCGTAGCGCGACGCTGGCGATTGCCGCTGACTTTTTAGCGTCCAGCAGGTGTAGCTCAGTATTGACGGTTGCTGCGGCCCACTTGATCAGCGCCAGGGCGTGGATCACTTCCAGGGGCATGCGCTGCGGTCCGATGGCGAAAAACTTCAGGCTGCGGGCCGTTTGGGCGCCCCAAAGGGCGTCGGCGGGCACTTCAATGGAGCCGAAGCTATCTGATTCTATTCTTTGCTTATTCATTAATTCACGTTTTCTTTCAGCGGGTTCAGGGCCAAGGCTATCTTGTGTATCAGCGTAATCTGCTATTCATCTTTGAGTGTAGGCAAAAAAAACATCTTGCTCTGTGCGATAGCGCGCAGAAGGACACATTTTTTTATTCAAAAAAATAAAATCCTCTGTGCGGTAGCAGACATACGCCGTTTCTACCCAGATATATAATAAAAAAGCACGTTTATGTGTTACTTTCTTTCCATCGGTGTCCTTGGCCGTTTTTTTACCAACTAGTCACCACAGGAATTTGTAAAGCACTAATGTCCAACGACCCCAACCAAAATTACTTGCTGGCGGCACTGCTCGACGCCGAGTTTGACCGCCTGTCACCGCACCTGGAACTTGTGCCCATGTTGCTCGGTGACGTGCTCTATGAGTCCGGTGGCAAGCTGCAACATGTTTATTTTCCGACCAGCTCCATTATTTCCTTGCACTACCTGCTTGAAAATGGTGGTTCTTCTGAAATTGCCGGTGTGGGAAATGAAGGGATACTGGGTATTTCTCTGTTTATGGGAGGCGATACCACACCGAGCCGGGCTGTGGTTCAGACCGGTGGTTACGGTTACCGTCTCAAGGCGCAAATCATTATTGATGAATTTAATCTTGGCGGGCATGTGATGCGACTTTTGCTGCGCTACACGCAAGCGCTGATCACGCACATGTCACAGACTGCCGTCTGCAACCGGCATCATTCGGTGGAGCAGCAACTGTGCCGCTGGTTGCTGCTGACGCTGGACCGTCTGCCGTCGAATGAATTGACGATGACGCAGGAGCTTATTGCCAATATGCTGGGGGTGCGTCGTGAGGGTGTCACCGAGGCCGCCGGCAAGTTGCAACAGGCCGGCTATATCAGTTACCGGCGCGGTCACATTACGGTGCTTGACCGTGAAGGGCTGGAAGACAAAGTCTGCGAATGCTATGGCGTCGTAAAAAAAGAATTTGCCCGTTTGCTGTCCGATGTACGCCAGCGTCCTGACGGGGTTAGCGCAGTCAATCCTGTTCAAGCAAGGCGATGACGGCCGGGACGGCGTGAAGGTGGGTGATGCCAATTCTTCCACGCACCGGTATGGACAGGTAAAAGCGGCAAGTAGATGCCGGTAGCCTATGTCTGCAGCTTATGTTGGTGGCGTATGCCAATGGCTCAGCACAGGGATGAACACCGTGAGGTGATGTGCGCTTGCTCTGGAAATAGCCTCAATTGGCACCATGCATGACTGCAGCAGGAATGCATGTACTCCCATTGCTCTATAAATGTTCCGCCAACGCCCCACAAACATCGGTTCAATACTGTGTGGTAAAGATGGCAGGTGGTCTGAAACACGTTGTTAACGATGAAATTTAGTAAAAAATAACTGTTTGTTGAAATTATGGAAAATACAAAAATAAGTTTGGTAGAGCGCCAGTTACTGGTCGCGTTCGCCGTAGTGATTGCCGTTCTGATAATTGTAGGCGGCGTTGCGTGGAATGGCGCTGAAAAATCCGTAGCCGGGCTCCGGATGGTCGACCACACCCGGGAAGTGATGTCACAGCTCGACGATTTCAATGCCAAAGTGGATCGCGCCGAGGATCGTCAATGGGCCTATTTTCTGACTCGCGATAAAGGCTACCTGTTGCAGAGAGATACTGCGCTGGAACAGCTGCAAGGTATTTTCCTGAGCCTCAAACAGATCACTGTCGACAATCCAACGCAACAGGCCAAGTTGGATGAACTCGAAGCCGGGGTGCAAAACAGGATGGCTATCCTGGTCGACAGCCAGACGGTCTTTGATGCGCAGGATTTCGCCGCAGCGCGCCCGCTGTTTGATGCCGGACAAGAGGCTGTGGTGACCTTACGTTTGGTCTCGGATGAAATCAAGCGTAACGAAGAGTCGTTACTGGAACGACGTAAATACGATGAACAGTCGCGGCTCGACCTGATTTCAATGAGTATCGTGCTGCTGCTGATGGTGCTTGCCGCGCTGGCGATCTGGGTGCGCCGCTCTATCATGCGTCGTCTGGCCGCTGAGCGAGAACTCATTGAATTGCGTAAGCCGTTCATCAAAAACACTGCACTGCAAGATGCCATTTTCAATAGCGCCAATTTTTCCAGCATTGCCACCGATGCCAAGGGTGTTATCCAGATTTTTAATGTCGGTGCCGAGCGTATGCTGGGCTACAGTGCTGCCGCTGTGATGAATCAGGTTACCCCGGCTGATATTTCCGATCCACAGGAATTGATCGCGCGCGCTGCCGAGCTTAGCAGTGAACTGGGCACCTCGATTACTCCGGGCTTTGAAGCTCTGGTATTTAAGGCGATGCGCGGTATCGAGGATATTTATGAGCTGACCTATATCCGCAAGGACGGCACCCGTTTTCCGGCGCTGGTGTCGGTCACGGCGTTGCGTGATGCGCAGGGTAAGATCATTGGTTATTTACTCATTGGTACTGACAATACGGCCCGCAAGCAGGCGGAAGAGGCGCTCATCAAGGCTAATGCCTTGCAAAATGCGATCTTTAACAGCGCCAATTTTTCCAGTATTGCCACTGACGCCAAAGGTGTGATCCAGATTTTTAATGTCGGCGCCGAGCGCATGCTGGGTTATTCCGCTGCCGAGGTAGTCGATACCATCACTCCGGCCGATATCTCTGATCCGCAAGAGGTGGTTGCCCGCGCCGAGGCCTTGAGCCTGGAGATCGGTACCCCGATCGCACCGGGTTTTGAGGCGCTGGTGTTCAAGGCCTCGCGCGGTATTGAAGATATTTACGAACTGAACTATATCCGCAAGAACGGCAGTCATTTACCAGCCATTGTATCGGTCACGGCACTGCGTGATCCGCAAGAGCGCATCATCGGCTATTTGCTGATCGGCACCGACAATACGGCGCGTAAGCTGGTTGAGTCCGAGCGCGAGCTGATGACCCAGCGCCTGCGTGACCAGCAGTTCTATACCCGTTCCCTGATTGAGTCGAACATTGATGCCATCATGACGACCGACCCGCTGGGCATCATCAGCGACGTGAATCAGGAGGCACAGTCACTGACCGGGCATAGTCGCAATGAATTGATCGGCACTCCTTTTAAAAACTATTTTACGGACCCTGAACGCGCCGAGGAGAGCATCAATCTTGCACTACGCGACGGTAAGCTGACCGATTATGAACTCACTGCCAAGGGCAAGGACGGCAAGGAAGTCACGGTCTCGTACAATGCGACAACCTTCAACGACAGCAATAACCGGCTGCTGGGCGTGTTCGCCTCGGCGCGCGATATTACCGAGCGCAAGAGCGTCGAAAAGCTCATGGAGCAAAATAATATCGAGCTCAAGAAGGCGACCGCGCTGGCAGATAAGGCCAATATGGCCAAGTCGGAATTCCTCTCGAGCATGAGTCACGAGCTGCGTACCCCGTTAAATGCGGTACTTGGCTTTGCCCAGCTGATGGCGTCCGATATTCCGGCACCGTCGGAGGCGCAAAAAAGTTCTATCGACCAGATTTTGCAGGCGGGCTGGTATTTGCTGCGCCTGATCAATGAAATTCTTGATCTGGCGATGATTGAATCGGGCAAGGTGACGCTGTCACAGGAGCCAATGTCATTCACCGAGGTCTTGCAAGACTGTGAAGCAATGATTGCGCCGCAGGCTCAGGCGGGCGGGATACAGATGATATTTCCTAACCTGAGCACACTGTTTTATGTGTTTGCCGACCGGATCCGGGTCAAGCAGGCGATGGTCAATCTGTTGTCGAATGCGATCAAATATAATCGTGAGGGCGGCAGCGTCACTGTCAGCTGCGTGATGTGCGCCGATAACCGGGTGCGGGTCAGTGTGATCGACACTGGCGCCGGACTCAACACCAAGCAGCTCGCGCAGCTGTTCCAGCCCTTTAACCGTCTGGGGCAGGAAGCGGGCACCAAGGAAGGCACCGGCATTGGCCTGGTCGTGACCCGGCAATTGGTTGAGTTGATGGGCGGTACGATCGGGGTTGAAAGCAAGGTCGGTGTTGGCAGCGTATTCTGGATTGAGCTGGCAGCCTCCAGTGCGCCTGAACTGATGATGGACGAGCATCACGAGAGCGAACTCGCGCAGACTCCCAAGTTGCCGGAGTCAGATGAGGCACCGAAGAGAACGCTGTTGTATGTCGAGGATAATCCGGCCAATCTGGCGCTGGTAACGCAATTGGTGGCACGGCGCAGCGACCTCAAGATGCTCTCGGCAATTGATGGGCATCTGGGGATACAAATGGCACGGGCCTACCAGCCGGACGTTATCCTGATGGATATCAATTTGCCCGGTATCAGCGGCTTCGGTGCATTGAAAGTATTGCAAAAAGATATCGCGACCGCGCAGATACCG
>CANIFC010000016.1 GCA_947466695.1 Oxalobacteraceae bacterium | reverse complement strand
TCTCACCGATTTCCTGATACTTTGCACGATCTTTATCCTTGTTGGCCAGCACCGGAGGCAAGGCCCAGACGCCATTTTCATGATCGGCCTTGTCTTTGGGATTGGCGTTGATCCCGGAACTCGCCGCCAGGGTGAAACCGGCACTTTGGGCCAATTTAATCACAAAAGCTTCATGCACGTAGCCGGTACTGGTTTGTGCATCCTGCGTCTGCGTCGCGGGCAGACGATGCTCGACAACACCAAACACCCCGCCGGACTTCAATACCGAGAAAACATTCTGGAACAAGGCTTTCATGCCAGCATCACCGGCCGGTACCCAGTTGTGAATATTACGGAAAGTAAGGACCATATCCACGCTATTTTTCGCGGCATAGTCGAGTCTGGCAGGCGGCTCAAAGACACCAAGCGCCACCTTGTCGTACATGGCCGGATTGGCGTCGAGTTTTTTCTTGAAACTGACGTAACTCCTGCGGCCATAATCACTGGCTGAAGCAGGATCACTGATGCCGGCAATTAACTTGCCATCCTGCCGCAGGTAGGGCGCCAGAATTTCGGTGTACCAACCGCCGCCAGGGGAGAGTTCGACCACCGTCATGCCAGGCTTGATGCCAAAAAAACGCAAGGTCTCGAAAGGATGACGTGCATTGTCCCTCGCCACATTGGCCGGCGTGCGCTGGGTACCGGCAATTGCCGCCTGGAGGCCGTCATCAGCAAAAGCCAGCTGAGTCGCACCTGCCGCGATCGCAACGGCCAGTAATACAATTTTTTTCATTTATTTCTCTCTATTGGACGATGTCATGAGGCGCAAGCCATAAAGATATCATCATTATTGTCCAGGCATCGGCAAGGCCACCAGAAGGCGACTTTCGCCCTTGAAGTACCATGTCAGCGATCGGCTGATCGCTGACAACCACATGTAGAGATACAAAAAACACTAAAAGTTCCCGTTTTGGCACGCATTCATACCGGGCCTGTTTCCGGGACTTGCGCTGGCAGCGCAGAAAGGATCGATGAATTTCGATTGCCAAAGAGAAAAGATCAAGTAAAATCAGTCAATAAACGTCTTTTTCCTCTAGTACTTTTTGATTATCTTTAAGTGATCCACTTCCTAATGCAAAAAATACGTGCCAGCTTGTCCCGCCTCTTTTTAAACAAACCCTCAAACGGAGAAATGGTCAGGCTGAAACAACTTGAACTGCTACAAAAAAAACATCAGGGAAAACCCTTTGTTTTTGATGAGGGAAATTTACGTTTCATGTATTTCGATGGCAAATCAGTGCAAAGTGCCATGAAACTTACTGCACCAGACGAGCTGATTTGTGGTTATACCAGCGCCATGATGGCGTTTTTGCTAGCCAATCCGGCGCCGCGGCACATATTGATGATCGGTCTGGGCGGCGGATCCCTGGTGAAATTTTGCTATCGCTATCTACCCGCTTGCCAGATAACCGTTCTGGAAATTGATGCCGATGTCATCGCCCTGCGCGAACAATTCATGTTGCCGGCAGATGATGCCAGACTACAAATCATCCATTGCAATGGGGTCGACTATCTGGCGCGCAATAAGCTGCAGGCAGATGTGGTGTTGCTTGACGGTTTTGACGGCGAAGGATTGGTCAGCGAACTCAACACCGCCGCGTTTTACGCTCACTGCAAGACCGCGCTGACACCAGAAGGCATCCTTGTCACCAACATCTGGGGGAAACGCAAGGTACTGGTGCCGCTGCTGAGCGAGCTACGAACCCAGTTCCAGCAAAACGTCTGGTGGTGCCGCTCACTCGACAGCTATAACCTGATTGTATTTTCCTTCAAGAACAGCGCTGCCGCCTTTCGCTCACCGATGTCAGTCTCGTTGCCGGATATGGAAGCTGATCTGGTGCGGCAATTGGAAGAACTCAGTAGCCAGATGCATACGCTGCGATTGTCGCACACAGGCGTATCAACGATGGCAACGGCGAACACGACGGACAATGACTTAGCCAACTACGAAGCGATTGAGGTGGTCAGGTTGACGCAAGACCTGACTAGTCTCATGGTAACCGATGCCAGCTTACCTCGCAGTGAGGTCGAGTGGAGTGCGCGGCATCAATAACAAATCGATGACACTAGCAACATCATTGATACATTATTAATACATTATTAATGCTGCGGGTGATGTGTCCGTTATGATGTGTCCGTTACTTAGGTATGATCAGCAATCGCTTTCCATCCTCGAACCTTCACTTTTCCGGTACGCACAATCATGATGACACTCAACGACATCGCCACAGCCTACGTCAAGCTGGTACTAGCCGTGGGACAACACGATCGCTCTTACGTCGACGCCTATTACGGTCCGGCGCAATGGCAGCACGACACAGTTGACATCGCGCTGACTGATTTACGCCGTATGGCAGAGCAATTAATAAACCAGTTGAACGCCCTACCCGCTCAGGCACAAGAAGAGCTACAACAGCGGCGGGAATTTTTAGGTTTGCAGCTAGGCGCAGTCGGCGCATTCATCCGGCAACTAAGTGGAATACAGGTTTCGTTTGATGAGGAATCGCTGGCTCTCTATGATGCCGTCTCCCCTGCTCTGGACGCAAACAGCCTCGACGCCATTTTGGACGAACTCGATAGCCTGGTACCCGGCCAAGGTGATTTGAACGCACGGATGACGCGCTACAACCGGGATTTTGAAATACCGCGCGACAAGCTTGATGCTGTTTTTAGCGCAGCCATTCATGAATCACGCGCACGTACCCGACGCCATATCTCCTTACCGGCAGAAGAAGACTTTGAGATTGAGTACGTCAGTGATCAGGTCTGGAGTGCCTATAACTGGTACAAGGGCAATAGCTACAGCCTGATTCAGGTTAACACCGATTTTCCCATGCTCATTAACCGGGCCATCGATCTGGCCAGCCACGAAGGCTACCCGGGTCATCATGTGTTTAACTTGCTCATGGAAAAGCATCTGGTCAATGAAAAAGGCTGGATGGAATATTGCATTTACCCGCTGTATTCCCCCATGTCGTTTCTGGCCGAAGGGAGCGCCAATTATGGGATTGAAATCGTTTTTCCTGCTGCCGAACGGCTGGTCTTTGAAAAAGAAATTCTATTCCCGCTCGCCGGCATCAATCCCGCCCGGGCGGAACTGTATTACCGGATTCAGGCAGTGCTGCAAAAACTTTCCTATGCCGGAAACAGGGTGGCGCAGCGTTATCTTGACGGGCTGATCGATCCAGCCGAGGCCATCGCACTCTTGATGAAATATGCCTTGTCCGATCAAAAAAAATCGGCCCAACGCCTTGCCTTCATTGAACAACATCGCTCTTATGTCATCAACTACAACCTGGGTCAGGATAGCGTGCAGGAATATGTAGAAAAACGTGCCGGTAAAGATCCGCAGCAGCGCTGGCGTGTGTTTGCCGAGTTGCTATCGCACCCCAAGACGGCATCGATGATGCTGCGTCCCTGAGCTAGCCTATTTGTCAGATTTATCCTATTTTGCTACGTCAGTCCGGTATCGCCACACCACTGAATCAGACAGCAAAATGAAACATGCTCCACCGGAGTCGCTAACAAACAGGCGCAGTAAGGGACGCTAGGCCGGCCGCATCACTGAAACAACTTTCCGAGGAAAGCTCTGAAGCGCCAACCGGAAAGAAAAACGGCTACGCATCTGTGCGTAACCGACGGGGAAGGAACGCAGATTGAAACGTAGTCTGCGACCCGCATGAAGTGCGGGCCATTTTCAATTATGAAAAATCAGCTCAACTCAAAATCTGCATGATCGCGGCAAGTTCCTGACCGGTTTCTTTCATCAGCTTTTCCGTCTTCGCAGCATCGAGCTGCAAATTATGTAAAGACACCGGAATTTTATTCCAGTCAAGATCGGAGATTGACTGTGCCACAAAATGGGCATCGAGGAAATTGGCTGAAGCAACGATATCAGTCAATGTTGCCTTTACTGTCATGGCCAGATTCAGCGACTTATGATCCATCACGGCAGCGCGGATATCCTCGGATAATTCCCAGCTATCGAGAATTGCAGCGCCAATATCCACGTGCCACTGGTCAACCAGTTCCCACAGGGCCTGCTCCGAAACGAACAGGTCCTGATACAGGTTTGCCCGGTTGAGAATGTAAAACTTGCCCACATCATGCAACAAGCCAGCGATCATCGCTTTGTCCGCACTGAGCTTGGTCAGGTTACGCGCCAATACAAACGACAGCGCTGCCACACGGATACTCCGGCTCCACAGCCCTTCCATCCGCTCCGAACTCTGGCCACTGGCCTGATGGTCCTTGAGCTGTTTCATACCGACCGAAATGGCCACGTTACGCACAACACCATAGCCTAGCAACACCGTGGCGGCGCGTAAGTCCTCAATTTTTTTGCCAGAGCGGTTGAACATCGCCGAATTGGCCAGCTTCAATATCTGCGCCGACAAGACCGGCTCAGCACTGATAATGCGGGCGATCTGCTCATTGGAAATATCAGGTGTATCCAGCGCACGCCGGATCTTCATGGTGGTTTTTAAGGAAGTCGGGAAGACCAGGTTTTTTGAGGATAATTCTGCCGTCAAACCTTTTATAAATTCGAATTCTGAAACTTTGGTATTCATGGCATTGCATTCTAAATAACGACTGTTAATGATAAATATTGTGATAAATATTGTGATAAATATTTCATATTTATATTATCCCATGCCAACATCCAAACAACCGGATTTGCCACTCGTAACACCCCTGCAATATTGGTTCTTTTTAAAAACTGGTCTCACTGACAAAAAAACCGGCCATTTCGGTCGTTTAAATGCCAATTAGTGTTCGTCTCTGGTGAAAATTCCCACTATTCCCAATTCTTCTTTTGCAAGCTGACTATAGTCTGTTACCCTTGAGAAATAATATCAACTCTTGAAAACGAGCATCACATCTGGAGACGCGATCACAGCCATGTGTCATGTTATCTGTACTACTATCCACATTACCAGTTATATTGATTCGGCAACCGATGCACAACAGCAGAAAAATCTGCCAGGAGACTTCAATGTATGACGAGGATGATTTTTTCGCAATCACTAAATTCCTCAAGATGGGTGTAAAGATTACACTGAAAAACCCAATGGGACAAACTCCCTCTTTCAGTACCAGCTTCCCGACACCCAAGGGCAGTTCAGTCAACATCGACGCCAGTAGCCTGTACGATGTCGAACGCAAGATGCGCAGCCTGCTCGCCAGCGATATTCCCGTCAGGACCAAACAGCTTCCCTTCACCTACCTTGGGACCAACTTCGAGGGAATTTTGTATTGCACCAAAGGGATGAACGAATTTATCGTGCAGGAAACGCGCGATATGTTTGGGATGGAATCAAAAAAAATCATCCGCAAAGCAGATTATCTCATTCAATTATTGAGCTAAAACCGGCCAGATCCGGATCAATTCAAGTTCCGGATCTGGCTGCTTTCCACGACTGGCAAAATAACTGTCACGCCAGTAAAAAAATTCCCGCTCAGGTCGGTCCCGCAGTTTCCGCAGGAAAAATAATACGCGCCAGCAGACCGCCGGCGGGATAATTTTCAAGCAGTAACTGGCCACCATGGGCATGAACGATACCCTGTGCGATACCCAGCCCCAATCCCATGCCGTTACTATTTTGATATTTTCCATGCTCCAGCCGGACATACGGATCAAACAATTTCCCCAGATCCTCAGGTGGTACGCCGGGGCCATAATCACGGATGTCAATTTCAATCTGACCGGCATTTTTTCTCACGCTGATATCAGCTTTTTTTCCGTAGTGCAGCGCATTGTCGAGTAAATTACCGATTGCGCGCTTGAGTGCCAGTGGCTTGGCGATCAGGGTCAGGCCGGACTCCTTGAAAATTACAGCATGTCCGGCCAATTCTGCGCCGCGCACCAGACGCCCGATGAAGGGATCGAGGGCAATTTCTGTAGGGTTTTCATGAATATCGCTATCTTTGACGCATTGCAAGGCACCCTTGACCATCATATCGAGATCATCCAGATCATCATGAAATTCAGTGCGCAAGGCGTCGTCATCAAGTAATTCGGCACGTAATTTCAGGCGCATGATCGGGGTGCGCAAATCATGTGAAATCGAGACAAACAGACGTTCCCGGTCTTCAATATAGCGCTGGATCCGCTCGCGCATTGCGCTAAATGCGCGTGCCGTATTGATAAATTCCTTGCTGCCGGTTTCCGGCAATACCGGCATGGTTCCACCATTTCCAAACGATTCCGCCGCTTCCGATAGCGCCGCAAGCGGACGCGTCGTCCAGCGCACCACCATGATCGAGAGTAACAGGACAGCTGCCAGTGACAAGACCTGCAACAATATACGGCCTTGCGTCAGCGGATTACCCCCTTCTAAAAAATACGGGTTAGGCATCAGGGCCGCCAGGTAAAGCCAGTGTCCGGCATCCATCCTGACCTGAATCACTAAAATAGGTGCGGGATTGGGTGTCGTCAGGATGATGTGCCTGACCCAGCTCTCGGGCATGTCTGACATTAACGTGCCATCATCGGCGGCAACCAGGTTCTCCGGCCAGGCAAAGGCGGTCTGAAATTGCCCCACTGCAGGCAGGTCCGCTTTCATGGTTGTGCTGATCTGGTTAACCGCAATATCGGCAAGTGGCTGATTTTTTATCTCAGGAATGACGATCGGTGTGCTGTTGATATTGATAAAAAAACGGGTACCGCCCATTTCGCGAAATTGCTGAATGATCAAGGGACGATAATTTTGCGGCAGGCTCAGTACGAACCGCACTGCCGCCGCCGCACTATGGGCCAGGTGTTGCGCCGCAGTTTTCACTTCCACCTGGGATTCAGCACGTAATTGCGCTGCCCAGATGAAGTTGCCGGCCAACTGCGTGAGCAGCACTCCGGCGACCATCACCACCGAGAGCCGGCCCAGCAACGAGGAAGGTAAGATGAACGCAAAGAAACGGTGATACATGGCGCGCTTATTCACTTTATGGCACTGCCGAACTACTGACTTCCGCCGAAAATACATAGCCTGCGCCCCTGACGGTTTTGATCAGCAGGGGATGCTTGCCAGTATCATTCAAACGCAAGCGCATACGGCTGATCTGCACATCGAGCGAACGGTCCAGGGGGCCGGCATCGCGCCCTCGGGTCTGTTCGGACAGGATGGTACGGTCAAGAATTTCTCCCGGATGTTCTACAAAATATTTCAGCAACTGGAAATCGAGCCCTGTCAGTGCAACCAGCTGGCCATTGACATCCGTCACGGAGCGCTCGGTCGTATCAAGCGTAAAACCGACGAAACGGTAAAAGCGCGGCGCGGCAAGGCTTTCAGTGCCACTACGCCGGTGAATGGCCTTGATGCGGGCCAGCAATTCACGCGGGCTGTAGGGTTTCGCAATATAGTCGTCGGCGCCCAATTCGAGTCCGACGACCCGGTCGGTTTCATCAGAACTTGCGGTGAGCATGATGATAGGGATATTGGAGCGACGCCGGACCTCTTTACAAAGCGCGAATCCATCCGTATCGGGCAACATCACGTCGAGAATGACCATCGATAATTCGTCAAAATAACGCTGAAACTCGGACAAAAAAGTTTCGCCATTGTGTGACAGCAAAACCTCATACTGGTTTTTTTCGAGATAAGCCTTCAACAGGGTACGGGTTTTTTGATCGTCATCGACGATAAGTATTTTACGCATGATTCTATTTAATCCTTGCTGTGGTGCGGGCGATGACACCCAGACGGCGCTGGGTTTGCGCCACGCTGAGGCGATCGTCGAGGAAATAATGATGCACTTCGGCGATCATCGCGTCTTTGGTGACCTCATCGGCGGCCATCCGGTGCGCCAGGCTTGGCACCTGCGCCTGGGCTCCGCTGGCGAACAGTTTCCAGGAAGCGAGCGAACAACTGTCCATTTTACCCAGATCGGGGTTACGCAATACCGGAATGGAGCCCTTGAGCTGATTATAGTCAGCCTGCACCTTGCCCGACATCGTCACTTTAGCCAGTTTTTCCTGAGCCGTCCGGAAGGACTTTTGCGTCGCCAGCATGACCAGCGTATCAATGTCGTACAGATGATATTTTGCCGTCTCAGGTACGGCCGTACAGCCAAAACCTTCGTCGGTCACGTGGCCCCATGCGTTCAATTCGCCTTTGGCCCAATCCCCCATCACCATCATGCCTGCATTGCCCCCCGCGAGTTCGGCTGTCACCGCGTTCCACGGCCGTTCCAGCACGGGCGCCGCCATCCATTTCTTGAGATAACGCAGATGCTGCAAGGCCTTGCCTAGCCGTTCATCAGCAAAGGCGCTGGCCGTTTTATTCACAAACAGATCACGATAAAACGGCGCGCCGCCTTCAGATAATACCAAGGTCTCAAACAGGCTCATCACCTGCCAGGGTTCACTGCTTTGCGCCAGGGGCAAGATGCCATGACGCTTTAATTTGGTCGCAACATGGTCAAACTCTGCCCAGGTACGCGGTGGCACCAGGCCATAACGGGTAAATAAAAGGCGGTTATAAAACAGGGTATTCACCCGGTGGATACCGAGCGGCGCAGCGACAAAATGTCCGTGCGGTCGCACCAGGGTCAGCACGGTAGGAAAGAGTAATTTTTCCCATTTTCCATTATTCCCTGCCGCATCAATATTGAGCAGCAAGCCCAGCTTGTCCCACTCGCTGATCAGGACACCATTTAACTGCGCCACTTCCGGCGCATCGCCGGCCAGTATCCGGCTACGCAAGACGATGCTGGCGCCGACGCCGGAACCGCTGGGGATCACCCCGTCAAGCCAGGTGACCTCTTCCTCTGCCAATTTTGATACCAGTACATTGACTGCCTGACGCTCGCTGGCTGATTTCCACCAGTGCAGCACCTGCAGACCCTCACCATACGCGGTGGGAGACAAGCACGAACACAACAGCAAGGTGAGACAAAAACGGCGCGAGCCCATGGCTAGCGCTGGCTTATTGCGGCTTGTCTCCTTATTTTTCCTATTGGAAAATATTTTTTTTATGGTGCTTGGCACTTCTGGGGCCCTCCTTATTGCGCAGCAAACTATACCGCAAGTAACAAGTGATACGGAAGTAAGCTTGCGTCTATATTTGCAATGAAATGTGAATTTTTATTACTTTTTGTTGCAGTCTTCATTATTGCAAAATATCTATAATTTCATAGCTAAATCATAGTTTAAGTGCCAAAAAGTTACCGTTTTATTGTAAAGAAATGTAAGTAGATATCTCAGACATCAATGAGTGATATTCATAAAAAACAAGTACTTAACATCTCTTTCGCACAAACCCTATCAAAAGTGGAATCACAATTTCATGAATGCTACTGTCGCTTCATTGTGACGAAATGCAAAAAAAAGCGGGTCACAACGAGCAATGAAGAGTGGTCAATGGCATCAGCGTAGTGTGACTTTCGTCCCGCCTGGCTGGAGAGTAAAAAAATGCAGCATGCCACTCCTCATATCAAGCCCATCCCAATCAGGAGACATCATGAGAACAAATGTACTGAAACTTTCGTTGAAAAAATTACCGGCCTTGCTGGGAGTGGTATTTGGACTAGCCCTCAGTGGCGGCATAGCACAGGCTGGCGATACTGATACGGAAGGCTTTCACGGTTACCTCAGGGCCGGTGCAGGCGCGAGCTCGACACATGGTCCGCAAAGTTGTTTTGGCCTCGGCGGCAATACCATGTCCTACCGGCTCGGTAATGAGTGCGACAGCTTCACTGAGTTTGGCTATACCAAAGAAATGATCAAGTCAGAAAATGGCGTCAGTTTTGTCGGTACCCTGTGGGTCGATGCCTACAACGGCAGTTCCGATTTTGGCAGTGCCAAAACAGGTATTTCCAAGGCCTACGTCGAGGCAAAGGGTCTCGATTTTCTCAATGGTGGTATCGCCTGGATCGGTAAGCGTCACTACCTGCGTCCCGATATCCATATGCTTGATTTGCAATACATCAATCTCAACGGCACCGGTGGTGGTCTCGATAAAATTGGCGTCGGCGCAGGTAAATTGAGCTATGCCATCTTCAAGGACAACGATACCAACAACATTGACCCTGCCACCGGCCGGGTCCTGAGCACCAAAGCTGCCATTCGCCAGAATCTGGTCTATGAAGGCCTGCCGGTCAATGCCGGCGGTACGCTCGATGCAGCGGCGACCATCATCAGCGCCCAGGGAAAAAACAATAATAATGGCTGGCAGCTTTCCGTTTTCCATCGTCAGGATAAAGTCTTTGGCGGCAGCAACACAGTAGGCGTTCAATACGGCGTCGGTCCTGGTACCGGTGTCGGCGGCCCTTGCTGCGACCGCATGGGAAGTTCCGGTAGCACGCTGCTCGGCTCTGACGTTACCCGTACCCGGATATTTGATAGCCTCTGGGTTCAGCCAACGCCAGAATTGAGCATGGAATTCGTCGCACTGGTGCAGAAAGACAAGTCGGACAAAAATGGATCCAGCACCTGGACCACGCTCGGCATACGTCCTGTCTATGCAGTGACAACCAATTTCAAGTTGCAAATGGAAATCGGCACCAGCAAGGTCACCGCTGGCAACGGCGGTCCTGATTTACGCCTGACCAAGATCACTTTTGCGCCGACCATCACCGCCGGAAAAGGCTACTGGTCACGTCCGGAATTGCGTACCTATGTTACCTACGGCAAATGGAATGACGCTGCCACTGCGGCAGTCAATTCCAGCAACAACTCCGGCCCGGTCTACGGTACCAATACGAGCGGCGCATCGGCTGGCATTCAGCTCGAAGCCTGGTTCTAAGCCAATTTTTGAACTTGCCATGCGTCACAGGACAACTGAGATCAGCAGAAAACAGCTGACGCTGGCAAGCCTTACCAGATCAAAATCACGCTAATACAATAATTCGTCTTTCCGGAGCAGACAAAATGAAAATCAAACAAATCGTGCAAGTGACTCTCGCTGCATTTTCAATCAGCGCAATGGCCATGTCAGTCCAGGCAGCAGAAGTTGAAGTGCTGCATTACTGGACCTCTGGCGGCGAAGCCAAGTCAGTGGCTGAATTAAAAAAAATGATGGAAGCCAAAGGCATCAGCTGGAAAGACTTTGCGGTAGCTGGCGGCGGCGGTGAAAATGCCATGACGGCGTTGAAAGCGCGCGTCATTGCCGGCAGCCCTCCTGCTGCAGCACAGATCAAGGGTCCGTCAATTCAGGAATGGGGCAAGGAAGGCGTGCTGGCCAACATCGATGCAGCAGCCATCGAAGGAAAATGGGACGCCAGCCTGCCTCAGGTGGTTTCTCAGGCAATGAAGTACCAGGGGCATTATGTCGCAGCCCCGGTTAACGTCCATCGCGTTAACTGGTTATGGGTTAATCCGGAAGTGCTGGCCAAGGCCGGTGCTACGGCCCCGACCAATTTTGACGAATTTTTTGTCGCCGCCGACAAGATCAAGAAAGCCGGCATGATCGCCGTAGCGCATGGCGGCCAGCCATGGCAAGACGCAACGGTCTTTGAATCGGTTGCCCTCGGTGTGGGCGGTGCAGACTTCTACAAAAAAGCCATCGTGCAGCTCGACCAGGCCAGCCTGACCGGGCCAACCATGATCAAGACCTTTGAGACACTGGCAAAGATCAAGACCTACATCGACAAGGATGCCGCGGGCCGTGACTGGAATCTGGCGACCGCAATGATTATCAATGGAAAAGCTGGCATGCAGTTCATGGGTGACTGGGCCAAGGGCGAATTCACTGCCGCCGGCAAACAGGCGGGTAAAGACTACCTGTGCATGCCTGCACCGGGAACAGAAAAAGCCTTTACCTTCAACATCGACTCCATGACGATGTTCAAGGTTAAAAGCGCAGACGACCAGAAGTCGCAACTGGTCCTGGCCAGTGCCATCATGAGCCCTGAATTTCAGGAGGTATTCAACCTCAACAAGGGCTCTATTCCCGCCCGTGCCGGCGTCTCACGTGCCAAGTTCGACAGCTGCGCCATCAAGTCCATGAACGACATGGATGCCAGCAGCAAAAACGGTGGACTGGTACCAAGTTTCGCCCACGGCATGGCCATTGATTCGGCCAAAGCAGGTGCGTTTCAGGACGTTATTGCCAAGTTCATGAACTCGACAATGACACCACAAGCGGCAGTATTAGCATTGGCGAAAGCTGCAAAAGCCAAGTAATTGGCAACACAGCCTCTGAGCCTGAAGGTTCAGGGGCGAGCAGTCCCGTTCTGTCTGCAGCTTGGTTTGCATGAAAAAATCCTGCAAAACTCACTCGCAGACAGAGCGGGATCTGATGACCAGTTTCTGGAGATATCGATGTCTGCATTACCCTATGTCACAGCGCATGAGCGCAATTGCGACGCGCCCGGCGTGAACGATAGCGCGACGCATAAAACAAAATCCGCGTATTTTTCCCACCTGGCCGATATCTGGCTACCGCGACTGGTATTGTCACCGACGATTCTTGCCTCACTTATATTTGTCTACGGCTTTATCGGCCTGACGGCATTTTTATCCCTGACCGAATCTCGCATGATGCCCAACTACGAGTACTCCGGCTTTGGTCAGTATGCTGCCCTGTTTGAAATCGACCGCTGGTGGGTCTCGGCTGCCAATCTGGGTATATTTGGCGGACTGTTTATTCTTTTCTGCCTGGTGACCGGCCTCTTGATGGCCGTACTATTAGACCAAAAAATTCGCGCCGAGGGTGCCTTGCGCGCTATCTATCTCTACCCGATGGCCCTGTCCTTTATCGTTACCGGCGCGGCCTGGAAATGGATACTCAATCCCGGGCTCGGGCTGGAAAAACTCATGCATGACTGGGGTTACAGCAGCTTTACCTTCGACTGGCTGGTCAATTCGGATATGGCTATCTATACCGTGGTCATTGCCGGGGTATGGCAGTCCTCAGGGTTCGTGATGGCCTTGTTTTTGGCAGGACTGCGCGGTGTCGATGACAGCATCATCAAGGCGGCCATGGTTGATGGCGCCAGTCTGCCGACCATTTACCGGCGTATCGTCATCCCTTCCCTGCGTCCGGTATTTTTTAGCGTACTGCTGATCCTGGCGCATATTGCCATCAAGAGTTTTGATCTGGTGATGGCATTGACGTCGGGCGGCCCTGGTACTTCTTCGGATGTTCCGGCAATTTTCATGTATCAATTTTCATTTACCCGCGGGCAACTTGGTTTGGGCGCCGCATCGGCCATGATGATGCTGGCCACTGTGCTGGCAGTACTGGTACCGCTGATGTATATGGAAACAAAAGGAGCTGCAAATGGGCGCTAACGCACAACCGGCTAACACTCTTTTACCCTCTGGCATATCGGCTGGCCGTATCCTGATCTACGTATTACTGGTCTTGTGTGCCCTGTATTACCTCGCTCCGCTGTACGTCATGCTCACGACCTCGGTCAAGTCGCTCGATGAAATCCGCAGCGGCAACTTGCTCAGCATTCCCTTGAGTCCCAATACCGAAGCCTGGGCAAAAGCCTGGGGCCAGGCCTGCACCGGCGTGACTTGCGAGGGCTTATCACCCTACTTCTGGAACTCGCTCAAGATGGCAATACCGGCTGTGCTGATCTCAAGCCTGATCGGTTCGCTCAACGGCTACGTGCTGGCGCAATGGAAATTTCGCGGTTCGCAAATCGTCTTCACGGCATTAATGGTCGGTTGCTTCATTCCATTTCAGGTCGTGATCCTACCGATGGCAAAAGTATTGGGTATGCTCAGTCTGTCCAATACCACAACCGGCCTGATCCTGGTGCACATCGTCTACGGCATGGCATTTACCACACTGTTTTTCCGCAATTACTATGTGTCAATCCCGGAAGAACTCGTCAACGCAGCGCGCATCGACGGTGCCGGATTTTTCATGATTTACCGGCGTATTATTTTTCCGCTGTCCTTGCCTATTTTTATGGTGTGTTTCATCTGGCAATTCACCCAGATCTGGAATGATTTTTTGTTCGGTGTCGTGTTTGGCGGCTCGGACGCGCAACCGGTCACGGTCGCCCTCAACAATCTGGTCAATACCACGACCGGGGTCACTGAATACAACGTCAATATGGCGGCAGCAATCATCGCCGCCCTGCCGACTCTCTTGCTCTATCTGGTCGCCGGCAAGTATTTTGTGCGCGGCCTGACAGCTGGTGCCGTGAAAGGCTAGGACCTCGTTCAGGGCCACCGCCCAATATTGGCATAGAAAATACAATTTAGCCGGCGCCGGCATCACTAACGCACTACCGCACGACGGCACGACGGCACGACGACAGAACATACAAGAAAGAAACATCATGGCAAGCTTATCAATTCGCAATGTACGCAAGGTCTATCCCAATGGTGCCGAGATCCTCAAGGGCATTAACCTGGAAATCGAGGATGGCCAGTTCCTGATTCTGGTCGGTGGATCTGGTTGTGGCAAGTCCACCTTGCTTAACATGATCGCCGGACTCGAGACAGTCACCGAGGGAGAGATTCTGATCGGCGACCGGTGTGTCAATCATATCGCACCAAAATCGCGTGACATTGCGATGGTCTTTCAGTCGTATGCGCTGTATCCAACCATGACGGTCAGGGAAAACATTTCCTTTGGCCTGGGGATCAGGAAGGTTCCCAAGGACGAGCAAACCCTGATCGTCAACCGGGTCGCCGAGACCTTGCAGATGACCCACCTGCTCGACCGCAAGCCGGCGCAACTCTCCGGCGGACAGCGCCAGCGGGTGGCAATGGGCCGGGCTATCGCCCGCGATCCTGCGCTGTTTCTGTTTGATGAACCGCTGTCTAACCTCGACGCCAAACTTCGGGTCGAGATGCGCGCAGAAATCAAGCTGATGCATCAGCGCCTCGGTACCACGATCGTCTACGTGACACACGACCAGATTGAAGCGATGACACTCGGTGACAAGATTGCCGTGATGAAAGACGGCATCGTGCAGCAGTTCGGCAGCCCGCAAGAAATTTACGACAAGCCTGACAACCTGTTTGTGGCAGGCTTCATCGGCTCGCCCTCCATGAACTTCCTCAGTGGCAAACTGGTGCAGCACGGTGCCGGCCTGGCCTTTACCCTGCGCCATGCCGACCGCACCACTTTGCTTCCGTTACCGGCTGAATCGATGGATGCCGCCACGCAGAAGACATGGCTGGATCGGGACATTGTGCTGGGTATCCGTCCGGAACATGTGACCGACGCCCTGAGCGCACGTCATGCCGAAACACCTGGCGGCTATTCTCCGAGTGAAGTCGAATGCATGATTGAACTGACCGAACCCACCGGTCCTGATACGATCGCCTTCACCTGGATCAATGAGTTTCGCGCCACCTGCCGCACCCATCCGCGTGCAGAGGCCACACCAGGAAAGCGGATGGCACTCGCCTTTGACCTGTCCAAGGCGGTGTTGTTCGACCCTGTGACTGAACTGAGGATAGGCTAAAGCTCTCTCTGGGCCGTATTTGTACCGTGTTTGATTCATATTTTTGCGAGGAATAAATCAGCCGTTGCCGCTGCATGATTGTGCTATCGGGCTCATACTGATGGCTAACGACATTGTGTTGTTATTTTTTCTCGACAAAATACGGAACCCATGGCCTTTTCTCTCGACAACCTGCTCGTCATCGGCATCTCTTCGCGCGCCCTGTTTGATCTGGAAGCGGAAGAGACTATTTACCAGCATGAGGGGCTGGACGCCTACCGCCTGCATCAGCTGGAACATGAAAACAAGATCCTCAAGCCGGGCGCGGGCTTTTCGCTGGTTAAGGCCTTGCTTAAGCTCAATAGCCTCACGCCGGGCATCCGCCTGGTCGAGGTCGTGATCATGTCGCGCAACTCGTCCGAGACCTCATTACGCATCTTTAACTCGATGGAGCATTACGGCCTCGATATCACCCGTGCCGCCTTGTCGGGTGGCGCGCCGCTGTCACCGTATCTGCAAGCCTTCAACATCAGCCTGTTCTTATCCCTGCATGAGGACGATGTACAGGCGGCGATCAATTCAGGCGTGGCCTCGGCTATGCTGTACCAGATCCCTGAAAACGCCGCCGATCTCGACCAGATCAGGATCGCCTTCGATGGCGACGCAGTGATTTTTTCCGACGAGTCTGAGCGTATTTATCAGGAACACGGCATTGAAGCCTTTGAACAACACGAACGGACCAACGCCAAAAAGCCGCTGCCGGAAGGACCGTTCGCACGGCTTTTAGTCGCCCTCTCCTACCTGCAAAATAATTTCAAATCAGCCGACGGAAGGGCGTTTCCCTTGCGTACGGCACTGGTCACGGCGCGCTCCTCACCGGCGCACGAGCGGGTCATCCGTACCTTGCGCGCCTGGAACATCGCCATTGACGAAACCTTCTTCATGGGAGGCATAAACAAGTCGGCAGTACTGGCAGCCTTCAAGCCACATATGTTCTTTGATGACCAGCATGGCCACTGCCTGCCCGCTTCCAGCGTAGTACCAACGGGTCGTGTGCCGATCCGGCAATGAATGAAGAACGATGAGCGATCGGCAGCGGGTGCAGGGTAACAAGCGCTTGGGTGATAATACACCTCGTCATTACCGCCATGAAGCCGGGCTTATTGCACATACGCTTCAATATCGTGAAAAAAACAGTAGCGGTTGCGCCCGCTGCGCTTGGCGTGATACATCGCCGTATCGGCATTTCTGAGCAAGGTATCGTGATCCTCCCCGTCCTGCGGAAACAGCGCGATCCCCAGGCTCAGTGACACCTGCAGCGCATGACCATCAAGCGTACAGGGAACCGCGACCTCGCGGAAGATCTTGGCGGCGACCTCTTGCGCATCGGACGCACTGCTGACACCACTGACCAGGATGACAAATTCATCGCCGCCGATCCGGCAAATAGTATCGGCATCACGCACGACACCGCTGAGCCTGCGGGAAATGAGCTGCAATAACGCATCACCGACACTGTGGCCCAGCGTATCGTTGATATCCTTAAAATGATCAAGATCAATGAACATCAAGGCAAAGCCGCTGCTTTCCCGCTGAGAGATATGGCAAAATTGCACCACCCGGTCCTCAAACAGCACCCGGTTCGGCAGACCTGTCAGCGCGTCATGCTGCGCCAGATACGTCATCCGGGCAGTCAGGCGGCGCTCTTCGGTGACATCACGCATGACACACAATGCTGTAGTCGGGGTCATTTCTGCGCCCGCTTCCCAGACCACTGACAACGCCACATCGATCACCTCGCCAGTACGCCTGAGCATCTGAACATTGACGTCATGGGCGCTTCCCTGACGCATAAAATCAGGCAGTATTTTTTCATTGCCACGTTGCTGCGACTCCATGGTAAAAAAATCAATGGCATTGCGCCCGATGATCTCGTCTTTGCTGTAGTACAAATTATCGAGTAGCAGCTTGCTGACATGAATAATTTTCCCACACCTGTCGACCGAAGCCATCATGGCTGGCGTATCTTCATACAGTTGGCGAAAACGTTCGCGTTCGGTGATCAGGTTCTTTGCTTCCTCGTACTCTTTCTCCAGATTCGTCGCCACCAGTAGCGGCGACACCATCGTCAGCAACAACGGCATGTAAAACAGCATTTCATAGTAAAAATAAATGCGCGGTGGTGCCGGAAAAATCCCCGTCGAAATCAACAATCCCACTTCAAAAGAGCAGACCAGGATACCCAGGCTAGCACCGGGAAACGCGCCCTTAAAGGTCAGCAGGATCAGGAATGACACCATATAAATATACGGAAACGTGAGCATTGCTGCCGCTACCGGAGAAATGGCCAATACCAGCAATAACGCAGACAACACCTGGGGCTGCGCTATTTTATGGAAAAATTCCCGCGATCCGCGTGCGACAAGGTACAAACCTGCCGGTAGTATGGAAACGGCACCAATCAGGCTCCCCTCAAACCAGGGGAAAAAATAATCGACGAATTTACCTGTCATCTCGCTCGGAACGAAATATGATAAAGAAAAGGCAGCGATGATGGCGCACACCAGGGTTGGGCAGAACGCGCCCACAAACAAGGTTTTAAGTAATTCGGCAGGACTGGAAATACTCTGTTCAAGTTTGCAGTAACGTGAAATTAGCGTCACCGAAAGCAGCATCTCAAGAACGTTGACACCGAGGAAAATAGCGCTCAGTGACCATGAAGCGTCAAAGTACCGGTTAACGATCAGGTTTGCTACAGCTCCAGCCAGCAACAAACAGAGCTTGTCGGTCCGGCTACGCCTGATGCACGCCGCCACGATGACTGCGTTGGCATACCATAAAGAGGCAACGCTACCCTGCTGCCTGGAAAAGTAGACGGCAAGACCGGCCAATACCAGATAGGTACAGAAATACAGGATGCCGGTTAAAAAAAGGGACCTGCGCCTTGATAAAATTACCCCAGGCAGACTAGGGAAGGCGCTCATGGTACGCCTTTCTTTTTTAGCAATGCAAACATGGCCAGTACTGCGGCAAGCGCTATGACGGCAGTCGCTATCCAGAGCAGACGACCACGGTCCTCGCCGACATAATCTTGCGTCTCGCTACCAACCCAGCGCTGAACCAAGGCGTCCCGCTGGGTCAGGGGGAGTTGCCGTAGTCCCAGTTCAATCACCTCACCAATTTCGGGTTTGTCTTTGGGATAGGCAAAACTCAAGGGATATTCAAAACCCACCCTGCCCTGAATCTGGAAAGACTGATCTGGAAAATTTTTCCGCGAAAAATTAAAGCTGGCCAGATCCATCACTGCGGCCTGTACGACTCCGGCCTGCAAGGTCTGAAGTGCCAGCAAGTCATCGGCCACAGCAAACCATTTCACTGCAGGAAATTTCTTCCGGACAAATGACTCGACCCCATAGCCGCGTCCTACTGCAACCGGCTGATGCGACAGCGCGGCCAGGGTGAGATGCGGCTGGCTATTACCGGCAGCTGACCGGTCAGCACGACCGATCAGCACCGCAGGTATGGATACATAGGGGCGCGAAAAACGCAGATATTCCAGTCGCTCCGGCGTTGGTCGCAAGGACGAGATCAGGTCCACCTCTCCCAGTCTGGCTTGTTCAAGTATGGTGGCCAGAGTTTGCGCAGGCAAGATCTTCAACTGCAAGTTTTGCTTCTGGCTGATGATGGTAAGAATGTCCATCGACAGGCCAGTAATGCGACCACCCGAATCTTCGAAGATGAACGGTCCGTAATCCTTTTCCGGGGCAAAACGGATTATCCCAAGTGGTTCCGCAGCGACCGTGCCTGCTATCACAACCAAGGCAAGGAGCGCGAACCAGACTCGCAGGTGGAAGATGATTTTCAACACAACGCCTCTCTTTGGGCAAACACGGCCTGTTAGTCTGGAATACCGGCTTACCCGGCAATTTTTTTGACATTTGCAGATAAAACCACACCAACCCGGCACGCAAGCGCGGTGCCGAAACACACGTTATCCGTGACATGAGGGGGATAATAAGGTCGACACCCTGAATCCATGATTATCCCTAAATAAGCAAATTAGTATAGGCAAAAATACTATTTAAATAAAAAAATGACAAAAAAATGATGTGCAAATACAAAAAATCACCTGATTTTAATTTTTAAAAAGAAAAAACCCGGCCTCGCAAGGAGCCCGGGTTTTATTTTTTCACCGATAACGGCGCAGGGGCTAGATCATCGCTCCGCTACCGCATCTACCACACACAAGGCCGTCATGTTCACGATACGGCGAACGGTTGCTGAAGGAGTCAGGATATGCACCGGCTTGGCGCAACCGAGCAAGATAGGGCCGATGGCAATGTTGTTTCCTGCAGTTGTTTTCAGAAGATTGTAGGCAATATTTGCCGCATCGATGTTTGGCATCACCAACAAATTAGCATCACCAGTCAGGGGAGAATCAGGCATCATCTTGTTGCGATAAGACGAGTTAAGCGCCGTGTCACCATGCATTTCGCCATCCACTTCCAGATCCGGTGCGTCACGGCGAATGATCGCCAGTGCTGCACGCATCTTTTTAGCCGATTCGCTATTGCTGGAACCAAAATTGGAATGTGATAACAGCGCCGCTTTAGGCAAGATACCGAAACGACGCATTTCTTCTGCCGCCAGGATGGTGATCTCGGCGATCTGTTCTGCAGTCGGGTTTTCATTGACATGCGTGTCGACCAGCACCAGCTGACGATCCGGCAGGATCAGGCAGTTCATGGCCGCGTACACATTAACGCCTTCACGCTTGCCCAGTACCTGATCAATATAATTGAGATGCAGACCGGTGGTACCGAAGGTGCCACAGATCATGCCATCGGCGTGGCCCTTGTGGATCATCATTGAACCAATCAGGGAATGACGGCGGCGCATCTCGAGCTTGGCATATTGTTCGGTCACGCCCAAACGACGGGTCATGGCCAGATAAGTCTGCCAGTAATCACGGTAACGCGGATCAAAATCGGGATTGATGACTTCAAAATCAACGCCCGCTTTCAGGCGAAGACCGAATTTTTCAATGCGTTGCTCCAGAATTTGCGGACGTCCAACCAGAATCGGCTTGGCCAGTTTTTCATCCACGATGACCTGGACAGCACGCAAGACACGCTCTTCTTCCCCTTCTGGATAGACAATACGCTTGAGTTCATCAGGCGCTTTTTTGGCAACCTGGAACAGGGGTTTCATGAACGTGCCGCTGTGGTACACGAACTGTTGCAGCTTCTCAATATAGGCTTGCATGTCCTTGATCGGACGCGCCGCAACACCGCACTCTTCTGCCGCCTTGGCAACGGCAGGAGCGATCTTGATCATCAGGCGTGGATCGAAGGGCTTTGGAATCAGGTATTCAGGGCCAAACGATAAGTTGTCGATGCCATAGGTAGAGGCGACGATGTCGGACTGCTCGACCTGCGCCAGTTCCGCAATGGCCCTGACGACCGCAATTTCCATTTCACGCGTAATTGTAGTGGCGCCGCAATCGAGTGCGCCGCGGAAAATATACGGGAAACACAAGACGTTATTGACCTGATTCGGATAATCGGATCGTCCGGTGGCCATGATTGCATCACTGCGTACCGCCATGACCTCTTCGGGCAAGATTTCAGGAGTCGGATTCGCCAGCGCCAGAATCAATGGCCGTGCAGCCATGCGCCTGACCATGTCTTGCTTGAGAACACCACCAGCGGAAAGGCCGAGGAAAATATCGGCGCCGTCTATCACTTCGGACAGGCTGCGGGCCGTGGTTTCCTGGGCAAAACGGTCTTTATCCGGATCCATCAGCTCAACGCGGCCTTTATAGACGACGCCAGCCAGATCGGTTACGAAGATGTTCTTGATCGGAAAGCCCAGATCAACGATCAGGTCCAGGCACGCCAGCGCCGCAGCACCCGCGCCAGAGACCACCAATTTACAGTTGTTGATGTCTTTACCGACAACTTTCAAACCATTGAGAATGGCAGTGCCAACGATAATGGCAGTACCGTGCTGGTCGTCATGAAAGACCGGAATTTTCATGCGGTCACGCAGCTTGCGTTCAATATAGAAGCATTCCGGCGCCTTGATGTCTTCAAGGTTGATACCGCCGAAAGTGGGCTCTAGTGCAGCGATGATGTCGACCAGCTTATCTGGGTCAGATTCATTGATTTCGATATCAAAGACGTCGATACCGGCAAATTTCTTGAACAGGACGCCCTTGCCTTCCATGACCGGTTTGGAAGCGAGCGGGCCGATGTTACCCAAACCGAGCACTGCAGTACCGTTGGTGATCACACCGACGAGGTTGCCGCGGGCGGTGTATTTGAAGGCATTGGCCGGGTCGGCAACGATTTCTTCACAAGGAGAAGCGACGCCCGGCGAGTAAGCCAGCGCCAGATCGTGTTGGTTCGTTAATTGTTTGGTTGGCGTGACGCTGATTTTGCCTGGCGTAGGAAACTCGTGATACTCCAGTGCGGCTTGTCGCAACTGTTTGCGCAACAACTCTTTTTGATCTGCTGACGAATCCATGCTGGTCAATCCCTTCTTGTATGCATACTAAAAAATTACGGTAACTTCAATTTTAGCAGAGGGAAGACTCTAACTTCATACGTATTTGTACGACTCTCATGATTTTTATGCATAACTGGAAGTCAGGTTTAGGTGTAAAGGGAAGACAATAAAGGAGAACAAATCGCAACCAGGGATAACCAAGGGCAGTAAAAACTTGAATATAGTAATTAGCTATCACATCAGTAAAAACAATCAATTTTACAAATGAACCACCAATGATTATGATATTTCTCCCGCTTGACACTCTATGTATCCCTTTTAAGTACCCGATGTCTGACGTCAACAACATCTTTTTGGAGAGTCAAATGAGTACAGTCACCCACCCATCCGTCACCATTCAAAATCTTGAGTCCGCTTTTGCCGGCGAATCCATGGCACACATCAAATACCGTTACTTCGCCAAACTGGCACGTGCTGCCGGTGCTGAAGACGTTGCCCTGGCGTTCGAAGCCACTGCAGACCAGGAGGTCATGCACGCCTTTGGTCACCTCGATTTACTGTTTCCAAAAGCCGAGATGACACCGCAGCGCGCACTGGAACTCGCTATTGAAGGCGAGACCTATGAATTTACCGAGATGTATCCGAAATTTCGCCACATGGCAGTCGAAGAAGGCAATCTTGCCGCAGTCGCTGAATATGACGAGCAAATCGCGGAATCGAAAGAACACGCAGAAAACTTCAAGCGCACTTTAGACATGGCAGCGAAACGTTTCGCCGCCCTGGCCAAAGTAGAAGAGCGTCATGCCAATCATTATCGCGCCGTGCTTGCCGCCAACCCAGCCTGATCATGATCCGAATGTTGCCTGAGTTTTGTCTGAATTTTGTCTGAATTTCGTCTGAACACCGCTGGAATTTCATCTCAAACTCAGTCGTCAAAGAGCCTCAATCATGCAACAGGCAACAGGCAACAGCGCATCATCGGCTGAAAAGCTGCTAAAAAAATCTGTCAATACTATAAAGAGAACACTCCATGAAAACATATCAATGCGTCGTTTGCGGTTTTATCTACGATGAATCAGTCGGCCTGCCAGAAGACGGCATTGCCGCCGGTACACGCTGGAACGATATTCCGGAAAACTGGGAATGTCCAGAATGCGGCGTCGCCAAAGCTGATTTTGACATGGTTGAAATCTAAATGAAGCCGATCACCATTATCGGTAGCGGCATGGCTGGTTACACTGTCGCCCGTGAATTTCGCAAACTCGACACCACCACGCCATTGCTGATCATTACTGGCGATGATGGTGGTTTTTACTCCAAGCCGATGCTGTCGAACGCCTTTGCCCAGAACAAGCTGCCGGCACAACTGGTGAGCCAGAATGCGGCAAAAATGGCCGAACAAATCGGTGCACACATTTTGCAGCATACGACAGTGAACCGGATCGACAGCGCGCGCCATGTCATCAGCACCAGCGCAGGCGAGTTTGAATATGCCAAATTGATCCTCGCAGTAGGCGCGCAACCAATCCGCCTGCCCATTGCCGGTAATGCGGCAGAGCAGGTCTTGTCGGTCAACAACGTGACCGATTACACAGTCTTGCGCGAGAGCATTAACTCGTGTGGCGACAAAATCCGCATCACTATTTTAGGTGCAGGCCTGATCGGCTGCGAATTTGCCGACGACCTGGCTAGTGCCGGCCATGCAGTGACTTTGGTTGACCCGAATGCTTTGCCGCTTGCCGCACTGGCACCGGAGCCAATTTCACTGGCATTGCAAACGGCACTGCAGCAGCGCGGTATCGTGATGCAGCTTGGCACCACTGCCAGCAGCATTGACCACACCGTCAGCGGGCAAGATATTGGCCCGAAAACCTATCAGGTTTCCCTGGCCAACGGTAACACCATCGCCGCCGATATCGTGCTTTCTGCAGTGGGTCTGCGTGCGGACTTGCGTCTGGCACAAACGGCAAACATCGCAACTGAACGTGGCATCCTGGTTGACACAACGGGATTAACGAGCGCCGAAGACGTCTATGCCCTGGGCGACTGCGCGCAATACACCCATGCCGAAGACGGTTCGCGTCCGGTCTTGCCTTATATCGCCCCGATCATGACGGCTGCGCGCGCCATCGCCCGCAGCCTGAGCGGAGAGATCACGCAGATCGAATTCAAGCCGACACCCGTCATCGTCAAGACACCGAGCTGCCCGATCGCATTGGTTGCGCCTGCCCCCCATATTGCGGCAGGTGGGCGCTGGGAGCATGAACTGAGCGGAGTCACCAATATCAGCCGTTTTTACGACGCCAGCAATGTCATGAAAGGCTTTGCAGTTGCGCCTCAGGAGGCAAAAATACGCGCAGCCTTACTGGCCGAAATGCAGGCCTCAGCGAGTGCAGCAGTTGAGAAAGTTGCTTGAGAAAGTTGCTTGATAAAGTTGGCTGCTAAAGTTGACTGGTAAAGCTGCCCGGTAGATTTGCCTGATTACGAGGCGGTAAACCCCGTCAGGTCACGAACCGGCTCACCACAAAGTGTGTCGGTTTTTTTGTGCCCCGAGACAAAACTATCACTGCTACTGCCGGCAAACTGACCCGATGAAGTTGGCCGTGTCCAAAACCATTTTTCGCTGCCGTCGAATCTGGAACAGCACTGGCTCGTCCTTTACACCATGGCAAAGTGTGATCCATCACATTATTTTTGTGCATTTTTCAAGCATGCTGCCGCGTCGCTTTCGGTACAATGCCGCATGCTCTCAGAATTCGACCTCATCAAGCGCTACTTCGCGCAACATACCATTACCGATCCGCGCATTGTTCTCGGGATCGGCGACGACTGCGCTCTCGTTAATCCATCGCCTGGCATGCAACTGGCAATTTCAACCGATATGCTGGTGTCCGGACGACATTTCTTTCCGGATGCCGACCCCTACGCGCTGGGCCATAAATGCCTGGCGGTGAATCTTTCCGATCTCGCGGCAATGGGTGCCAGCCCGGTGGCTTTTACACTGGCACTGTCCTTACCCGAGGCCAATCCCGAATGGCTAGATCAATTTTCGCGCGGCATGCTGAGCTTAGCCGATGAATACGCGTGCAGTCTGATCGGCGGCGACACCACCAAAGGACCCCTGACGATCTGCATCACGGTCTTTGGTGAATTGCCGCCTGGCAGCGCGCTGCGGCGCGATGCAGCGCAAGCGGGCGACGATGTCTGGGTATCTGGCACGCTGGGTGACGCACGCCTGGCGCTAGCCGGTTACCGCAAGGAAATCAAACTCGATCCGGCGGCACAACAGCAAGCCGCACAGCGCATGCACCAGCCAACACCGCGCATCGCGCTGGGACTGGCGTTGCGCGGTGTCGCCAATGCCGCACTCGATATTTCAGACGGGCTCACTGGCGACCTGGGGCATATCCTCGAACGCTCGGGCATGGGTGCCAGCCTGCATATTGACAGCCTGCCCGCCGGGCCGGTCCTGAGCCATCAATCACTGGCCACACAACGGGCGTTCACCCTCGCCGGTGGTGACGACTACGAGCTCTGCTTTACCGCACCAGTGGCACAACGATCGGCAGTCATTGCTGCCGGCGTGCGCAGTGCAACGCCAGTGACGCGTATAGGCAGCATCGACACGGCGCCAGGTTTGCGGCTGCTCGACGATTTTGGCCAGACTGTCTCTTTACAATTAACTTCCTTTGATCATTTTTCCAGCCCATGACACCTTCAGAATCCGGCCCGCAGGTAAAAATCCCCCGTCCTACGGCCCAGTTCATGCTTTCACATTCGGCGCACATCATCGCGCAGGGCTTTGGCAGCGGCTTGTCGCCGCTCATGCCGGGCACCGCCGGAACCCTGTTTGCCTGGCTGACGTTCACTGTTTTTTCGGTGCGCTGGCCAGAATTTTTTACGCCCATGCACTGGCTCATCATTATCACCGCCGGTTTTTTTATCGGCATCTGGGCGTGTGCCGTGACCGGAAAAAATCTGGGCGTAGCCGACCATGGCAGCATGGTCTGGGATGAAATTATCGCGTTCTGGCTGGTACTGGTACTGGTGACGCCCGCTGACTTCAAGACCCAATGCTGGGCCTTTGTCATATTTCGCTTCTTCGATATGGTCAAACCGCCACCGATCGGCTATTTTGACAAACGTTTCAAGGGTGGTTTTGGCGTCATGTGGGACGATCTCGTTGCCGCTTTCTTTACCCTGCTGGTATTTGCCCTCTGGCGTATTTTCTAGCCCGTGCAGCAGCGGGAAGTCACAGAGCCAGGTCGCCGATTGTGAGCTGGTGGTGATGCCGGCGGCCTGATGACCTGGCAATTTTTTTTCCTTGCTGGGTGCATAAAAAACATAACAGTCTGGCAGTGTAGTGGTAAAGTCTTTCCACGCTTAAAACGACCGGAGACCATGTCATGCTTAACTCTATTGAACTCGCGAAAAAACTCGGTGAGGCACTAAAATCGCGCAAGCTGCTGCTGACGGTTGCCGAGTCCTGTACCGGCGGCGGTGTCAGCTACGCCATCACAGAAATCGCCGGCTGTTCCGATTGGTTCGATTGCGGCTTCGTCACTTACTCGAACGCCTCCAAAACTGAATTACTTAATATTGCCGATTCACTCCTTGCCCGGCATGGCGCCGTCAGCGAAGAAATCGCGGCGGCAATGGCAGAAGGCGCGCTGGCCAATTGCCAGGCACAAGTAGCCCTCTCAACGACGGGTATTGCAGGACCCAGCGGTGCAGTCCCCGGAAAACCGGTCGGCACCATCTGCTTCGGTTGGGTCGTGGGCGGCGTCACCACCACGGAAAGAAAAATTTTTACCGGCGACCGGCACGCCATCCGTGAACAAACGGTCGCGTATGCGCTGGACCGATTACTCCGTCTGGTTGATGAAATCTGAATAGGCGCCAGCAAAATCGTGCCACCACAGGACGACAGACCGGGTTCTGGCCACCAACAGAAATTGCAATAAAAAAAGAGGCATCAAGCCTCTTTTTTTGCAACTCAATTCAGCAAATGGACATCCGCAACCGAGCTGGCAAAGCGCGCGCATAGTGATCGCTGTGAACGCTGTGATCACTGCGAACAGTGCGACCGCAATCAGCCTTAGCGGCAGGCGTTGATTGCATCACGGGTTTCGATCGCAACCCGGCGGGCTGCATCGCTGTAACTCTCGCCCGCCAGCGGCTTGGCATACAAGATCGCGCGCGAGGAATTGATCATCATGCCATTGCCGTCGGCTGTTTTTCCCGCGGCAACGGTCGCGGCAACATCACCGCCCTGTGCACCAATACCCGGCACCAGCAACGGCATGTCGCCGATGATGCTGCGCACCTGTGCCAATTCTTGCGGAAAAGTTGCCCCGACCACTAGCGCGCACTGTCCGTTGACGTTCCACTTGTCAGCTACCAGTTGCGCGACATGCTGGTATAACGGACGACCGTCAACAGTGAGAAATTGCAGGTCAGAACCACCTGGGTTGGAGGTCCGGCACAAGACAATCGCACCGCGCTCTTTCCACTCCATATACGGAGCGACCGAATCAAATCCCATGTAAGGATTGACCGTCACGGCGTCGGCGTCATAGCGCTCAAAGGCTTCGCGGGCGTACTGCTCGGCAGTTGCGCCAATGTCGCCACGCTTGGCATCGAGAATGAGGGGAATCGCAGGATAAGCCGTCTTGATATAGCGGCAGATATCTTCAAGTTGATCTTCTGCACGCATGGCGGCAAAGTAGGCAATCTGCGGTTTGAACGAACAGGCCAGATCGGCAGTGGCATCGATCATGGCTTTGCAAAAAAGGCTGATCGCGTCAGGCTGTTGTGCCAGTTCCGGTGGAAACTTACTGACATCGGGATCAAGCCCGACACACAATAACGAGGCGTTACTGGCCCAGGCGGCAGAAAGTTTTTGAATGAAAGTCACGGTGTACCTTTGCAAAGAGAGCATGTGCAGCTGCACAAAACGGCCTCATTATACCGCCCGCTGCCAGCGAGCAAGTGCAATACATGCAGCCCATTTGTGCCCTGCTAAACCAGCTCTTCAGCATAAATAGCCGGCTTCAGCAACTTCTACAACTTCAGCGCCAGCAAGTTCAGGCCGTCGAGAGCGTGAGCTTGATGCCGAAAGCAATCAGTGCCGTCCCTGCCAGCTTGTGCGCGACCCGTGAGACCAGCATATTGCCTTGCAGGCGCCGGGTAATCAGGCTGACCAGCAACACCACCGAGAAGCAAAATAAGACCGTCAGGCTACTGACCGTCACGGCCATCGCCAGCAAGGTCCACAGACCGTGATGCTCGGCCGGATTGATGAACAGCGGGAAGAACGCCATGTAAAACACGATCGCCTTGGGGTTCATCAGCGTGATCAGAAACAGCCGGCGAAAATGCGCGTGCCGATTGTTACCGCGCAGCTCCACTTGCACCGGTTCGATGTTGCGCGAAGCTGGTGCCGGCACGGGCAACTTGGTGCGCAACAAGCCTATCCCCAGATACACCAGATACGCCGCACCAAGATACTGAATTGCCTTGAACACCGCAGGATTTGCCTGTAACAATGCGGCCACGCCGATTCCTGCCAGCACCATATGCACCCAGTCGCCGACCACCACACCAAGCGTGCTGGCAAAACCGGCCCGCCGGCCATGCTTTCCGGCAGCAGCGACTATCCCCAGTAATCCCGGCCCGGGTATGGCCAGAAACAACAAGACGGTCAGCACAAAGCTGGTGTAATTGATGATGCCAAACATAAAATTTCCCCTGTTTGCAAGCGGATGATCAGATGGCGCCACTCAGACGACCATTGATGTCACCTTTTAAAAAGACAGCCCGCCAAGCGCCGGATTTACCTGGCAACTGGCGGCAGTATGCGGCAAACGAAGCCCGCTGAAAAACAAACAGTGCCCAAGTGGACCAAGCCAGATTATCCGTTCGAGCCATCAGTAACCACCTCCTATTTTAACCAGATCGCCCCATACGCGAAACTCCCTGATGAAAGCGCAATTTTTTGGCATCCTGATGATGGATCGATGGATGGATGGATGGGATGATAAGTAAGTAAAAAACGTTGTTTCTTTTGCTGTTTAAAAAAATAATGGTTTTTCTTAAACAACTAACGTGCAACAACCGTTACACTCATCGAATATAGAATTCCATCCGATCATCAGCCCGTTTTACAAATAAACCGGGCTTTCTGCCCTCCCTCAGTCGCAGCTAACCTTTATGTGAGATCTATCTTAATGCCTAAATCTATTTGCCGGCGATCCGTGCTGATGACGCTTCTCGCTGCTGGCCTGCCACGGATAGCTGGAGCGCAAGTACCGTTACCTGCGCTGGAAATTGGTGTGTTGCCAAACATTAATTCACGTTTACTGCTTGCGCAATACCAGCCGCTCAGAGCCTATTTGTCGGCACAAATTCAACGGCAAGTACAAATTTCCACCGCACCCTCCTGGAAGACCTTTCACCAGCGTACGCTCGGCCTCGACTATGACATCGTGGTCACGGCATCTCATCTGGCGCGCGTGGCACAAATCGACCAGGGCTTTATACCCCTGGTTTCCTGCCAACC
>CANIFC010000015.1 GCA_947466695.1 Oxalobacteraceae bacterium | reverse complement strand
TAAACGCAATAGCTAAAATAAATGCGTTCACGCATCCACAGCCAAAAAATCAGGTTCGACACCAGCGCCAGTGCAAGAGTGCCAAAGTAAGCCCCGTAAAGGATGATCTCCGATTGGGCCTGTGCCAACAAACCCGGATGCTGCCAAATGAGTAACCGTACCCGCATGGTGCTTTTAGTTTGGACGCGTAAGTAAAACGTGACAGGCTGTGCATCTGCCAGATTTAGTGGGAACAAAGAATTGCGATGCGGAATGGGTCGCTCCGCATAGGCCTGCAGGTCGCCCAGGCGTGTCTCACTAAAACCACCGCCTACATCAGGCGCATATAGCGTTAATAAGTTTAAATAAGACGGGCGCACTTCAAGCAACCAATCGTTGTCCGCGACCGATGATCGTTGCAGGGTAAAGCGCAGCCAATAGGCGTCGGGCGTGTAGCCCGCGCTGAGGATGTCCGGCAGGGCCGCAAAACTGGCCGCCCTGCCTGGTGCCGCCACATCATCAATTCCCAGACGCCCGCCAACATCGCGCAGCACCGTCAGTTGTCCGGCTAAGTTCACCGGGTCCTTGAGCCCCAGCTCTGGCGAAAGCAAGAGCGCCTGCGCTGCGCTGCCGAACAACATCAGGCATAGCATAAACATACTTTTCAACATAAATAAACAGCAGTCGTATCGTTAAAACGCAATTATTGCGCATTTAATTTAAAATATTGACTTATTTTGCGTGATTAATGCATGAGTAATACGTGAGCAAGAGTTAATCCGCGTGCGTGATCTTTGTTTCCTACGGCGATAGACTTCGATCATATTAAAAACAGACGACTGACATGAACCCCAACATTCCCCAAAAATTGCGCGTGTTTCTGATTGAGGACACCTTGGATCTGCAAGAGGAAATGGTTTTTGGACTAACCTCGCTGGGCCTGCAGGTCAGCGGCTTTGGTGACGCTGCGGCGCTGTACCGGGCGCTGGCCGTGGGCTCCTGCGACATCGTTGTCATCGATGTCGGTCTGCCCGGCGAAGACGGCTTCTCCATTGCCCGGCACCTGCGCGGCAACCGGGCCCTGGGGCTAGTTTTTCTAACATCACGGGCCTCGCTGGACGACCGCCTGCACGGGCTTGAGCTCGGGGCCGACGCCTATCTGGTCAAACCCATTGACGTACGCGAACTCGCCGCTACGCTGCAGGCGGTGTACCGGCGCTTGCACAGTAACCCCGCCCGGGGTGCGCAAGCCATTAGTGCGGTGCAGCAACTGCCAGCGCCGGTTTTACGCTGGACCCTTACCCCTGGCGACTGGGCCTTGCGCAATCCGCAGGGCGTCGAATTAGTCGTCAGCGAGACCGAGCGGCGCTTTCTTAGAATCATGGTCGCGGCCTCCGGCCAGGTGGTCGAGCGTGAAGCGCTTTATGCCGCCTGCGGCAAAGACATTGACGACTACGACCCGCATCGGCTCGACGCCGTCATCAGCCGCCTGCGCAAACGTACCGAGCTGGCTGGGTTGGGCAGCCTGCCCTTGCAGTCCGTTCGTGGTACCGGTTATGTTTTTAGTACATGAATAAAATTAAAAAACTGTGAATTTCAGGTGATTTTGGGTGATTTTCCGTGCGTGATATTGAAAAGAATCGCAACTAGTATTGCGCAATCTCAATATTCACCCGCCGGAGCTTTCGCATGTCATCTACCACAACCACCCAACTCGCCACCAATCCGCTGAACGGGGTTTACTTTGTCAACAGCGATCTGACTGACCTGGCCACGCTGCTGGCCGGCATGCCAGAAGGCGCCGAGGTGGTGCTGTTAGACTCCGCACAAGACGGCCTGAGCCAGATGCTGACCGCGCTGGAAGGGCGCAGCGGGCTTGATGCAATTCACGTCATTGGCCACGGTGCGTCGGGGATGATCGACCTGGGCAGCACCAGCGTCACATCGGACACACTCACCGAGCGGGCCGACGATGTTGCCGCGCTGGGCCGCGCGCTCAGCAGCACGGGCGACATTCTGCTGTATGGCTGCGATGTGGGCGAGGGCGAGCAGGGCGCGACCTTCATTGCGCAACTGGCGGCCTTGAGCGGGGCTGATGTGGCGGCGTCTACCAACCTGACGGGCGCTGCGGCACTGGGCGGCGATTGGGTGCTGGAAGCATCCACGGGACAAGTCGAAACTACCCCGCTGGCCAACTATGCCATGCAGGCAGTGCTGGGGGGGGATAGCGAGACACCGGATGGGCTCCGCTCCTCCCCATACACCTGGAACGGAATTACATTCCAAACCCAGTATAACGGCTCCATTGACAACAGTGACCCAGAAAACCCACTGAAGCCCGACAATTTGTGGGACCGTTACACGCTCAGTGGCGTGGCCGATGGCACGGTGGTCAAGGTATACATGGGCAACTCGTCCACCGTGGATGACTATATCCAGATTGGGCGCATGGTTAGGGGCAGCAACACGGTCGTCACGCAAAATGATGATGCTGGCGATGGTGAACGTAGCTTCGATGCTTTTGTGTCCTGGACTTACCGGTCCGGCGACGTGATTCATGCAACCACTTATTCATCGGGATACCGCGGCTCCTACAGTCTCTGGGTTTCGGTAGGTGCCGCAGGAGCCACAGCTCCAGGAGTTACAGACATCGGCTCCGCGCCTGTCGCCACCCCCACGGCGCCTACTTTCACAGACAGCTTTGGCGCACTCGGCACGGTCGCTGACACGGTGGCGGTCGATACGACGTTGTCCGGTTTCAGCGGCACCCTGACCGCAACAGACAGCACGCCCACGGGCACGATTTCGTTTTCCGGCGGCGGTACGCAAGCCTACGGCACGCTCAATGTCGCGGCAGGCGGCGCTTTTACCTTCACGCCCAACACCAGCAGCATCAACACGCTGGCTGCAGGGGCCACAGTCACCCATACCTATGCGGTGACGGTCTCGGATGGCAGCCTGAGCAGCAGCAAGAACCTCACGGTCCGCTTCACCGGGGCCAACGACCTGCCCACGCTGACCGCTAACACCGTTGCCATGCCCGGCATTCTGGAGGACGCGGGCGCTACCAGCACCACCAATGCGGGGACCACTGTCCGCGCATTGTTTGGCTCGCGCTTTAGCGATGTGGATGCCGGCGCCACGTTCAAGGGCGTGTACATCGTCAGCAACGCAGCCATGGCAGGAGAAGGTGAGTGGCAATACTTAAGGGAAGGCGGCACCACCTGGGCTGCTGTCACGGCCACCACCACGCTGCTGGCCACGGACAAAGTGCATTTTGTGCCTGCGCTCAACTGGAGCGGCACGCCTGGCGCATTGACCGTCAAGGCCATCGACAACAACGACGCTCAGTCCGCCGGCACCGCCACGCTGGCGATCACCGTGGCAGCGGTTAATGACCTGCCCGTCTTCACCAGCACAGCAGGCACTAACAGCTATGCCGACACCGCTACCTATGACACCAGCTTTGTAGCCACGACCGGCACACTGGCCGCCAGCGATGTGGACAGCACGCTGGCTGCTGCCTTTAGCGTGCGCGGCGCCACACTGACCACCGACACCTGGACTGCGCAAGGCCAATACGGCACCTTAACGCTCAACCGCAGTACCGGCGCGTGGAGCTACATGCCAGATAAACTGGCTACCATCAACGCCCTGCCCGAAGGCAAGACAGTGCATGACCTGTTTGACTTCAAGGTGACCGACCCCGAGGGCGGTTCCACCACGCAAGCGCTGGATATCACCATTACCGGCAGCAATGATCTGCCGGTGGTCACCAGCGCCATCGTTGATCAAAGCTTCAGCGGCGCGGGTAGCTGGACGTACCAGATTCCGGCCGCGACCTTCACTGATGCGGAAGGCGCAGGGTTGCTGTACACGGTGGCGTTGGTGACTGATGCAGGAGGCCTAACCCTGCTTGACCCAGACGCAGGTGGCGCTCTTGCTGCTGGTGCTTTACCTAGCTGGCTTACTTTCAACGAAACGACCCGCACCTTCACCGGTGACCCTGACATTGCTTGGAACAACCAAGCCCTATACCTCAAAGTTACCGCCACGGACCCAGCCAGCGCCAGCGTGTCGTCGGTATTCAAGCTAGATTTGACCAGCACTGCCAACCAGCCCCCGGTGGTGTCTAACCCCCTCACCTGGCATGCTGAAGCAACGGCCAAGGAGGTAACTGCGGTGCAGTTTGGTGGCGGCCTTGGCGGTCAGACCGTTGAGTTCGCCAGCGCCACCGTCACGGTCGGTACCGCGCAGACGGCGGTTGAAGTCGCCGCTGCAGTCGTGGCTGCTGGCGCGACAACTAGCTACACAGTAGCGGCTAAATCTGGCAGTCCGACTACGGTGGTGTACACCGCCAAGGCGCTGGGTGATATCACGGATACCGACTACGCCAACGTCATTAACACTGGCACCTACAACGGCACGGCGACTGTTGCAAAAGTGGCAGATGGCGACGCTGCTGGCACAGCAGAAAGTTTCACGGTTACCTTTGCTGATAACGGCACTGGTGCGACAACGATTATTTTTAATGGCACAACGATCAACGTCACGGCAAGTGCAGTTGCGACGGGTGTTGCCAACTTGGTTGCTGCAGGTGTATTCACCAATTGGAATGCCGTTCAGGGCACAACAGTCGGAACGAATGACAACCAAGTTACCTTTACTCAAAAGGTCGTCGGCAATGTCCCGGACGTCGTGCTGGCAACGGATTTCACCGGCACTTATGGCTACACAGGCACCACCCAGAGTGGCATCACACAGGGCACTGGTTACGAAACGTTTGAAGTCAGCTATACCGGCGGCTACAGCGGCTCGACGCTGATTTTTGATGGTGTCACCACCACAGCAGGCTCGGCACTCACGGGTGAGCAAGTGGCTACGGCGGTTACAGCAGGCACTTACACAGGCTACACCGATGCCGTGAAAAGCGGTGCATTCGATACTGTGCTGTTCACCGCTACCGCCTCTGGTGATCAGACAAATGTGGTGACAGGTGACTTCACCGGCACCTACTCAGGCAGCAAGACGGTCAACGTCACCGATGGTGGTAGTTGGTCTTACACCGTACCGGCCAATACCTTCACGGACCCGGACAACGATACGCTGACCTACACCGCGTGGACGGTGGTCGGCGGTACGCCAACCCAGATCATGACCACCAGCGGTGCCAACGCCATCAATTTTGATCCGGCATCGCGCATCCTCTCTGGCAACGGCAGCGCGTTGCCCAGCCAGACCATCGAAATCCGGGCGACTGATGCCGCTGGCTCCAGCACCACCGTCAGCACCCAGTTTGGCCTCTATATTGATGACGGCGTAGACAGTGCGGTCACCGCAGGCGCCGCTATCGCAGCACAGACCTGGACGGGTCCAGGTATCAAAACCTTCCAGATTCCGGCGGGTGCGTTTGTGTTTGATGATGCTACGCCCGATGGGCTGGTGTTTTCTGCCACCGCTGGCGGTGCGGCACTGCCAAGTTGGTTGAGCCTAGATGCCACAACCGGTAAATTTTCGGGCAATCCCCCCTCGGACGCGCCGGCTTCATTGGCAATTGTGGTGACAGCCACGCCGCAAGTGGGCACCCTCACACCGGTCACCAGTGCCTTCACTCTCAACATCGCCACGCCCAACGATGCGCCGGTGCTTACCGCCGCGCTGGCTGACCAATCGGTCACCACCACCGCTCTAGACTTGGGCGTCATTTTTCCGGCCAACATCTTCTCTGACCCGGACGGCACCACTGCTGGTACAGCCTCCACCGCCAGCGTCATCTACACCGCCACGCTGGCTGATGGCACGGCGTTGCCGGCCTGGATCACCTACACGGCGGCGACCAACACCTTCAGCGGCAACCCACCCGGCGGCGTGCCTTACCTCAACATCAAGGTCACCGGCACCGATACCGGCGGCGCCACGGCATTCAGCACCTTCACACTCAACCTGCAAGACCCCGCCGCAACGCTGAGCACCGGGGCGTTAACAGCCAACAACGTGGGCGTAGTTGGCATCACGGGCGACAGCAGTGGCACGGTCAACGAGGGGCAAACCCTCACCGCCATAGCGCCTACCGATGGCGATGGCCGCACCTTGTACACCGCGGTTAACTACCAGTGGCAAGTCAGCACCAACAGTGGCGCCACCTGGGCCGACATTGCCGGTACGCGCGGTCAGGCGCAAACCCTGGCCCCCGACAACAGCGAAGCCGGAACCGGCAAGCAAGTGCGCGTGCAGGCCTTCTACACCGACAACGGCGATGTAGCCGAATCGCCCGTTTCTACCGCCATTAGCGTAGCCAATGTGGACGACACTGGCGGCGTCACTCTTGCGGGCGGTTTGTCGGCCGGTTCGGTGCTGACGGCCACCATCAACGACAATGACGGACTGATCAACGTCACCCCTACCTACACTTGGCAGCGCTCATTAACTGTTGGCGGCACCTACAGTAATATTTCTGATGCGGCCGACAGCAGCGCCTACACGGTAACGACCGATGACGGGGATTACTTCATCCGCGTAGTCACCAGCTACACCGACAACCAAGGCACCACCAACACGCCGCAGGCCACCACTGCAGCCGTCATCATGCGCGGCGCCGTGCCGCCAGTTGCCGGGGACGATACCGCCATCGTCATCGAAGCCAGCGGTGCAGCTAATGCCACTACCGGCACCAATGTGACCGGTACCGGCAGCAACCTGCTCACCAACGACACGGATCTCAACGCCGGAGATACTAAAACGGTGACCGAGGTGCGCTTGGGCGCCAACGAAGGCTCGGGCACCATGGCCAGCAATGACGCCAGCATCTACACGCTGGTAGGCCGCTATGGCACGCTGACCGTCAAAATGGGGCTTAGCACGGCAGACGGCGGTGCGTATACCTACACGGTAAACCAGGACAACGACCAAGTGAACGCGCTCGCCACCGGGGCAACGCTTCTCGATGTCTTTAACTATCAGGTTTCTGACAGCACGTTGAAAACCGACTACGGCCTGCTGACCGTGACCGTGACCGGCGCCAATGACGCGCCCACTGTCAGCGGCCTGCGTGAAAGCAGCACCGTCATTGAAGACCTGGCCGGCTTCATTCGCACCGATATGATCTTGGTGGACTCCGACCTGGGCGCGGGCGCTAACTTTGCACTCAAACTCAGCGTTGGCACAGGCCGGTTGCTGGTCAGCGACGTCAGCAGCGCCACTACGGTCGGCATCACCATCAAGGGCGCCGACACCGGTACCCTGACGCTGACCGGCAACATGAGCGACATCTCCGGCTGGTTGCAAGGCACGGTCATCAAGTACGCTGCAGCCGCTAACGTATTGGGGGCCAACAGCGCCACACTCACCCTGAGCGCCAACGACGGCGGCGGCTTCAACACCCTGGGCACCATGGCGATCAACGTCAGCCCGGCCAACGATGCGCCCCGGCTGGATCTGGATGCTAATAACTCGTCAATTTCAACGGGCGACAACTTCATCACTACCTTCCGCCCGCGTGGCGAGGCCGTGAAGGTAGTGGACAGCGATGTCACCATCACCGACACCGATGCTGGTGACACGCTGGCATCAGCGACCGTAGCCATCACTGCGGGCGATCTTGATAATGAATTTGGCACGATTTTTGAGGTGCTCACAGCCTCTGGCGGCAACAGCTATGCAGGTAGTCTGGGTACCATTACCGTGTCGGGCAACGGCACCAAGGCGCTTACCCTGACGGGTGCAGGTACCCACGCAGACTACCAGAACCTGCTCAAAACCATCTCCTACGTTAACAACAACCCCAACGCGTATTCGGGCGACCGCACCATTACTATCTCGGTCACGGACGTCGCTCAAATAAAGTCCGTCGTGGGTGCTGCCGTGACTGATGCCACGACCTTTACCGTGCAGACGGCCAATACCGATATTGTGGCAGGCCTGCACATCATCAAAAATGGCGTTGATACCGGCCTGACCGTGTTGAGTGTCAGTGGCGCCAACATCAGTGTCACCGGCAGTAGCACCTTCACACTGACACTTGCCACCACCGACACGCTGGCGTTTGCCAGCAGCGGAGCCGCCTCTGGCTCTAATCTGGGCTCGTTTACCGCCAATGCCGCCAACACCGCCATTACTGTGGGGCAAAAGATTTATCTAGGCGGAACCGACACCGGGCAAACGGTGGCGGTTGTCATCGACAGCACCCACTTTGTTGCCAGCGGCCCGATCAGCGGGCTGACCCCCACATCGGCACTGACCTTTGCCACGACGGCAGCCGTAAGCGCAGCCGTGACAAGCGCGACCAGCTTCACGGTTGAAACTGCCAACAACTCGATTGCAACTGGGCAGCATATCTACCGAAACGGCGTGGATACCGGCTTCACCGTCAGCGCTGTCAGCGGCAGCAGCATCACGTCCAGCGCGGCCATCACCCTGGCGGTGACAGACGTGTTGTCGTTCCAGACCAGTACTACCAACAGCGCCCCATTGGCCGCAACCACCACAGTGCGCGTGCCATGGACATCTGTAGTGGATATGGACGGCACCGCAACAGCCAGCCGCGACTACGCCACCAGCTACACCGAAGGTGCGCAGCCGATTGCCATTGCCACCTCGACGGCCAGCATCGACAACCAGGCCATCGCCATCAAGGTGTTCACCGTCACACTGGACAATCCACTGGACGGCGCAGCGGGTGCCTCTGAAGAGTTGTCGATCAGCGCCAGCATGGCGGCCACCTTGCTCACCAAGGGCATTACCGCCACGGTTGCAACGGATAAGCACAGCATCAGCTTCACCACGGGCAGTTCGGGTGCAGCCGCTACCGATATGCAGTTGGGTTTGCGGGCGATCAAGTACATCAACAATGATCAGAATCCCAGCATCACGCCACGCGTTATCTCCACCTACGTGCTTGACTTGGCAAATGAACTCGGCGTGAACGCCAAGACCACCATCAACATCGTGCCCGTCAACGATGCACCGGTGAAGGGCGGAAGCTTGGTTGGTGCGTTGAACGAGGGCGAGCTGTATGTATTCAGCAACACCACGCTCTACAGCACCGACGTTGACAACGCACCCGGTACGCTCAAGTACATCCTGACCTCGTTACCGACCACGACCCAGGGCACGCTGTTCCGCGACAGCAACAACAACGGTGTGGTGGACGCTGGCGAAGCACTGGGGGCCACCACCGACACCAATACGCTGGCCAAGATCAGTGCGATTGGCAGCAACGCCTACTTTACCCAGTCTGAGGTGACCGCCGGACAAATCAAATACCTGCAAAGCGGTATCAATCCCAATGGCACCAATGCCACGGGCACGGATACCTTCGGGTTCAAAGTGGTGGATGGCATGGAAGACTATGCCTTTACCAACATTGAAGCTTATCAGACCGGCTCGGTAGTGCTGACCGTGACCGAAGTCAATGATGCGCCCACAGGCAGCCCCACCATTACCGGCACCCTGACCCCCGGTCAAGTGCTGACCGCCAACACCAGCAGCCTGGCTGATGCCGATGGCCTGGCAAGTACGGCCTTTACCTACCAGTGGCAAACCAGCAGCAATGGCGCCACCTGGACAAATGCCACGGGCACGGGCGCGACCGCCAATGCCTACATGTTGGCCGCTGCCGATCAAGGCCTGCAAGTCAAGGTGGTGGTCAGTGTCAAGGACGCATTCAATCGCACCAGCGACCTGAGCAGCACAGCCACCGCCAACGTGGCCATCACCAATACAGCCGGCACTGGTTTAACGATCACAAATGACGGCACACCTGCCGTGGGAGAGGTACTGACCGCCAACACCAGCACCATTGTTGAGCCGGACGGTCTGGGGCCTTTCACTTACCAGTGGCAGGCCAGCACCTTGGGTACGACGGGCTGGGCTGATGTAGTTAGCGCCACGGCAAAAACCTACACACCAGTATCTGGCGATGCGGGCAAGTTCTTCCGGGTTGTCGCCTCCTACACCGATGGCCGGGGCAATGCCGAAGTACTGCAAAGCCCAACCACCGGTGCTATTGCCACGGCGACTGTGGATGGTTCCAACCATGCACCGGTGCTCACCGGTGACGGCGCCTTCCCGGCGACCACTGCGTTGTTCTCAAACGTCGTGGTCAGCACGGTAGAAACGGGGCAAAAGATCACAACGCTGATCTTGACAATCACCGGCTTGCAAGATGGTGCCGATGAGAAGTTGACAGTGGACGGTGTTCAGCTTGGTATCGCCGCAACCACCGGCGCGACCGCAATCACTTACCTGACCACGCCGCCAACGGGCACCTTGGGCGGGGTTAGTTATGCGATTTCAATAACAAGTGGCACCGCCACCATCACCCTGACCCATGCTGGTCTGACAGAGACGCAAACCAAAACGTTGGTTGAAAACTTGACCTTTGCCAACCTCGCAGCAGCGCCAAGTACAGGTCTGCGGGTGGTCACACTGATGGACTTGACGGACGATGCCGCGGGAACCACAGGCGGCACCGCCAGCGGTGCTATTGGCCTCAGTGCCACGGTGGATATTGGCACGACTTTGCCGAGTAGTAACAATACACCGACCGTTACAGCAAATACTGTTGCCACTGTTAATGAGGGCGGTGTCGTCACTCTTGTAGCCGCCAATCTAACGGCGACAGACGCAGAACAGCCAAACGGTTTGACGGTAGCGCTGACCTCCACCCCCACCAACGGTACCTTGTTTCGCGACTTGAATGGCAACGGCATCAGGGATGGTGCAGAGACCGCACTGATCATCGGGAGCAAATTTGCGCTGGCAGATATCGCAGCCAACCGCATCAAGTATCTGCATAATGGGACTGAAACCGCCGCTGACAGCTTCACCTTTCAAGTGACGGACGGCTTGGCCGTGAGTGACTCGGATACCGGCACAACGGGCGATCAGGCGCACACCTTCAACATCACCGTCACAGGTGTGAACGACGCGCCGACTCTGACTGCGACGCCAGGTGGCAGCACCGCAGCACCTGTCGTTTTTACCGAAGGCGACGCCAGCAAAGCGATGTTCTCGGGAACGGCCACCAGTGCCGTCGAGACCGCGCAAAACATTACCGAGCTCAAGGTAAGTGTCAGCGGCTTGCGTGATGGAGTCAACGAACGGCTGTTTATTGATAGCACGGCAATCGCGTTGACGAGCGCAACCACGAGCGGAACGACGACGACGGCAGGCATAGGCTACGCAGTGAGCATCACCGGCGGCACAGCCACCGTCACATTCACAAAGGCAGCAACTGCAGCTGATTGGAATGGCTATATCGATGGCCTCGCCTACGAAAACGCCAGTCAGAATCCGACGGCGGGTCAACGCGCCATCACGCTGGTCAATATCAAGGACGTTGGCGCCGGCCTCGATACCACTGAACTGGCCATCACCAGCCGGGTGAGTGTCACGCCAGTCAATGATGTCCCCACGCTGACCACGCCCGGCATCACCGTCATCGAAGGCGGCTCGCTCACCCTGACCACGACCGATCTCGCGGCGGCTGATGCGGAAACCGCGCTGTCTGGCCTGACTTACACATTGAGCACTGCGCCAACCTATGGCACGGTTTATCTCGATCTTGACGGCAATGGCATCAGGAATACCGGCGAAGCGCTGGCGGCTTTGGGTAGCTTTACGCATGAGCAGTTGACCTCTGGCAAGGTGCGCTATGAACATGGCGGCGCTGAATCCGGTGACAGCATGGGCCTCACTGTGAGCGATGGTGCGGCTACATCGACTGCCATCACCATGGAAGTCACCCGGACAGCGGCCAATGATGCGCCCGTGATCACCAATTTGGGTTCTGACGTGTTGAGTTACCCGACTAACTCCGGCGCAAAGACGCTGGAGCAGGGAGCTAACGCTGTCGTCACCGACGAGGACAGCAGCACCTTCAGCGGCGGCAATCTGCGTGTGTCGGTTTCGTTTAACCGCGACCCGGGCCATGACGTGCTGAGTGTTCAGAACGTGGGCGTCAATGCCGGCCAGATCAGTGTCGGCACCGGCACGGTCAGTTATGCAAATACCCAGATCGGCACCTTGACCGGTGGCACGGGCACGGCAGATCTGGTGGTGACTTTTAATAGTGCCGCGACCCCTGCGGCCGTGAGCGCACTGGTGAAAGCCATCCAGTTCAGCAATGACCAGGCGGCACCCGCACTGACCTCACGCACCGTCAGCTTCACGCTCAATGATGGCGGTGTCAGTGGGCAAGCAGCGCCTGTCTCAGTCAACGTCAATCTGTTGAGTGGCCTGGCACCGAGTATTTCTATTGGCAACGGCTTCTTTGTCGTGGAAAACATCCAGTTGGTCACGGCACTCTCTGCCACCGACCCGGCTAGCCGCCCCATCACGTTCAGTGTGGATTCAACGGTTGATGTCGCCAACAACCCTGATCAGGCCAAGTTCGAGATTATTTCAGGTAACTTGCTGCGATTCAAGGCGGCACCCGACTACGAAACCCCGGGCGATGTCGGGGAAGACAATGTTTACAACGTTATCGTCAAAGCCAGTAACGACCTGGGTTCCACGGCCACACAGGCCTTGACCATCACAGTGCTGGATCAAAATCCGGAAGATGGGGTTGCCGTGGGCGATACCGCCGGGCCTGTCTTTAGGTTTGCCACCGTCAACGCCAACACGCTCACCATCACCTACACCGATGCCAGTAACCTGGATGCCGACAAAAGCCCGGCGACCGGCGCGTTTGCGGTGCAGGTCGCCGGCAGCCCCGTGGCGGTGACTGGCGTGGCGATCAACAGCACCACCAAGACCGCTACCTTGACGCTGGCTTCGGCCGTGAGCAACGGGCAAGCCGTCACGCTGGCTTACACCGACCCAACTGCGGGCAACGATGCCAATGCGCTTCAGGACGCCATCGGTAACGATGCCGCTACCCTGGTCGCCACAGCCGTGAACAACATCACGCCTGGCGTCAACACAGGTGGTGGTGGTAGTGGCGGTAGTGGAGGCGTCACCCCTGCGCCCGTCACCGACAACGACGGAATACCTGATAGTATAGAAAATGCCATACCTGGACTGCCCATGACCGGCGGTGGCAGTTCGGTAGCCGGTGACGGTAATGGCGACGGCGTGGCCGACAGCCAGCAATCGGCTGTCACCTCGTTGCCATTTCTTAACACCATGACCGCCCAAAGTAACCCTGGCGCAGCATTGCCGCTCTATATCACCCTGGTGGCCGGCTCTAATGACGGCAAGGTCGACGCCACAGACCCCACCACACACGCCCTGAGCAATGTCAAACAACTTGATGCACCGACCGATCTGCCATCCAACATCAAGATGCCTCTGGGCCTGATCTCCTTTAGTTCGACCGTCAGCTTGAGCGGCGTGACTGGCGTGGGCATGAGCGAGACCTTCAGTCTTTACGTTGACCCTAGCCTTGGTGCCAACGCTTACTTGAAACAAGACGCTACGGGCACCTGGGTTAATCTTGCCAGTAGCGAATATGGCGGCAAGGTCGTTTCAGAGGGCGGCAAGACCCGTCTGGACTTCCAGATCACGGACGGTGGTGAATTTGACGCTGACCACACTATTAATGGCGTCATCGTTGATCCGGGTGCTGTGGGCTTCAGCACAGCCGTTTCCAATGATACCGACCGCGACCAGTTCCCTGACACTCTTGAGGCAGCCAATGGCCTCACCGTGGGCGTCAAGGACAACGACGTTTTTACCAGCAGTAAGCTCTTTGCCATGCAGATGTACCGCGACATCCTGTATCGCGAAGGTGAAGGAGACGGCATTCAATTCTGGCAGGATCGCCTTGACGCCGGCGTATCGCGCGCTGAAGTGGCGATCAGCTTTCTTGACTCGCCCGAATTCCAGAGTGGCACTGGTGCCGTGGCCCGGCTGTACTTTGGCTCCCTGGGTCGCCTGCCAGATGCGCTGGGCATGAGCTTCTGGATGGACCAGCAGCAGCTGGGAACCCCCTTGAGCCAGATTGCTGATGCCTTTGCCATCAGTCCCGAGTTCACACTCGAGTACGCTGGCCTGGGCAACACCGCCTTCATCGAGTCGCAGTACCAAAGTGCGCTGGGGCGCAGTGCCACAGTGCAGGAACAAACGCAGTGGGGCACCCAGTTGGCAGCCGGTGCCAGCAGGGGTGTCGTGCTGCTGGGTCTGACGGAGTCGATCGAGTACAAGGTGGCCAGTGACGCCAAGGTGAGCGTGGCATTGGACTACCTGGGCTTATTGGGTCGCCCAGCCGAGCAGGCCGGTTTTGATTACTGGGCTAACCTGCAAAGCGCGGGGGTACCCGAGATCACGTTGGTAGGTGGCTTTATTGCCAGTCCGGAGTTTCATGACCGCTTTCTGGAATGAGTGAATTGATTCGGATGACCATGAATGGTGATCCGACATGAGTGCCCAACTGTCCCACATTGACAACCGCAGGCGAAAATGTGGGGCTTATGCCGTTTCAAGAGGAGTCGCCGTAGAAGTCAATAACGGGACGAAGTTGTTCTAGTGGCCGAGGCGGATCAACCACTGGAAAGGCAGTGGTGTGATGCCGCGTGCCGGTTATGAAGGAGCGGGGGATTAAGTATGGCGTCTTTGATGAATGGAGCCGCCGTTGTACGGCGACTCTAACAGCCGCACAACGGCTGTTAGAGTCGTGCACACATAAACTATGCTCTTGCGTAGAGGTGACTTACGCCTTGAATTGCTAGAGGTAGCCGGTATCCATGTGGTTTCGCTGGACGCTTATCTTGCGGACACATGGGCATTGCTTGATGGTGACTTCCACTACTACCACTACTGCCATTTCTGCTGTTTCGGCATTAGTGGCAGCGTAAAATTTCTACTCGCCCACTGCTGTGCGCATCGTGACAAATTCTTCTGCCGATGTCGGGTGGATGCCCAGGGTGCTGTCGAAAATGGCTTTGGTGGCGCCCGCTTTCATGGCGACGGCAAAGCCTTGCACCACTTCGCCGGCGTCGGCGCCGACCATGTGCAGGCCGATGACGCGGTCGCTGGCGTCGTCGACGATGAGTTTCATCAGGGTTCTTTCGACGCTGCCGCTCAGGGTGTGTTTGAGGGTTTTAAACTCGCTGCGGTAGACGCGCACTTTGCCAAACTGGCTGCGTGCCTGCTCTTCGCTGTAGCCAACCGTGCCGATGTTGGGGTGGGTGAATATGGCGGTGGGAATAAAGTCGTATGCCATTTTTTTCTGGCTGCTGCCAAACAAATGGTCAACCAGTTGCATGGCTTCACCGAGCGCAACCGGGGTGAGCTGGAGGCGTGCCGTGACGTCGCCCAAAGCATACACGCTGGGCACCGAGGTCTGATACTGCTCATCGACGATGATGGCACCGCTGGCGCTTTGTTGTATACCCAGTTGTTCCAGCCCCAGGCCTGCTACGTTGGGTTCACGGCCGGTGGCATAGAGCACCGTATCGACGCTGATGCTCTGACCGTCATTCATAGTCACTTGTAAGCCATCGGTATTGCGCTCGATTTTTGTGACATCGGTATTGAGGCGAAGGTCGACACCTGCCTTGCGCATTTCGTCTGCCAGAAAATGCCTGATTTCGTCGTCAAAGCCGCGCAGGATTTGTTCGCCGCGGTAGAGCTGAGTCACCTGCGCGCCCAGGCCGTTAAAAATCGAGGCAAATTCACTGGCGATATAGCCGCCGCCGACGATCAGCAGGCGTTGCGGAAACGGGCTGACGTCGAAGATGTCGTCAGAGCAGATGACGTATTGCTTGCCTTCGATGTCTGGCATGGTTGGCTGGCCGCCAGTGGCAACGAGGATCTTGCTGGCGCTGTAGTGCACGCCGTTGGCTTCGACCGTATGGGCGTCCACGAGACGCGCGCGGCCGTCGATGAGTTCAACGCCAGTGCCGCTGAGCAGGTTTTGGTAGATGCCGTTGAGGCGGGTGATTTCACGCGCGCGATTGGTCTTGAGCAGTTCCCAGTTCAGCCGTGGTTTTTCGGTAACGTTCCAGCCGTAGCCCTGCGCTTCTTCAAAGGCTTCAGAGTAGTGGGCGGCGTAGCTATAGAGTTTTTTGGGAATGCAGCCAACGTTGACGCAGGTGCCACCGAGCGCGCCGCTTTCTATCATGGCCACCCGCACCCCGCGTTGTGCCGCCATACGGGCTGCACGCACGCCGCCGCTGCCACCACCGATGACCAGTAAATCATAGGTAAATTCTTGCATATCGTTTCCTTCTGGTTGCCATTGATGCCGGGCGCAATAGTGCGCCGGACTATGCTGGCAGTATAACGTGGTCGCGCTGACCGCGCCCGGCGTGGCTTGTTGGCCGGGTTGGCAGGCGGATGTGCTGATGCGCAAGACCTGGCACTTCAGCACGGCTGCAGAGGCGATCAGCGAGATGGCTGGTGCCAGCGCGGTACACGGATGCGTTTTTTTAGGAAGCGGTGGCTTGTGTGCCGGCATACCCAGCATAACCTGTGCCGCTTGAAAAAACGTACAATGCCATTCTGCCCCGCTGCATCCGGGCCTGCCGTTCACGCGGCTTTTTTTCTTATTATTTTTAGCCCATTTTATGTCACTCAAGACCGTTTTTTTCTCATTCAAGAATACGCTGTTTCCGGCATCGGTTGCTGCTTCTGGCGCTACTGATCCGGCCTCTGAGCAGACATCGCTTTCTTTACCCGTCAAGAGCGATCCTGTGCTGATGCAGGCGCTGGCTGATGTCTTGCTGCTGGAAGAAATTGCGTTTGAGTGGCGTGCGCCACGCTTGCTGCTGGCTGGTGGCTTGCTGCTCGGCGCCGAGGCGATAGAATCAAAAGCGCTGGCCTCAGACCGGGTTCGTACCTGCACCCGCATTGAGGTGTCGCATCCGGTTTATTTTCCGCAAGGTATTGCCGAATTTCAGCATGCCATGGGAGCGAGCGAGGCGTTGTCGATCGCGGAAGGTTTCCGTGCCTGGATCAAGATGGATCTGGTTGCGTTGCTGGACGCGACGCGTGAGGTACCGAAAGACTGCACCGTGATTGAAATGAGTGTGGTGGCCGAAACCGCAACTGACGGTATTGCCGGTAGCACGGCACATTTTCGCCAGGTGATACTGGGGCCGATTGGGCATCTCGCCACGCTGGCCGCCCCTGAGCCAAAAGAGGCACATCCTTTTTGCCCCTGCTGCCTGTTCACTGAAAGCACCGCCGCGTTTCATGAGCTATTGCAAACCAACCGGTTTCTCGGCGTGCGTCTGTTCGCTTCACGCGATAGCACCGGACAACTGGCAGCCGATTGCCGCGTCAATGGCGTTGACTTCGCGCCGGCGGCAGAGCTGCTGAGCGCTTACGCCGGCACCTGGCCAGAACGCGGACTGGAATTTCGCAAGCAATATGTGGTGATCCGTTCGGTCGCCAGACCGGCTGGTAAGGTGGCAAATAAGGTGGCCAAATAAGGTGGCCAAATAAGGTGTTTTATCCGGTCAGTCAGTCAGGCCGGATAAATACACTGGCGTACCCCAAATAGGCAGCGCTGGCCTGTCGTGGATGACGTGCCTGATATGTCCGATCTTGGGCGTTGGTCCGGTCCGCGGTCAGGCGCTCTGGCGAAACCGTTGCAGCGCGGCGTCGACCATACCTTCGGTACTGCCGCTTTTCTTTTGCTGGTCGCGCAAGAAACTGGCATCGCTGCCAGAATTGCTGGCCTCAAGCAAATGCGCCAATGCCGGTAATGCGCCCAGTGGTTCTGCATAGCTTTGCATGGCCCGTAGCGAGGCTTGAATGTCGTCGCGCAGTGAGCGGGTTTCGTAAGTTTTTGGATGGACTACCGCGCCATCAAGGCCAAAGCGACAGGCCTGAAAACGGTTATAGTTATAGACCAGATAGTCGTCTTCCAGCGGCGGTGATTCGCGCCGTTCCAGCAAGTAGGCACACAGCACCTGCAGATAACCGGCCAGCGCCGCTGCCCGCTCGACTGACAGCGGGGTGTCGCAGACGCGCAGTTCGATGGTGCCGTATTCTGGCTTGGGCCGGATGTCCCAGTAAAAATCCTTCATGCTTTTGACGACGCCGGTCTTTTCCATTTTGGCAAAATACCCTTCCGAAAAATCATCCCAGCTAAGCACAAACGGTGCCCGGCCCGAGAGCGGAAAAGCAAAGACCGAATTGAGGCGGGCAGAATGAAACAGCGTATCACCGCCCTGTACATACGGTGACGAGGCCGACAAGGCGATAAAGTGGGGCACATAGCGGCTCAGTGAATGCAGCAGGAACAGGGCGTCGTCTCCCGAGCTGCAGCCGACGTGCACATGCTGGCCAAAGATGGTGAACTGTTTCGCCAGATAGCCATACAAGGACGAGAGTTCTTGAAACCGCGGTTTGGAAAATACCTTGCGATCGGTCCACTTTTGAAACGGGTGCGTGCCACCACCGCAAATGCCGATATTCAAGGTGTCGGCCGCGTGCACCAGCGTGTCACGAATTTGCTGAAGCTGGTTCAGGACGCCGGAGTAACTGGTTTGCACATCGGTGCAAATCTCAATCATGCTTTCGGTAATTTCTGGCGTAACGTTACCGGGAAAAGGGCGTTGCTCCAGCAGGTAGAGCAGGTCCGGGCTGGAGGCGGACAAGTCAAAATCGGATAAGCTGACCAATTGCAGTTCCAGCTCGACACCGAGCGAGAGTGCATTGGAGGTGTGGAAGGGGCCGAGTGACATATCAGGTCTCCGTCTTTTCAGGGGTTTCTCGTGCAAGGATTAAGGCTTGTTGCGTGATGACCGGGCCGATCACTTCCAGCAACAAAGTCATGGCGACCAGCGCGGCCAGTTCGTCGGCAAAGGCAATGCCGAGATAGCGGGTTTGTTCCAGCGTTAAAATGACGAACACCGAGATCGGTGCCAGCGCGGCACCGGTCAGAAGTCCTTTGCGCGCCGAGATGCCACTGACATGCGCCAGGCTCGCTGAGGCGAGCATCTTGACGCCGGAGCGCACCGCAAACAAGGCCAGACCCAGGCTGGCGCCGGTCATTACCCGCTGCCATTCAAGTGTCGAGGCGGCATAGACAAACAACATGACGGTGAGCAAATCACCGAGCACGCCAAAGTTTTTCTGCAGACGGTTCAGGCTGACGCGCCGGTGCCGTGCCATCAGGCCGAAACTCAAGGTGGCCAGAATCGGGGAAAGCCTGGCCGCATGGGTGAGTGCAACGAGCAGGATCACGCCTAATGCCAGCGCCACTGTGGTGTCTTGTGTCAGGTTGCCGAGTCTTTTTAAAATGACCGGAACGACCAGTCCAAAAAGTGCCCCCAGACCTACCGAGGCGCCGAGCACCACCAGGCTGTGCATGGCGGGTTGTAACAGATTACCGCTGCCTTGGGCTTTCCAGAACATGACGATGACTTGAAAGCTGATGACCGCCAGCACGCAATTGATGGCGGACAAATGGAGGATGCGTTCTGTCACCTGGCCGGCGCTACGCTGTTCATTGATGACCCGCATCACGCCGGCTGGCGAGGTCGCCATCGACAGGGACGCCATGATCAGTGACACCAGTGTGGTGGTGCCAAACCATTGGGCGACAAAAAAGACGGCGATAAACGTGGTGCTGGCCTCGATTAGTCCGGTGACGCCGATCCAGGGATTGGCCTGCAGCCAGCGCACGTTGATGCGGTAGCCAAATTCAAACAGGATCAGGCCAAAAGCGATATTGGCAAAGAGCAGGATGGCGCCATGATCAAGATGCGAGAGGAAGCCGATCTGTGCATTGGCCATCAGAAAACCGACGACGCCATAAATGCTGATACGCGGCAGTCTGGTCCAGCGATGGGCGAACTCACCAATTATCCACGCCAGGGCGATGGCAAAAGGCCAGGCGAGCTCGGCCAGGTTGAGCGAAAAATTCAGAGGAAATTGCGTCATAGCGTTCCTTTTTTTTATACTGCCCGTCATTGAGAAAAATCGTCACCAGGGAGTTTTTAGTCTGAAAGCGCGTGCCGTCATGGAAACTTCCGGAAGATCTGAAACAGCATCGGCTCTTGAACCCAGCGTGACCCGGGCTGTATGGCCAGTGCTGGAAGGCGCCTGTATTTTCAGGCTTGGTGTGACGGTGATAGGAGCTGATATGAATCAATTTTAGCCACTGCCGCGCTGGTATTGATGCCTGCGGCAGAAGATTGCCGGAGTTATTCCTGCACCATAAAAGGGACAATCAGCGCGTTAAAAACGGGTTTCGCGCGCGGCCCGTAAAAAGCCATCGAGGATGGGCGTGCAATCGAGTAAGCCCGATTGTTCGGCCTGATGAAATTCGGGATGCCACTGAAGGCCAACGACAAATTTGGACTTGCGGTAACGGATGGCTTCAATGATATTGTCGTCTGCTGAAAACGCTTCGACCACGATGTCCCGGCCCAGGGTGTTGACCGACTGGTGATGAATCGAGTTGACCCGCGGAGTTTTCGGATGCGACAGCAGGCGCGCCAGCGTGGAGCCTTCATTAAAACGCAGGTGATGAAAATTTTTGTCGTAGAGTTCATTGACGTGGGAAATGGCGGCAGGTACCTCGGTGGCGATATCCTGATACAGTGATCCGCCAAAGGCCACGTTCAAGAGCTGGCAACCGCGGCAGATACCCAGCAAGGGCTTGCCGGCCTCGATGAATTCGTGCAGCAATTCAAGCTCATACATATCACGGGCGCGGTCGCCGCCCCATTCTGACCTTGTGACCTGTTGCGAGTAGCTCTCTGGTGCAACGTCAGCACCGCCTTGCAGTACCAGCCCATCAAGATGTTTTGCATAATCGCGCAGGCGGATGTTACTGGGATGGATCAGGCCATTGGTATTGACGGAGGGGATCATGAAGACCATGACGTCACGCGACATGACCCAGTGCGCGATGGATTCTTCCAGGTATTGCAGTGTCTTGCTGGGCAAGCCCTTTGAACCTGGTTCCGGATGAAATATCCTTGCGGAGACGCCTATCTTGAGGGTGCGATGGGTGATGCTGCGTATCGTTTTATTCGATAGGGCCAGCATGCGGGCCGCGACGACGTTGACCATATTGCGCCACGGCTGTTCATCGTTCCCTGGCGCGGGCAAGTTGTTGACGGGTTTGGCTGTTGGCGCACTTTCTGGCGCTGCCTGTGACTCTGGCTTTGGCTGAGATGGCTTGCCGGTGGTGTTTGCCGTATCTTGGTTAAGATCAGTCATGGTGTCCTTTATTTAAACTTAAATTTAAATTTAAACTTCAACTTCGAATCAACTTCAACTTCAAATCAACTTCAAATCAGCTTCAGCTCTGACAGAGTTACAGCGTCTTTAATCATTAAACTCCGGACCCGCTCAGAGATCAGCTAGCCGCTCTTGCCAGAGCAGTTACAGTCATTTGTCACCCTGTCGCTGCAAGAAAATCCATCTCTCAAATTCGTCTATGCAGCTCTTAAAACCGGTGACGTACAGGCGGCTATCCGTGAGCGTGTTTTAAGCGTTTTTCTCAAGTGCATTGCCCCTGCCAGAGCAGGAAGTAAATGCAAGCACCGGCGCGTTCACCTCTTTTTGAAAGAAGTGAATATAAATAATGCACAAATAGTATCCTCGTAAATTATATTTGTCCAAATATAGTTATAATGCATATTAATTGATGGAGATCAATATGCACAAAAAAGTAGCTGCGAAGAACAGCGCTGTGAAGCCAAAAAATATCAAAATGAGCGAAAACGCCGGAATCAACTCTGATTCTCGTCTTGAGATACTCAAGAAACTTCGTGTCGTGATCCGTGCGGCACAGCAGCATTCGCTGTGGATCGAAAAACAATGCGGCGTCAATGGCGCCCAGCTATGGATGATGCAGGAACTGCATGATGCAGCAGGACTACGGGTAGGTGAGTTGGCCAAAAAACTCTCCATACACCAGACGACGACCAGTAATCTGCTCGATGGTCTGGAAAAACGTTCTTACATTCAAAAGACGCGCGATCCGGATGACAAGCGCGCTGTCAGGCTCAGTTTGACCGCGACAGGATTGGCCCTGCTGATGGGTGCCCCCAAACCGGCCAGGGGTTTGCTGCCAGAGGCGCTGTTGCACCTCGACACAGAGGCCATGGAAAAATTGAATGCGGGTTTGCAGGGCTTGGTCAATAGCATCGAAGTCGTCGATGAAGGATTTGCACTCTTGCCGCTGCCATTTACGATGTAAATAAAAGCGTAGCAAGAGGTGAAAAGCGCTGTCACACCAGATCGGTGGGGCAACGCAAATACGAAATTTTTATAGGTATTAAAAATTTCAAATGGAATATTAATTTTCGGACGAAAATCTTTTCAGGAGTCCGGGTAAAATTCCAGGGTAGGCACAGTTGCTGCAAGTGCAGTTTTTTTAATTGAGTCCCTCTGGGACAGTATCAAACCGGATAAGCCATCAGATGTTGATCAAAGCGTTTTTTTCTCTCGTTTTATTTTGTTTTTATGTCACTCCTGCTTTTGCCCAGAAATTCGGATCTGAAAATATGATCCTGATTGAAAACAGTACCGGAGAGGTGTTATTGGAGAAAAATGCCAATGAGGTGGTCCCGATCGCCTCTCTGACCAAACTCATGACGGCGATGGTCATCCTCGATGGCCATCCCAAGATGGATGAGGTCATTTCGATTGAGCAAGCCGATGTCGACACCTTGAAACATAGCCGTTCACGTCTCCCGGTCGGTCTGTCCCTGACCCGGCAGGAAGTATTGAAACTTGCGCTGATGTCGTCCGATAACCGGGCTGCTGCCGCTCTGGCGCGAAATTATCCGGGTGGCAATAATGCCTTTGCATTGACCATGAAGGCAAAAATTGCCTCATTGGGGATGAAGAATACGGTGATTCAGGAACCGACCGGACTGTCTCCGGAGAATGTATCAACCGCTTCCGATCTGGTTAAAATGGCGATAGCAGCATCGCGCTATCCGCAAATCACCGACATTACGACCGACAATAAAAATCAGGTAACGATCAGGGGGCGCATTGTCAATTTTCGCAACACCAACCGGCTGGTGGGTAAAAAGGGCTGGGATATCCTGTTATCAAAGACCGGATTTACCAATGAAGCCGGAAACTGCGTAATTATGCAGATCCAGCTGGCAAAAAAGAAGGCGACGCTGGTCCTGCTTAACGCCGGAGCAAGCTCTGCGAGATGGAGTGATGTATTGAAAATACGCAGTTTTTTACAGACCTACGCAAAGCTGAATAAAAACACGGACATCGCGACAATTTCCAAAAAATAAAAGCGGGCGTTGTTGCCAAAAGGCGTCTTTTTTACTTTTTAAAGATAGCTAATTAAACAATTCTTGAAATTCATCGGATGATCACCGATACTCAGCGGACGCGTTGATCTCTGGTGACCGATCCTTGCTTCATGGTTGCATAGTTTCGTGGTCACTGTTGCCCGGCGCATGTAGATCGACCGATGCGCGCTATGTGGGTTGCTGCCATGAACACACCAAACAGACAGACCAGAAAAAAATCTACGGCGGCATCAATGGCGCGGCGCAGCCGTTCTAAAAAGGGTAGCCCGCCGCATGCTGTAGCGCATCACAAGCGCGGTATTGCCTTGCGCTTTGCCCGCATCCGGGCCGCGGGAACCGGTGCCTTCGCCGCCTTTCTTGCCGTACTCGGGCCTGGTTTGCTGGCCGGCCTGTCGGACGACGATCCGGCCGGCATCACGACTTATTCGGTGCTGGGCGCTGACCACGGTTACCGCCTGTTATGGATCATTCCCGCTTCCACGATCTTGCTGGTGCAGTTTCATTTGATGGCAGTACGCATCGGTGCCGCCACCGGCAAGGGTTTCGTTGCGGTAATCCGTGATCACTGGGGCCGCGGCTGGGGCTATTTTTCGGCACTGGGCCTGCTGTTCGCCAACTTTGGCACGATCTGCGCCGAGTATGCCGGGGTCGCTGCCGCAGGTTCACTGGTTGGTATTCCGGCCTGGATCGGCGCACCTCTGGCGGCACTGTTAATTTCACTCGTCGTCGTGCTGGGCTCGTTTCACCGGATCGAGCGGGTGTTGCTGGTCATTTCAGCGACGCTGGCGCTGTATATCGTCGACGGAATCCTGGCCGCGCCTGACTGGTCACAGGTATGGCATAACTCGGTTGTGCCGCACATGCCGCTCGATCAGCCCGGCTGGATGGCACTGGCCGCGACCCTTGGCACCACGCTCGCACCGTGGGGTCTGGCGTTTATCCAGTCGTATGCGGTCGATAAAAAAATTACTGTAGCCAACCTGCGCTTTGAACGGATCGATGTCATGATTGGTTCGGTGCTCACCGGCGTGATCGGCCTGGCCATTGCCGTCGCCTGCGCCGCGACGCTGCACCGCTCCGGTATTCATATCCGCGATGCCAGTGATGCGGCAGTGGCCTTGCGCCCGCTGGCAGGTTCGTTTGCGACGGTGCTGTTTGGTGCCGGATTGCTTGGGGCCTCGTTGCTGGCCGCGGCGATCGTACCAATCGCGACCGCGTATTCCATTGCCGAAGGCATTGGCGCGCCAGCTTCGCTTGATCTTGATGCACGCCATTTTCAGTATTTTTACGCTGCTTTTGTTGGCTTGACGGTGGCCTCCGCCAGCGTTGTTTCGCTGCCTGGCTTACCCTTGATTCCGCTCATTTATACCAGCCAGATCGTCAATGCGGTGATGCTGCCGCTGCACGTCGTAGCCCTGCAACTGCTGGCGCGCGATGTCGATCTCATGGGGCCGGCCGGCGCCGGACTCCCTTCACAGCTGGCCGGCTGGATCAGCGTCGGCCTGATTGTGGCGTGCATCGTGGCGTTGGCGTCGAGCTGGATCGGCAGCTGATTGAAGTGACGCGACATCTTGGTTGACAGCTACCTGCGTGCTGATCCAGGCACGTGTTCGGGTACTTGCCGGCAATACCGGTTTTACCGTTCTTGCTCGCGTGCCCTGTTTTGATTCGGGCCGCGCTGCCTGTCGGCCCGCACTTCGGCCGCTGCCGGGTGCTCGGTACGTGGCGCTGCCTGCGGCGCGGGCATTTGTGGCATTGCACGCGGCGCAGGTGCTGGAGCCGGAGCCGGAGCCGGAGCCGGTATCTGTACAGGTGCTTGTCTTTCCTGGCGCATCGCATTATTGGTGCCGGAATGGGGAGATTCTCGCTGTTGTTCTCGCTGTTGTTCTCTTTGCTGCTCTCTTTGCTGTTCTCTCGGAAACTGACGCATCGCTTCTCTCACTTCCGGTCTTGGCTCCGGTCTTGGTTCTGTTCTCGGCTCTATTCTTGACGCGATTCCTGGCGCTATTCTTACCGTTCTGGCCTGCTCCGGGCGTTCCTGAGGAGAACGCTGGCGTATCGCCTCGCCAGTATCGATGCCCGCTGGTGCCGATCGCATGACAGGCGAGACCATTGGTGAAGCTGGTATCGCGGCCGGAGCGGAATTTTGTCCGGCAAGATTGTTCAATGGCAGCGGTGGCGGTGCGGGTATCGTCACGTTGCTGCGGTAGTTGACCGTAGCCGCTCTTTGCTCCGGATATCGGGCCGGCGATGAAGCTCCTGTCACCGGCGTATCAAGGTTCCTGACCGACGGCAGGGATAAATTCTGCCCGTTGTTGTTGTTATTGGGGTTTGCTGCCGGCATTACGGGAGTGGGGCGTGATCTGACATCCTGTGGCATCGCAATAGCCTGGTTGCCATGGTCAAAGGTGCGGGCGCCATATCGTGCGACGAACCGGTCGTTGCGATTCTCCTGCCCTGCGGCTAAGCCGTCAGGCCTGCCGCTCGCTACTGGCGGACGACCTTGTATCGACGAGCGCTCGCTGGCGGGTGGATCAAGGCGCCGGGCATTGCCCAGCAGGCTGCTACCAGAGGGCGCAATGGAGGGCGCGCCAGTACTGGCCGGCAGTCCGGCAACTTCGCGTGGCCCTAACCGGTTGGCCAGCCCATTGTTACTGTGGCCGCGTACGAAGCTGTCGGCCGGAAGTGAACTCACTGCATTGTTACTGCGCTGGTGCAGGTAATGATGGTTGTTGTCGTTGTTGTTGAACACTGTCGAATTGTTGACGTTATAAATTGTGGTGTTGTTAATCCTGTTCAGATAGGTTGGGCTGCTACGATAGCCCGGGCGATACACTTCCCCCGGTGCCAGCGGGAACCACGCCACAGCGGGGGCATGATTGCCCCTGGAATACACGTTCAGGCTGGCATTGAAGCCATGCTCTCCGCCACCGACAAAGGCCACCAGCGCCGGTGCATAGACCGGACGACCCTGATAGGCTCCGGGCACCCAGGCCCAGCGCGGGCCGATCTGGGCCCAGCGGCCATAATGGTAGGGAGCGAAGCCCCACGGGGCGCGATCGACCCAGGTCCAGCCCCACGGAGCCACCCACAGCCAGTTGCCGCTGCGATAGGGCGCCCAGCTACTGTCGGTAATGCGGGGTATCCAGACGGCACCGTATTGGGTCGTCGTCTCCCAGGTTCCGTACTCATCGAGTTGCTGGTAGCCGATGATCTCGCGGGAAACATAGCGGGCTGATACTGACCTGTCTTCGAGCCGGTCGCGCTCGTTGACCCACTGGTCAAAATTGTCGTACGGCGGCATGCGGTTGATGCTGGTATGCGCCAGATTAATACCGCTAAAACTGGCTTGTTCCGCCTCCCTCAAGCTAATGCTGTCGCGCTCTCCGTAGACAACGCCGGAACCGCGCCGGATGATAATGCTGCTCGTGTCATTATTGGCGCTGAGCCGGTACTCGCCCGCTTCTTGCGGTAAAAAAGCCAGATTGGGCGTGTTAATCTCAACCGACTCCTGATTTGCCAGACTACGCAAGCGCAGCAATATGCTGCCTTCGGTCATGCTGAGCTGGAGCTTATCGTCACTGAGATGAATGATCGTCAGGCTGGTTTTTTCATCCAGGCGTAGCGCGCTTGCGCCAATATGTAATTCAGCCCTGGTATCGGGTGGCACCCACAGGCGGTCGCCGGTAGTGAGCGGCCGGTTGAAGTCTGCGCCGACCCATTGATCGGTGCCGGCGGGCAGGATACTCACTGTGCCGCTGGAATAACTCAGGCGCGCAACACGGCCGGGCGGATCTGCCTGCGCACTGGCAATCACCGGCAAGAGCGACAGGCCCAACAGCAAGAGAAATCCCACAAGTCCGCTCAATGGCGTAGAAGATGGTGCTGGAGATCCATACATGGCAATTCTTTCCAAAAGTGGCCGGAGATGCGCGGAAAAAAGGCAGATGCCCGCATGTATCCCGGTGTAATTTTCGACGTGTTTCTTGTTAACGCACGAAGTCACGATTTGGATGTCATGTCACTAAAAAATAGGAGTGATGATGTTTTGTACTAGCTCCGGCATATTTCTCAAATTAAAAAAGAGTGCGCCGGGCAAAACGGGTGCGGGGCACATGGTCAGCATGTGGCCATGTTTGAGTAAATGGGTATTCTAAAATTTTTCAGCTAGCGAACCATTGCCGGTTATTTCATGACAAATTGCATGAGCACGCAATCGCTATGCGGTTGGCATGCCATAATTGTTACACGCTTCATGCCGGCCTTGGACTTTTAGCACTCCCACTTTTCATGAGCTGACCCTCCGCTTCTTGACTTACAACTACGTCTGATTAATGAAAAAAGTAAAACCCTACTCATCGGTATCAATTGCCCTCATCGCACTGTGCGGTTTGGTTGCGGCAGCTTCCAATCTGGGAGCTTCGCGTGACGCCCTGCAACTACTCTTCATTGCCACCCCCGGCAGCGCCGGCTTAAGCGATGTTTTCAGCGGTCAGGTCTGGCGCCTGATCACCCCTATTTTTATTCATTTCGGCTTTCTCCACCTGGCGTTCAACATGCTGTGGGTGTGGGATCTGGGCAAACTGATCGAGCTGAAAAAAGGCGTGGGATTTTATGTTGTGTTTGTCGTGGTCGTGGCTGCCTTGTCCAATCTGGCCCAATACCTGTTCGCCCGCTCGGTTTATTTTGGCGGTATGTCGGGTGTCGTGTACGGCCTGTTTGGCTACATCTGGATACGCGGTCGCTACGATCCGAAATTTTCTGCCGATTTGCACAAGACGACGGTCAACATGATGCTGATCTGGTTCTTGCTGTGCTGGACTGGCTTGCTTGGCGCTATCGCCAACTGGGCGCACACCGCTGGCTTGCTGATCGGTGCGGCCTGGGCGTACCTCGGCACCAGGTCGATGACGCCAGCGAGTGCAGCAGACATCGCGGCCAGCGCAAAGGACCCGCAACTGGAATATCTGTCGACGTCCGATATGTTGCAGCTCGAAGAGCACCGGCGCTGGGCGCGCGGACACATCAAATCTGACGCGCCATATCAATACGATAGTGTTGAAGGTAAACTCAGGACTATCGAGTCCATCTTGCAACAGCAGATGGAGCCTGCCATTGAGGCCAGGCTCAAGGCCGGGCTCGATACAGTATTTGGCGATGCGCTGATACAGGAAACCGGTGCGCAATGGGCAGTGTTTAACGATGACGACAACCGGACTCCGGTACTGATGACGGAAGGCCAGGGTATTACGGTATTCCCGGCACTGATGCTTTCAAAAATGCGCGAGGCAGAAGCGGACAGGGATGTCCGCGAACTGTTTCATGGTGCAGTGAGGATGATACGCGGGGCGGCCTCGAAATAAGAGGCTGCTGCGCTTTAGCGGGTTGGGTGGGTCAGCGCGGCTACCCCGCTGTAAAGGCATTTCACGACCAATATGATTGATACAGTGAAATGCCCCGTAAAGCACTCTGGTGCCAGTTTTAGCTCAGTGAGCGGTAGGTTTAACTAGAATTCGTCAGAAAAATCGCTGGCATCCATGTCACTGCCTGCATCGGCCAGTGTAGCGCTTTCTTCCGGAAACGAGTTGGCAATAAGTCCCTGGTCTGCACCGGGTTCGCTGGCTGCTGCTGATGCTGCCGGTGTTTCCGGTGTTGCAGGCGTTGCCGGTGTTGCTGCCGATCCCGCTCCATGATGGGCGCCGCCACCCATCATGCTGCCTAATCCCTGAAACAGGAAGGCGCCGGCGGCGACACCAGCTGCCGTTGCCGCAACGGTACCTAACATGCTGCCGGTATTGCCGCTAAAAAATGAGGGGCGGGCGGCTTGCGCACTTGCCTGCGCATTGGAACTGAACTGCGCACCAGGGCTGGCGTAGTTGCCGCCTGGTGCACTCATCGCAGTATTGTTGGCAGCCGGAAGATTGGCACCTGAGCCGAAGCGTGAACTTGTACTGGCATTTGTGCTGGCGCTATTGCCCCAGGCGCCGCTATTGCCAAAAAAGCTTTCGGTAGTGGCAGGTTTGGCCCTGGATAAATCCTCCTCCAGTTGCGTGATTTTCTGCTGTGCTGCCAACATGGCCTGATCCTGAATCAAGGCCCGTTGTACCAGCAAATAAACCGCGTCTGGCTGCTGCTGAGCCGCCTTGTCAATGAGGCTGGCGACCTCCTGATCCTTATTTGCTAACTTCACATCCAGCAGTTGTTGCAAAAAGTTTTGTAACAGTTGATTTTCTTGCGGCGACATGATCTGGCTCCATTGGGTTGACCCTTCGCAAGTTGGTATGCCTGCAGAGATTTTCAAGCGCTATCGAGGAAATTAAGGTCATAAAAGCTTCCGGTAGGAGCGTGTTCGTTGGTTAGGCCTGTCCTTGATGACCAATCAAGTCACACCTTGCAAGAGAGACTGAAATGTGGCCTGCCGGGTCAAAGACGGCGCGGTTTGCAGCGTATAGGCATCAGGGCAGCAGGACTGGTTATTATGTTTTTTTTATTGGTTGTTACCGATGAACGCGCCCATGATCCAAGTAATTATCTTTTTATTAATAATGGGCATTAGCGCCGTAACAGAGCGTAGTGATATAACAGCAGCATGTAATTTTCAGTATTTTTATTATTAAGTTCGTTGCTGGTTTTCTTATGAACCTATAAACTCCCTGAGTTGCCGTAGCTGATCATTGTGATTAATTTGATTTGCCTTGCTGACCATCCAACATCAATCACACCTTATCAGGCCAGGCAAAACATGGATATTCAAAAACATATCACTGATGGGGACACTACAGGCCTATTTACTTTCCCTGACATGCGTCTGCGTGTCGGTGACAGGGTGCAGCTACAACTGCCGCTGGTTACCGGCGGCGATGTCGGTGAGCGCCATTTTGTCAAGGTGATTGGTTATCTCGATAACGTCAGCCTGTTGGTCAACACGCCGTTATT